>JANYAM010000066.1 GCA_025361365.1 Opitutus sp. | reverse complement strand
CCTCCCCAAATATCTTCTTTTCCCGAGGGGCTGAGGGGAGGGGTGCGCAGCACCCCTCCCCCTCCTGACCTGATGGAGGAGATGATCGAAGGACTGGAGATGTTCGGATCGATCGCGCCGCCCGTCAGGCGCGCCGGTCCTTGGCGGCTTTGGCCCGCAGGCTCTCGCCGGCGAACTCGAGGATGATGCTGCGGTGAACGAGACGATCCACCGCGGCCATGGCCGTCATCGGGTTCTTGAAGATTTTGTCCCACTCGGAGAACACGAGGTTGGAGGTGATCAGGACGGATCTCTGCCGCTCATAGCGCTCGGCGAAGAAGGTGAAGAGCACTTCCATCTCGTCCTGCGCCTGACTGACGTAGCCGAGGTCATCGCAGATGATCGCGTCGAAGCGGTGGAGCTTGGCGAGGCAGCCTGGCAGCTTCAGGTCGCGTTTGGCGATCAGCAGCAGGTTGACCAGCTTGAAGGTCGGCAGGAAAAGAACCTTGAGCTGGTGACGTTGGATCAACTCGCGGCCGAGGGCGGCGCAGAACAAGGTCTTGCCGCGGCCCGGCAAGCCGAAGGTGAGCAGGTTGTCGCCGCGCCGAACAAAATCACCGGCGAGCAGGCTGGGCAGTTGGCGGCGGGCCTTGTCGGGCAGCTTGGCCTGATCGATGACGGCCAGGTTTTGTCCCGGGGGCAGCGCCGACTCCTTGAGCAGGCGCTCAATGCGGCGGCGGAGCCGCTCATTGAGTTCACCTTCGGTGAGTTGATGGAGGAAACGCAGGTAGCCCCAGTTGTCGGCCTCGGCCCGGGTGATGGCCTCGGGATAGTCGCGGGCGAGCGTGGTGAGTCCCAGCGAACGCAGCAGGATGGGCAGGGTGCTGGCACTCATGCGCTCACCTCCTGGCTGCCACCGAGCTGGTCATAGCTGGCCAGTTCCGGGGCAAAGGCGGCGAGGATCGTGGGCTCCGTGACCGTGCCCAGCCGGGCGCGGATCCGCTCGACCGTGGGGTCGAGGGCTTCCCGCAGGAGGGTGCTGAGCGCCTCCGCCACCAACGCTTCGCCGGTGTCGGCGGCCAAAGCGAGGATCTGCACGTAGCGGGCATCAGCGCGTTTGGGTTCCAGCAGCACCAGCCGGTCGTAGGCCTGGCGGAACACCAGGGCCGGGAAGAGCTGTTCCCGATAGAGACAGCGTTGGAACGCCCCGGGCTTGCGCACCAGCGAGGCGATAATGTGCCGGTAATCAATCCGGGCCTCGCGACCGGGCAGGCGCGGATAGCGGGCGATCTCGGCCTGGGCGTAATGCACGCTCAACTCGGTCTCCGTCATCCGCACCTGCACCAGATAGCCCACGTAGTTGGACGGAACCGAGTAGGCGCAGCCCTTGGCCCGGATCGTCGAGTAGCTCGACACCCGCACGGTCAGCTCCTCGGCCTCCGGGAAGCGCGTCGCGGGCAGCGGCCGCAAGCGCGGCCGTTCCTCGGCGACCTTGGCCTGCCGGAGCAGATTGGCGCCGGTGCAGACCTTGCCGACGAACTCGGCGTAGGTCGCTTCGCTGGCAAAGTCCCGGGACCCGCGCAGGATCAGATGGTTTTTGAGCCGCCGCTTGAGATGACCGTTGGCCGACTCGATGTCGCCGTTCTCGTTCGGGCAGGCGACATGGATGGTCGTCGGTTCCACGTCGTAATGGGCGCAGAGCGCCAGATACCCGGTGTTGAAGCCGCGCTTCTTGGACATGCGATCCAAGGTATGCGTCGCCGTGGAGCTTTGGTCGGTCTGCAACTGGACCGGCACGCCGCCGAGGGCCCAGAGCGTCGCCTGCAGGCCGATGCGCAGCGACAGCAGCGACTCGGAGTGACACGGCACCGCCCACTGCCAGTTGCTATAGGGCAGGACCGCGTGGCAGAGCCAATGGCCGAAGGCCGCACCGGCAATGGTGACGCCGAGTTCATCGGCGTGGGTCCAGTCCAACTGCACGGCCTGCCCGGGCTCGCGCACTTGGGGAAAATGCACCTCGCGGGGCGGCCCGTGCTGGGCGCGCCACTGGCGGACGCGGCGCTGGAAGGTGCGCAGGGCGTGGCCCGGGGCCAACGCCGGATCATCGCCCAGCAGGTGCTCGAACAGCGCCTTCGCTTCCAGTTCCGGGCTGGCCTTCCAGCCATGGTTTGGCCTGGAGCCAGAGGGCTTCCAGCGGATCCTCCCGCGTGCGCCAATGGTGAGGGGGCTTTAACTGCTGGGGCCCGGCCTGCGCTTCAAGGTAACGGGCGGCGGTTTCCCGATGCATGCCGGCTTTGAGCGCGGCGTCGCTGACGACGCCGGTTCGTTGATAGGTGGTCATTAATCTGCGGTATTGTTGCTCGGTAATCATGGGCCTGCGAAGGGGCCCGAGCGTTACCGCTCCCGCAGACCAACGAACACTCAATTACCGCCACCGAGTCTGCTGGTTTTTAATTGTCGCCAGCGACAACCCGATGACGGTTTTTAGTTGTCGTCGTGTCGGGGTCTAATTGTCGCCGGGGGGGGCCCTGCGCTCGGAGGACGTGCTGGCCTGGCTCCAGAAGGCGATCCAGGCCCACGGGGCCCCGGAGTACATCCGCTCGGACAACGGCTCGGAGTTTATCGCGAACGTCATCCAGGATGTCTTTCTACAACAATGACTTGGTCGTCAAGGCGGCGGTGCTCGCGCCCGCGCACATCCCGTATCTCGCCGGCGCCGACTGCGGTTCCTGCCACAAGTCGACCACTTTCGCGGCGGG
>JANYAM010000289.1 GCA_025361365.1 Opitutus sp. | reverse complement strand
CGCCCCGCGGTGCCGGCCGGCACCGCGCTCGTCTGCCCTGAATTATTTTCTCCCGCCGTCGGGGCCCACCTGCCCGAACTGCTCGCCACCGTGCGCGGGCCGCGCGTCGCGGTGTTTCACGACGCCATCGGACTGAAGCTGCCCGAGCTCACGCCGCCGGGGACCGTGCGGCGCCTGCCCGTCTACCTCCGCGAACTGCTGCAGTTCGACGGCATCGCGGCCAATTCCGAGGACTCCGCCGCCTGCCTGCGCGACTACTGGACGTGGCTCGGCGTCACCGCCACACCGGTCGTGCACGCCATCTCCCTGGGCTTGGATGAATGTCATCAAATAGATGACATTCCCTCGGGCGGCGTGCCGCGCATCCTCTCTGTCGGCACCATCGAGGGGCGGAAAAATCACCTGGCGTTGCTGCAGGCCTGCGAAGTCCTCTGGGCGGAAGGCCTGACGTTCGAGCTCCAGTTGCTCGGCCTGCCGCGCGCCGACACAGCCGGCCCGGCGCTCGCGAAAATCGCGACGCTGCAGCAGGCCGGCCGGCCGCTGTTGTTCACGGGCGCGGCGGCTGATGACGAATTGCACGCGGCCTACCGGCAGTGTGCGTTCACGGTTTATCCCTCGCTGATCGAGGGCTTCGGGCTGCCGGTGCTGGAAAGCCTGCAGCACGGGAAGCCCTGCGTCTGCTCCGCGACCGGGGCGCTCGGCGAATCGGCCCGCGCGGGCGGCTGCGTGGCGCTGGCTTCGGTCGATGCGGCCAGCCTTGCGGCGGCGATCCGCCGGTTGCTGCAAAATCCGCCGGAGTTGGCGGCGCTTTCGGCCCAGGCCCATGCGCGTCCGTTCAAATCCTGGGCCGGCTATGCGCGCGAACTCACGGACTGGATGGCCACCCTGCCGCGGCGCGGGTGAGCGGCCTTTGCGGTTGCTAAGGCTCCGGTTCTGACCTCTAGTCGCCCCCACTTCTTTCATGGCCCTTTCCCTCTTCACCAAGACCAAGAAAGCCATCATCGAGCGCGCGCAGGATGACTATGCGACGAAGATGCGGCTCAAATACAAGCCCTACTACCACGCCATGGAGGCGCAGTCGGGCACCAGGATCCGGCTTAACGGCAAGGACATGGTCATGCTCTCGAGCAACGACTACCTCGGCCTGTCCTTCCACCCGAAGGTCATCGAGGCCTGCGGCCAGGGCCCGAAGCAATGGGGCACCAGCACCACCGGGGCGCGCATCTCCAACGGCTCGCGCGCCTACCACGTCGAGCTCGAGGAAAAGCTCGCCGCTTTCCTCGGTCGCGAGGCGTGCCACATCAGTGTGGCCGGCTACATTTCGTGCTGCTCCGCCGTCGCCACCTTTGCGCAAAAGGGCGACCTCATTCTCGCCGACAAGAACATTCATTCCTGCCTGTGGGACGGCATCCGCCTCTCGATGGCCACCGTTGAGCGCTTCAGCCACAACAATCCCGAGGACCTGCGCCAGGTGCTGAAGAGCGTGCCCCATTCCCAGCCGAAGCTGCTGGTCATCGAGGGCGTCTACTCGATGGAGGGCCATATCTGCCGCCTGCCGGAACTGGCCACCATCGGCGAGGAGGCCGGCTGTTTCACCGTGCTCGACGACGCCCACGGCTTCGGTGTGCTCGGCCGCCAGGGCCGCGGCACCGTCGACCACTTCAAGCTTAACGACAAGGTCGACCTCATCTGCGGCAGCATGTCGAAATCCCTCGCCAGCACCGGCGGCTTCGTCGCCGGCTCGCGCGACCTGATCGAATACCTCCGCACCAACTCGAAGCAGACCATCTTCAGCGCCGCCATCAGCCCGAGCATGGCCGCCGCCGCCTCGGCCTCGCTCGACATCGTCCAGTCCGAGCCGCAGCACTTGGAGCGCCTCTGGCGCAACACCAAGCGTTACCGCGAAATGCTCAAGGGCCTCGGCCTCGACACCTGGGGCAGCGAGACGCCCGCCGTGCCGATCGTGCTCGGCTCGAAGGAACTCGTCTACCGTTTCTGGAATGCGCTGCTCGACAAGGGCGTGTTTACCGTCATGTCCATCGCCCCCGCCGTGCCGCCGGGCAAGGACCTGATCCGCACCGCCGTCTCTGCCCTGCACAGCGACGAGGATCTCGAGAAGATCGCCGCCGCGATGGCCTACGCCGTCAAGCAGATGTAAGCCCGCGGCGGAGCGCCGCCGCCGTGTCGCTCCAGCGGGGTAACGGGCGCTGCATCGCCCCGGCCTGCAGCCGCCGGTTCATCGCTTCATCGGTCAGGAGCGCGCGCAGTTTGGCCACCCAGTCGGCGCGGTCATTCAGGCCGGCGACCAGGCAGCCGCCGCCATCCGCGTTTTCCCGCAAGACCGGCAGGTCGCTGCACACGCAGGGCACCCCGCGCCACAGCGCCTCGAGCAACGGCAACCCGCAGCCCTCGGCGATCGTCGGGAAAACCACGGCGCGGGCCCCGGCATAAAGGCGGCCGAGCGCGCGGTCATTGATCGCGGCATGGAACCGGAAGCGCGGCTCGGTCTTCTGCAGCGCCTTCATCCGCGCGGCCACGGGCTTGCCGAAATGCGGGTTCACCCGGCCGACGATATGCAGGTCGAAATCCAGCGCCTGCCGCCAGAGTTCCCCGGCGACATCGAGCAGGAAATCCTGGTTCTTCCGCGGGTCGACAATGCCCACGCAGACCAGCGAAGGCCGCACCGTGGTGATCAGCGGGTCGCGCTGCACGCGATTATCGCCGTCAAAATCGGCGCCCAAGTCGATCAGGTCCACCCGGGCGCGGGGCGTCACGCCCTGCCAGCGCCAGAAACCGGTGAGATCCTGCCGGCTTGCCTCCGAGATCGCGAACACCCGGTCGAAGCCCGCCAGCATCTTCATGTATTCCGGATGCCGCTGCACGCTCTGCGGCCACGTAATCTGCGGCCAGCGCAGCGGGATCGCATCATGGAACATCGCCGCCAGGCGGCACGGTGGCCGGTTGACGAATTCCCAGAGCCCCGGACGCTCCACCTCGCTGAACAGCTCCACGGTGAACAGCCAGTCCGTCGCCACGAAAGCCACCGACGCCTTGGCTTTGCCGGCCACAAAGCCCCGTCGCGCCGCGTCCCACGCCACCTCGGTGACGGTGCCGCCGAACTCCTCGCGCAGCCGCGCGCTCACCCGGGTTAGCCCCGAGCGCTGCTTGGCCGCGCCCATCTTGGTCGTGTCGTAGTAAATCATGCGGAGGGGTGGCCACGAAAAGACGCGAAAAAGCACGAAGATATACAACCCCTGTCATCCTGAGCGCAGCGAAGGATCCAGTTTGAGTCGCGCACGCCGCTGGATCCTTCGCTGCGCTCAGGATGACAATCGACGGAGGGTTTTTCGTTTTTGTGCATTCTTGCGCCTCTTTGTGGCCATCAATCCTTCATCGCTTTCTCAAAACACGCGACCAGTTGCGCCGTGTTCTTGTGCGCATCGTAATTCTCCTCCACCCAGCGCCGCGCACCGGCCCGCAAGGTCTCCGCGAGCTTGTCGTCCTCGCTCATCCGGCGCAAGGCGACGACCCACGCGAGCGGCAAGTCCACATCGGCCACGAGGCCCGTGCGTTCCTGGCTAATCGCCTCCGTCGTCGCAGACACCGGCGACGTCACAACCAGCACGCCCGCGGCCATCGCCTCGGGAATGACATTCGGCAGGCCGTCGCGATCGCCGCTCAGCGCCACGATGCCCGTGTGCAACAGCACGTCGGCCCAGGCGAGTTGCTCCGCTACTTCCGACTGCGCCAACTGGCCGGTGAACTTCACGCTGTCGGTGAGCTGCAGTTGCACCGTGCGGCTTTCGAGCATCTCGCGCAACGGCCCGTCGCCCACGATGCGTGCCTCGAAGGCAATCCCCGCCTCCTTCAGCGCGGTGTAGATGAGCAGTTGGTAATTGAGCCCCTTCTTCGGCACGAGGCGCGCGATGCAGAGCAGCCGCAGCGGCCGGCGGTTCGGGCGCAGCGGCTTGAACGCCGGGAACGTCTCGAGGCCGCGCCGGATGACCCGGATCTTTCCGTCCGGCACGCCGCGCGCGACGAGTTCGCGCCGACCCATGTCGGTCGAGGTGTGGATGAAGCGCGCATGCTGCAGTTTTTCCAGCAGCCACCAGTCGCCGCCATGCTCGTAGATGTCGTAGGCGTGCGCCCCGGCGCTGTAGCGCCAGCCGTGCATGCGCCAGAGGATCCAGCCCGCAGTCGCCGGTGCCCCACCCCAGGCCCCGTGCACCAGCGCGGGCGGGTCGCGGCGCATTTCCCGCTCAAAGCTGCCGGCGAAACCGGCGCCGAGCATGTTCTCCCAGAAATTAAGCCACGACGGCGGCCGCCGCGTGCACACGCCTTCGAACAAATCGCGCATCAGCCGCGGCCGGCGGATGACCTGCCACGGAATGATCACGAGGAACACCTCGACCAACCGCCACTTGTTGAAGCTCTGCACCGGCAGCCCGTTGAACGTGCCACCTCCGCCCCAGAGTGAATAGAGTTTCAACTTGAGGCCCTTCGCCTGCAGCGCCGCGACATCGCGCTGAAGAAAGGTCTCCGACGTCTTGGGAAACGTCGTGAACAGGAGGGCGATGTGGGGAGGACGGGAACTCAAAGCAGGAGGAAATCTACAGAGTTAAAACGCCATATTCCAAACTCCAAAGGCCAAAGAAATCCGAAACCCGCCTTCGGGCATCCATTTTCGGTTTTCGTGCAGTTTGGCATTTGGAATTTTTGGCGTTTGTGATTTGCCGCGTTCACGCGGTGGCGGCTCCGGCCACGACGAGGAACGCGCCCAGCGCGGGATCGGGCGCGACGTCCTTGCGCCAGCCGAGCACGAGGCGGCTCTCGGGGGCCGGGCCGTCGAGCGGGCGGAACACGACCTCCTCCGGCAGTTGCTTCGCCTCGGATGGTGCCATGAACGTCGCCCCGAGCCCGGCGCGCACCAGGCCGATGGCGTTGGCGCGCGGCCAGACCTCGTCGGCGATGCGCGGCGTGACTCCGGCCTGCGCGAACGCCGCGAGCACGCGGTCGTAGAACCCGGGATTGTGCGCGCGGGGAAACATCACGAACGGCGTGGCGCCCAGGTCGCGCAGGCGGAGTTTCTTCGCCTTGGCCAGCGCGTGGTCGGCCGGCAGCAGCACGCCGTTTTTTTCCTGCAACAACAGCTTGGTCGCCAATCCCGGCATCATCGCGGCCTCTGGGTGGAAAAAACCGCACGCGATCTCGCCGGTCTTGAGCGATTCGAGCTGGGCGGACGTGGGCGACTCGTTCAACTCGACGCGAATGCCCGGGTAACGCCGGTTGAACTCGCGCAGGATGCCCGGCAGCACGGTCGCCATTGCCAGACCCGTGAACGCCACCCTCACCTGCCCGGCCTGCCCGCCGGCCAGCGCCTGGATGTCGCCCGGCACCGCCGCCAACCCGCGCAGCAGCGGCTCGATCCGCTCCAAGAAAACCCGGCCGGGCGCCGTCAGCTCGACCTTGCGGCGCGTGCGGTTGAGCAGGTCCACGCCCAGCGCCGTCTCCAGCTGCGCGATGCTCCGCGACAGGGCCGGCTGCGCCACCGCCAGCGTCTCGGCGGCCTTGCGGAAATGCAGCTGCCGGGCCACCTCGCGGAAGTAGACGAGGTGCCGGAGCTCGAACGGGTATTGATACTCCCGGGGCATCACAGAGCATGAAACAAGTATTTCTTGTTATGGCAAGATTCTGGTAGTGTATCGTCCTCAATTCTCCGCGGATCACGCGGATGAACGCGGATCGATCAAACCGGTTTTGCCTTATCCGCGACCATCCGTGATATCCGCGGGAAAATTTCCCCCATGCCTTCCCCTCAATCCCTCTTCGAAAAAGTCTGGGCCGCCCACGCGGTCAAGAAACTGGCCAATGGCCAGACCCAGCTGCTCATCGGCACGCACCTGATCCACGAGGTCACCTCGCCGCAGGCCTTCGGCATGCTGCGCGACCTCGGCCTCAAGGTCCTCATGCCGCACCGCACCTTCGCGACGGTGGACCACATCATCCCGACCAACGAGCTGGTCGAGCCCTACAAGGACTCCCTCGCGCAGGCCATGATGGACGAGGTCCGGAAAAACTGCGCCGAGTTCGGCATCACCTTCTTTGACCGCGCCACCGGCAAGCAGGGCATCGTGCACATCGTCGGGCCCGAACAGGGCATCACCCAGCCCGGCACGACGATCGCGTGCGGCGACTCCCACACCTCCACCCACGGCGCGTTCGGCGCCATCGCGTTCGGCATCGGCACCAGCCAGGTGCGCGACGTGCTCGCCACGCAGACCATGGCCCTCGGCCAGCTCAAGGTCCGCCGCATCGAGGTGAACGGCAAACTCCCGCCGGGCGTCTACGCCAAGGACGTCATTCTCCACATCATCCGCCAGCTCGGCGTCAACGGCGGCACCGGCTTCGCCTACGAATACGCCGGCTCCACGTTCGACGGCTTCACGATGGAAGAGCGCATGACCGTCTGCAATATGTCCATCGAGGGCGGCGCGCGCGTCGGCTACGTCAATCCCGACGAGACGACCTTCACCTACCTCAAGGGCCGCCCCTACTCGCCCACCGGCGCCGCGTGGGACGCCGCCGTCGCGCGCTGGAAGTCCTTCGCCTCCGACCCGGGCTGCCGCTACGACGACGTCGTGAAGATTAACGCCGCCGATGTCGCACCATCCGTCACCTGGGGCATCAATCCCGGCCAGGGCATCACCATCAACGAGAATGTCCCCAGCCCGGACACCGCCACCTCGGCCGACGACAAGGCCGGCATCATCGAGGCGCTCGCCTACATGAAGCTGCCGGCCGGGAAGCCCATCAAGGGCACGAAGATCAACGTCGCCTTCCTCGGCTCCTGCACCAACGGCCGTCTTTCGGACTTCCGCGAGGTCGCCAAATACATCAAGGGTCGCAAGGTCGCCCCGGGCGTCCGCGCCATCGCCGTCCCGGGCTCGCAGATCGTCGCGCTCCAGTGCGAAAAGGAAGGCATCGACAAGGTGCTGACCGCCGCCGGTTTTGAATGGCGCGCCGCTGGGTGCTCCATGTGCCTCGCGATGAACCCCGACAAGCTCATCGGCGAGGAACTCTGCGCCAGCTCGTCCAACCGCAACTTCAAGGGCCGCCAGGGCTCGACCACCGGCCGCACCGTGCTCATGAGCCCGGTGATGGTCGCCGCCGCCGCCGTCACCGGCACCGTCGCCGACGCCCGCGAGGTCTTCGCCGTAAATTGATCACCACGAAACACACCAAATACACGAAAACCAAACCACCGATCCCCTTTCGTGTGATTCGTGTATTTCGTGGTTAACCTTCTTCCCCCTCTACTCCCATGGCTCTCGCTAAAATTATCTCCGTCGCCGGCCGCGCCGTCAACGTCCCGGGCAACGACATCGACACCGACCGCATCATCCCCGCGCGCTTCATGAAGTGCGTCACCTTCGATGGGCTCGGCGAATTCCTCTTCTTCGACGTCCGCAAGGACACCACCACGGGGAAGGACACGAACCACCCGCTCAACGACCCGCGCTTCAAGGGCGCCACGGTCCTGCTCTCCGGCGCCAACTTCGGCTGCGGCTCCTCCCGCGAGCACGCCCCGCAGGCCATCCAGAAATACGGCTTCAAGGCCGTCATCGCCGAGAGCTACGCCGAGATCTTTTTTGGCAACAGCACGACGCTCGGCATGCCGTGCGTCACCGCCGTCCGCGAAGACATCGCGAAAATCGCCGCGGCCGTGGAAAAGAATTCCGCGATTGAGGTCGTCATCGATCTCGTGAAGCTCGAGGCCCGCTTCGCCGGCCAGAGCGTGAAGATCGCCCAGCGCGAGTCCGCCCGCGACGCCCTCGTCAACGGCCGCTGGGACGCCATCGGCGAACTCCTCGACGGCGTCCCCGCCGTGAAGGAGACCGCCAAGAAGTTGCCCTACCTGGCGGCCTGAAGATCCTGCAGAGGCCCAATGGGCCGCGAACTCCTTAACCCTTACGTGACTTCGGCGGGAAGGGACCGGGCTGCAAGTCGGTGCCGCTGGCTTCCTGGGCGAGGTCGACGAGTTCGCGGACGACGAGCGTCGGGTCCTCCTCGTAGCGGAGCTTGAGGAAATTGGCGCGCAGGCGGTCGTAGGTGCGGCGGTTCTCCATCCAGGAACTGATGACCCACTCGAAGTCCGCCGCGTTGGCGATGAGCTCGGCGCCGTCGCCGTTGCGGAAGAATTTAACCGTCAGCTCCTCCTGCGGCATGATGCCGCCGATGCCGTTGAAGATGATCGGACAGCGGAAATGCAGCGCCTTGGCGCAGCTGGTCGTGCCGCCGCGCGTGACGATGGCGTCGCTGACCTGCATGAGGAGGTGCACTTCCTCGGAGTAGCCGTCGACGAAACAGTTGAACTCCGGATGCTCGGCGCGCCAGTGCACGAGCTGGTTGTAGACCTCGCGGTTCTTGCCGCAGATGACGATGGCCTGCACCCGGTCGGCGTAGGGCAGCAGCTTCGGCAGCAGATCGAGGTGGTTGTTGGCGCCGTTGCCGCCGGTGGCGAGGAAGACGGTGAACAGGTCGGAGCGCAGCTCGAGTTTCTCCTCGATGAACTCCGTGCGCGCCTCAGCCTTGAGAATCTCGGTGTGCTGGCGCGGCTGCATCAGGTGGCCGCGCACCCGGGTGCGGTCGCGCGCCATGCCGATCTTCACGGCGTAGTCGCGCGCGGTGCCGGTGCGGGAGATGTAGAGGTCAGCGCTGGGCTCGACCCAGTTGACGCTGTAGCCGAAGCCACCGGAGAACTCGCCGCAGTAGGTCGCGCAGCGCACGTGGTCGGCCCCGAGGAGCTTGCGCGCCAGCTGGAAATAGCCGCGGTTGAGGCAGTCGTGGACGCTGAAGACGAGGTGCGGCTTGTATTCGAGCAGCACGCGCTCGTAGTAGGCGCGGCCGAAGCTGACCGAGTTCTTGTTGAGGAAACTCAGCAGCTCGACGAAGAGGTAGAAGGCCTTGTGGAGCCACGGGGACTTTTTCTGGATCCAGTTGTAGAAATTCACGCCGGCACTGAAGAAGCCGGAGGACTTCTCAAGCATCTGCTCGATGCGCACGTCGACCTCGTGCCGGTAGAGTTCGAAGCACCACTCGGCAAAGGCCTGCGCGCGCGCGTCATGGCCGGCGCCGGTGCTGGAAGTGAGGACGAGAATGCGAACGCGTGGCATCGATCAGGAAACCATCATTAGCCACGAAAGAACGCAAAGACCGCAAAGAAATTCCGAAATCCCGCTCAAGTTCAGGCTCGGTCTTTGTGCTCCTTGCGTTCTCTTGTGGCTAAAAAAATCTCGGTTCATCACAGGCCGAAGTATTTTCCCTGGATCTTCCGCTTCAAGTTGAGCGAGCCGAACCGCGCGATGAACGGCGCCAGCACAGCTTGGAAGAAACGCCCACTGCGCACCGTGCCACTACGGCCGCGGAGCAAGGCGGCCTGGAGGTCGGCGGCGGCACCCGCGGGCGCGGGACCCGACTGCATCATGGCGGTGAAGGCCGCCCACGCCTGGTCCTGGCCGGGACCGGCGGCGCCGGGCGGGCGGCGGACGGAGCCCTCGAAGTCGGTGCGATAGTCACCCGGACGGAAGTCGATGACGATGACGCCCGTGCCTTTCAGCTCATACATCAGGCTCTCGTTGAGCGCGGAGAGGCCGGCCTTGGTCGTGTTGTAGGCGGCCTGGTAGGGCATGCCGAATTCGCCCGCGATGGAGGAAATGTTGACCAGCGCGCCCTTCTTCCGCGTCAACATGCCGCGCAGCGCGGCGTGGCTGAGGCGGGCGGTATTGACGAGCATCACGCGGAACTGCTCTTCCCACACGGCGAA
>JANYAM010000054.1 GCA_025361365.1 Opitutus sp. | reverse complement strand
CGCCGCGAAGAGCGCAACGAGCAACAGGGGGCGGAATTTTTTCATGGCGCGCATGGGTTAAAATTCCGCCGAGACGGTGAGGAAGTAGTTGCGCGTGGGCAGCACATTGAAGACGTCCTTCGTGTAGGCGTTGGCCGGGTTGGCATCGATGCCGTCGAGCACCTGCACCTTCTTGTTGGCGAGGTTGCCGACTTGGAAGCGGGCCTTGAGGCTGTGGATGAAGCCGTGGTCGAACTTCATCGCGTAACCGAGCGACAGGTCGCCGAGCCAGTAGGCGTCGCTCTTCGCCGAGCGGGAGGAACCGAGGCCGAAGACATCGGGGTTGGTGATGGTGTCGTAGACCGTCCAGCTCCCGACGCGCTTGGCCGTGAGAGAGCCGAAGAAGCCGGCGTGGTCAAAGACGGCGCCGAACGCAAAGGTGGTGCGGGGCACAGTGGGCACGTCCATACTCGAGCCCTTGAACTCGGCGTCGTTGACCGAGCCGTTGCCATAGACGCTGAAACCGCCGCCCACATAATAGGTGGCCTCCGCCTCGATGCCGCTGTAGCGCGCACCCTGGGCGATGCCGTAGTAGGACGGATCGCCGTTGGCGTCGGCCGGGCCGCTGTAGGCGTAGTTCTTGAAATCGACGAGGTAGATGTCGATATCGGCATTGAAGCGGCTGCGCTTGAAGACGGTGCCGAGCTGATAATTGGACGAATGCTGCGGCTTGACGTTGATCGCCCCGAGGTTGGCGTTGTCCACGTAGAAGGAATTGGCCTCGGAGAGGGTCATGACGCCTTGCGCATACTGCGCGTAGGCGGTCCAGTCCTTGTCGACCGTCCAGTGCGCGCTAAGGGACGGCAGGAGCTTGGAATCGCTGCGCGAGGCGATGAGCGCCTGGCGGCCGGAGGTCTGGTTGACCGTGGCGTTGAAGTCGCGGGAGAACTTCTGGTAGCTCAGACCGCCGTTGACATCGAAATCCGCGGAGATCTTCCAGGTGTATTCGCCGTAGAGGTGGAACGGCTTGTCCTTGTCGACCAGCAGGTATTTGTAGTCGTAGGCGGAGGCGCCGGGCAGCGTGGCGGGGTTGCCGCCGGGCGCCGCGGCCTTGTAAAGCGCGGTGGCGGTCAGGTCGATGACGTCGGCCCCGGTGGTGTCGTAGTTGACGCCGTAGGTGTAGCGGTGGTTCGTGGTCGAATCATACCAGAGGCCGGCCTTGAAGGTGCCGCGCTCGTCGTCATGGCTGAGCTGAAACGTGTCGCCGTAGGTGCGGTATTCGTTGCCCTTGACCGAGCCGAGCATCTGGCCTGCGGCCGCGCCGGAGCCAAGCTTGGGTTTCTCGTGGCTGATGTTGTTGTAGGAGTAGGTGTAGACCTTGTTCTCGATCCGCCAGCCGCCGCCGAGGTTGGTATCAAGCCCGATATACTCGAAGTCGGCGATCTTGTGCTGGTAATTGTAGCGGCGGTTCAGGAGGTCGAGTTGGTTGGCGGCGTTGTTGTCCTTCAGACCGAAGTTGCGGCCAAAGGTGTCGATCTGCAGCTGGGTCACCGTGCCGGGGTTGCCAAAGGTAATCGTGTTCAGGCTGCTGAGCACGGTGATCGTGGTGTCCTTGCCGACTGGCTGGAGATATTTCACGAACCAGGTGTCGCGCTTCATGTCGGCGTTGGTGCGGTAGCCGTCGGTCTCCATGCGCTGGTAGCTACCGATGGCCGAGGCGCCCTGCAGGCCGGTGAGCACGCCCGTGTTGGCCTCGAAGTGGCCGAGCTTGGTGCCGAAGCTGCCGAGGCTGAGGGTCGGCACGAAGGAGAGCTCGGTGCGCGGATCCTTGGAGTAGAGCGCCATCGTGCCGCCGAAGGTGGCCACGCCGATGGTGCTCGCGGTGCCGGGGCCGCGGTCGATGACGACCTTGCCGATCAGCTTCGCCGGGAAGTAACTCGTCGTGTGGTGGCTGTAGGAGTTGTAGTCGCCGAAGGGAATGCCGTCGAAGGTGACGTTGTAGCCGCCGTCATCGATCCCGCGCATCGTGGTGTGCTTGGCTTCGCTCAGGCCGGGGCCGTTGGTCTCGACGTTCGAGACGCTCGGCGCCAGGGCCACGATGGTCGCGTAGTCCGCCGTGGGCGCGACGTTGTTCGAGATATACTCGAGCGTGAGGATGGACCGCGGCTGGCGCGCGGTGAGATCGCTGTCGGTCGGCGCCTGGGTGAGGGCGGAGTTGCGCGGCGCGGACACTTCCAGATCCTCGAGCCGGAGGGCCGGGCCGCCGGCATCGTCGGCGGAAGCGCTGAGGATCAGCATGGCGCCCAGCAGGCTGGCGGCGAGCCAGCGGGGCGGATTAATGTTCGAACGGGCGGGCGTGGTGTTTGGTTTCACCACCCCAGCTTGCCAGCTGTATGTGGCAAACCGGTTACGCCTGTATGACGGAACGGTGAACCTTCATCAATGTGGGCGCGGAGTGTCGCCCGTCTGGCCGCCGCGCGGCCGTTTAATTGGCCGCGCGCACCAGAAGGGTGAATTTCCGCGCGAGGTTGTTTGCCGCCGCATAGCGCACCGCTTCGGTGTCGCCCGCCGCGAGGTTCAACGCCTGCCACGGGGTTTCGTCGCCTGTCGGCGCGCCGGTCGCATCGTGGAAAACGCAGCGCACCTGCAGCGCGATGGCCTCGCGGCCGTGGTTGCGGAGGTTGGCCACCACTTCCAGGCGGCCGGTCTCGCCGAGGTGTTCCTGCAGGCCGGTGCAGGAGACGGCCTGTTGCGCCACGCGGTCCAGCAGCTGGAACTTCTCGGTGTTCTCGAGCGAATACTTGGCGCTCTCCTCCGGCAAAAAGGCGGCAGGT
>JANYAM010000046.1 GCA_025361365.1 Opitutus sp. | reverse complement strand
CAGAAATGCGTGTTGTTCGCCCGCAAGCTGTCGAGCTTGTCCTGCTCGTCCATGGTGTCGGTCGGATAGGACACGATGATGCGGTCACCCCCGAGGAAGAACGGGTTCGTTTTCTGGCGCTCGGGCGACATCATCGTCATCAGCCAGTCGTCGATCGCCAGCGGCGGCACGGTGAGGAGGTTGCGCTTGGTGACAAAGTCCACCGCCTCGTAGGCTTGCCTCGCGATCAGCGAAGGCTGGTCGCCGGGGGCGACGTAGTCGTGCTTCACCTTTTCGAGCGCGGCTTTCCAGTCGTCGCCCAGGCCCATGTCGTGCGCGACCTTCTTCCATTCGGCCTCGCACCACGCGAATTCCTTTTCCGCCACGGCGATCAGTTGCTCGGGCTGGTAAGGCATCATGTCGTGCTCGAGGTCGAGCTTCAGGCCGTCGGCACCGATGGGATCGCCAATGATCGGCTCGTCCTCGCCGGTCTTTACGCCGACGATTTTCTCGCGGAGAAACTTCGCATAGTCGTCGACCGCGGCGCTGGTCTTCTTGTAGGGCTCGCGCACCCACCAGCCGAACTGCGGGTCGTAGGTGTCGTAATATTCGAACCAGTTCTTCAGCGTCTTGCTGAGTTCGCCCAGCCGGTTGGCGGCGCGGTAGGCGATGATCTTGCCGGGCTTCGGCGCGTCGCCTTCGAGGGTTTTGCGCGCGGCTTCAATCTGTTGGCGGACCTTGACGAGGATGGCGGCCGATTCCTCCGGGTTGACCTTGTCGAACTGCCGGCGCGTCTCCTGCAGGCCCGCGAGCGCGTCCGCGAAGCCCATGAATGGCGCCATCTCGGCGTTGCGCTTCTCGCCCCTCGCGAGGAGGCCGAGTTGGTAGCGCATTTCGAGACGCATCAGGTGCCAGTCGATCCGCCCCTCCACCCCGAGCTGGTCGTAGGGCATGGTCTCGAGCTTGGCCTGCCAGGCTTGGTAGAACTCCTTGAAGCGCCGCAACTGCAGCATCGAGCCCGGCACCGAATAATATTTCGCGAGCGTCTCGCGGTCGGCCATGAAGCGCTCGACGAGTTCGCGCAGCTCGCTCGACTGCGGCTTGGCCAGCGCCGCGAGATCGGGCGCGTAGAGGTTGGCGTCGCGCTGCGGCTGGGGCGGCTGGCCGAAGCGGAAATCCTCCGCGGCCAGCATGACGTTACAGAGCAACAACGAGGCCACGATCCGACCATTCGGGAATTTCATAGGGGATGCGCCAGTCTCCCCGTCCGCGAAAAAGCCGCAAGCGCGGAGTGCTAGGACGTGGCGGTGGGCTGGGCCTCAGCCCAGCCGGAAGCCTCAGTATTCCGGCACCCAGACCGTCATCGGGGCGAGGCCGCGATTGTCCCAAGCAAAGTAAGGGATGGCCGTCATCTTCGCTCCCTTCGAACTTTCAAAGTCCAGCCGGATAATATCCGCGGACATTAGGGATTCAGGCTTGGTGGAGACCGAGAAGCTCGAGCCAACCGCCGCCGGCGTGATCTTTTGATCTACTTCCTCGAAGCAATATACCACCGGACCGCGTTCAAAAGCCACCTGACCCGCTGTCGCGGCGATCTTCGCATTGCCATGCACTCGTTGCACCCGCATCGGCAGATCAAGTTCAATGACATCACCCTTTCGCCATTCACGCGTGATGGAAACATAACCCTGTTCCGGAAGCGCCATGATCTGCTCGTGGCCGATGCTCAGGCGCCAATCCGCCGGCCGGCCTGAGCCGTAAGCATAGAGATCCGACGGCACCGGCTGGCCCTGCGCCCAACCGGGGATGCGGACGCGCACGGTGAACTTCGTCGGCTTGGCCGGCGACACCGTCAGCTTCACCCCGCCGGACCACGGATAGTCGGTCGCCTGCTGCAACTTCACCGTGGTGCCGGCGACCTTCGCCTCGCCTTCGCTCTGGGCGTAGAAGTTGACGTAGACCGCATCGTCGCGCACGGCGTAGAAATAACCGGTCAGCGCCGCGAGCGTGCGCATCAGGTTGGGCGGGCAGCAGGCGCAGCCGAACCAGGCCACGCGGCCGGCGTGGCCGGAGTTGTTCTTTTTCTGTCCGTCGTAGGCCACGGGGTTGGTGTAGAAGAACCGGTCACCCGACACTGACACGCCGCTGAGGAAACCGTTGAAAGCGGTGCGCTCGAACACGTCCATGTATTTGGCGTCGCCGGTCAGCAGGAACATCCGGTGGTTCCACATCATCAGCGCCACCGCCGCGCAGGTCTCGTTGTAGCCGTCGAGCGGCAGCTCGTAATCGGCGCCGTAGGCCTCGCCCTTCGCCAGGGCCCCGACACTGCCGGTGAGATACATCTTCCGCGCCGTCGCGTTTTCCCAGATTTTCGTGATCGCGTCGGAATAGCGCCGGTCGCCGGTCAGCGCCGCCACGTCCGCCATCCCGGAATAAAGATAGTTCGCGCGCACGGCGTGGCCGACGGCCGTGTCCTGGTCGACGACGAGTTTCTGGCGCTGGTTGTATTCGGGGCCGCCGGGACCACGCGCATCGAGGAAGACCTGCGCGAGTTTCAGCCAGCGCGCGTCCCCGGTTGCCCGGTAGAGTTTCACCAAGCCCATCTCGACGATCTCGTGGCCCGGCGCGATCCGGAGCCGGCTGTCCCCGAAGGTTTGCCAGAGCAGCTCGGCGTTCCTCAGGCAGATGTCGAGCAGCGTGCGCTTGCCCGTCGCGGCGAAATGCGCGGCTCCCGCCTCATAGAGATGGCCGCAGTTGTAGAGCTCGTGGCTGAGTTCGGGATCCTTCTCCCAGCGTTGCTGCCCCACCCACTTGTGGCCGGGTGAGTCGGGGTGCATCGTCCGGAAAGTGTAGAGGTAGCCGTCGGGCTCCTGCGCCGCGGCGATGCGGGCGATCCAGACGTCGAGCTGTTTTTCCAGCGCGGCGTCGGGCTTCATGCTCAACACATACGAGGCGCCCTCGATGGCCTTGTAGGCGTCGGTGTCGTCGAACGGGTAGATGGTCGGTGGCGTGACCTGGTAGTCCTTCTCGCCGGCGGCGCGACGGCGCCTGACTTCGGCGGCGAGATCGAAGTTCTTCAACCGGCCCGACTCCTCGCACTGCTGCATGGCGAACGGCACGGTGACCGTCCGGTTGACCTCCTGCTTGGCCGCCCAGAACCCGCCTGTAACCCGCACCGCGGTGAAGGGCACGGGCTGGAAGGGATAATCGGCCGCCCGCAACAGGGAACCGCCCAACAAAAGCAAAGCCGCCAAACGGGGTAGTCGGGACATGCAGCCAATCTTCGCGGCAAAGAAAAAAGCCGCAAGCCCTGAGGCCCGCGGCTTCGTATGACCGTAACGGTAGGGACGCTTGCCCTCAAGCGCCCGGGCGGTTGGGGGCTGTATAGACTCGGGTCAAGGGTAACAAGTGTCCCGGGTAGAGGGTAACACTTTGGAGGTGGCTGGTTGAAGCGGATGATAGCTGCCTTTTGCGCGGGTGGTCGACTCAGTGCAGTCGATCAGACCGAGGGTGAAGGC
>JANYAM010000030.1 GCA_025361365.1 Opitutus sp. | reverse complement strand
CGAGCCGACCAACGACCTCGACGTGAACTCCATCCGCGCGCTGGAGGAGGCGTTGGAGAGCTTTGCCGGCTGCGCGGTGATCATCTCCCACGACCGCTGGTTCCTCGACCGCACGGCGACGCACATCATGGCCTTCGAGGGCGACAGCTACGTGCACTGGTTCGCAGGTAACTACTCGGCCTACCTCGAGGATTTCAAGAAGCGGAAGGGGAAGGACGCCGAGCAGCCGCATCGCATCAAGTACCGAAAACTGACTCGGTAACCAGCAGTCAGTCAGGGTTTAATAATTTTAAGCGACTGGAAAATCAGTCGAACTTTGCGCTTCCGACTAAGGCCCTGATCGGTAAGTTTCTGTGCAGCGGGCGAGTAATCTGTTTTGTCCTGCACCCATGATCCAATCAACCATCCGGTCAGTGAATTTCGTTCTGCGCTCCGCCCGGCATGGGATGAATGCGACCGGTGGCTGTTCCGCCTTGTCAGGCGACGCGCAGCCGTTCGGGCCCGAGTGGTCGCCCTCGTTTGGACTAGGTGGCATTCGTATTTCGCGGTAACCCGACCACCTGCGTTCCTACTTCAACCCCATGAAATCGCAAGCGTCGTTCGGGGTTGTCGGGGTTTTGTTCTTTCTCCTGGGCGTAAATCCGGCGATGGCGCAAACGTCCGCGTGGACCGGCACTGGCAATTGGGCGACCCCGGGAAATTGGAGTAATGGCGTGCCCGGCAGTTCCACCGATGCGGAAGTCAGCAGTGGGAGCGTGACCTGGTCGGTCGGGACTTTGAATGGCTCGGGCGCGCTTACCATCCTCTCGGGTGCCACCTTCAATCAAACTGGCGGCTCGCTGGCCCGGGACACGGCAATCGGCGGTGCCTTTAGTTGGACGAGTGGTGACTGGAATAGCGGCGGGACGACCACCGTGCAGGGCGGGGGCACGCTCGCGATGAGCGTCAGCGGTTCAAACGATTTTCTCTTTCGGGCGCTGGTGAACTACGGGACGGTGAACTGGACAACGGGATCCCTCCAATCCGGTGCCGGTGGCAGTATCACCAACAACGGCGCGTTCAACGACTCGGCCTCCAGTTCCATTTTCACGTCCGGCTACTGGGGCGGCCCTTTCAATTTTATCAACACTGGCACGTATAACAAGACCGCCGCGGGCACGACGACGATCAGTATTCCGTTCGCCAACTCAGGAGCTGTCGTTCTCACGGCCGGCACGCTCAGCTTCGACGGCGGCGGCTCGTTCGACAGCACGGGCACGGCGAGCGCCGCCGCGGGCACGACGCTCCTGTTCAACAGCAGTTATACGATTGCGGATGCGAGCGGGCTGACCGGTGCCGGCATTTTCACCTTTACCAACAACCTGAATATTTCGGGGAATATCAACGCGTCCGGTTTCCGGGTGACTGCCGGCTCGCTTGCCGGCACGCAGACTTTCAATAGCACGGTGACGTGGAACGGCGGCAACTTGAACAGTGGCGGCACGACCACGATCGGGTCGGCTGGCACGCTCACGATGAGCGGCAGTGGTTCGCACGATTTTCTCTTCCGGGCCCTGGTGAACAACGGCACGGTGGAATGGACGGGTGGGGCGCTGCAATCCGGCGCGGGCGGCAGCATCACCAACAACGGGACGTTCAACGACTCGGCCTCCAGTTCCATTTTCACGTCCGGCTACTGGGGCGGCCCGTTCAGTTTCACCAACGCAGGCACGTATAACAAGACCGCCGCCGGGACCACGGCTATCGAGGTACCCTTCACTAACAGCGGCACGCTCAACCTCACGGCCGGCAATGTCGAGTTGCGCGCGGGCGGCACGCTCACCGCTGCCGGCACGTTCGTCGCTGGCGCGGGCACCCAGTTGGTTTTCACCAACGGCTACACCATTGACGATGCGGCCCGGCTCAGCGGCCCGGGCCTCTTCTCGCTTTCGGGCGGCACGCTCTCACTCACGGGCACGCTGGCGGCGCCCCACTTCCAGCAGACCGGTGGCCGGCTCGCCGGCACCTACACCCTCGCCGGCACCTTCGATATGAGCGGCACCGACTGGAACTTCGGCGGCACCAGCACGATCGCCGGCAGCGGCGTGCTCAATGTGGCGGCCGGGCTTGACTTCCTCAGCCGCGCGATTGCTAACAGCGGCACAGTAAATTGGAATGGCGGCGGGCTGCAGTCCGGCCTGGGTGGCAGTATCACCAATGACGGCACGTTCAACGACGCCGCCTCCAATTCCATTTATGCATCCGGCTACTACGGTGGCGCGTTCAACTTCACCAACACGGGCACGTATAACAAGACCGCCGCAGGCACGACGACCATCAGCATTCCGTTCGCCAATACCGGCACTGTGAACGTGCAGGCCGGCACGCTGCAGCTCGATGGAAATGTGAGTGGAGGCACTTTGTCTGCGGGGACGTGGCGTGTGGGGGACGGCGCGCGGCTCAATCTCGCCGGCGACGCGGCGATCACACACAACTCCGCGACGGTCGTGCTTACGGGGGCGGGCTCGGTGTTCAACGGCATCAACAGTCTCACGCTGAACGACGGCACATTCAGCCTGCAGGGCGGACGCGCCTTTTCGACGGGCGCCGCGTTCACCAATGCCGGCACGCTCATCGTGAGCGCGGGCAGCAGCTTCGCCACGACCTCGACCTTCACCAATAGCGGCACCCTCAATGTGAACGGCGGTTTCACGGCAGGCGGAGGCCTGACCAATACCGGAACGCTGGGAGGTAGTGGCACATTTACCAGCAGCCTCACCAACAGCGGCACGCTGTCTCCCGGCAACTCGCCCGGGCTGCTGACCGTGACCGGCAACCTCACGCTGCAAGGCTCCTCGGTGTTGGTGATGGAACTCGGTGGTCTGGTCGAGGGGGTCAGCTATGATAGCATCGACGTGGGCGGCGTGCTGTCGTTGGGTGGGGCGCTGAACGTCACGTTCGTGAACGGATTTTCGCCGATGACGGGAGCAACGTTCAACCTGTTCGATGCCGCGTCCTTCAACGGCACCTTCAATTCAATGAGCATGCCTACGCTGGCAAATGGCCTGAGTTGGGACACCAGTGCGCTGGCCTCCTCCGGCCTGCTGGGTGTCACAGGCACCGCCATCCCCGAGCCGTCGACGTATGCGGCGTTCGTGGGGCTCGGCGCGCTCGGACTGGTGATAATCCGCCGGCGCCGCGCGACGGCCTGAGTCACTCGTAGCCGAAGAGCCGGCCCATCTCCCGGCGGTCCTTCTTCGTCGGGCGGCCCTTGCCGCGTTCCCGGGCCAGCATGTGCTCGATGCCGGCCTGCCGGGCGCGTTCGTATTCGGCGGCGGGCGTGAGGTCGGTCATGAATTCTGGCAGCTGCTTAGCGCTGACGCGCGAGCGGGGGTGGGCGACGACCTTTAGGATGCGCGTAATGGCGCCGACCCGGACAGTGACCATCTCGCCGACGTGGACATCGCGGCCGGGTTTGGCCTCGAGTTCGCCGATCAGGACCTTACCGGAACGGCACGCGGCGGTGGCCGCGGCGCGGGTCTTAAAGACGCGCACGCTCCAAAGCCATTTGTCGAGGCGGGGATCATCCATGGGCCAAGGCAAATCCATCGCCTGAAAAAGACAAGGAACGGAATTTCCGCGGATAGCGCAGATTGACGCGGATAAAGTTCATCCGGCATTAATCCGTGTAATCCGCGGGAAAGGTTTGGTTGTTTGACCGGTTGCGCCGGAATAAAAACCGGCTAGCCTGCTCCCACGTCGATGAACGTCCGCCCTTTACTCGCCTTCCTGACCCTCTTCACCGCCATGACGACCCTCCAGGCCGAAACCAAACCCGCGTCCAAACATGAGTTCGCCACCTTCGGAGGCGGCTGCTTCTGGTGCATGGAGGCCGTCTTTCAACGGCTGCCGGGCATCATTCATAGCGTGAGTGGCTACTCCGGCGGCAAAACCCAGGATCCCACCTACGAGGACATTTGCGGCCACGGCACGGGCCACGCGGAGGTCATCCGGGTGGAGTTCGACCCGACGGTTATCAGCTATGACAAGGTGCTCGAAGTCTTTTTCGAGGCGCACGATCCGACCACCCTCAACCGCCAGGGCGCCGACGAGGGCGACCAATACCGGTCAATCATCCTCTACGAGAACGAGGCCCAGCAGGTCGCGGCCGGCAAGGCCAAGCTCGCCGCGCAGGCGCACTACAGTGACCCGATCGTCACGGAAATCGTGCCGCTCAAGAAATTCTGGCGTGCCGAGGCCTACCACCAGGACTACTTCAACCAGCACCCGAACCAGGGCTATTGCACTTTCGTCATCAAGCCGAAGGTCAAGAAGCTTCAGGACCACGGCGTGATCCAGAAGAAGTAAGGTAGGGCGGCGAGTCCCTTCGCCGCCGCGGCGCGGACGGAGTCCGCGCCCTACCTCACGCCCGGGCGCGCGTGCGGCGGGCCTTGACGATGTCGTCGGTCAGGCGGTCGAGCCAGCGGATGGGCGCGATGGGGTGGGGGCTAAGGAATTCCTTGTCCTCCTTCACCGTCTGCCCGTGCTGGTAGAGGACGCCGGGCAGGATGCAGGTGCCGAAGACCCAGTCCGCCACCGGCAGGGTGAAGAAGCCCGAGATGGCCTCGTTGCAATCGATAACGGCATGGTGGCGCAGGTGAAAACTATAGACCTTCCGCCAGAGGCCGCCCCAGACGGGGCTGTCGATGAGCGGGCCCCATTTCTCGAAGGACCAGTGCTCGATGGCGTGGAAGATCTCGTAGATGAACAGGGAGCAAGCCAGCGAAGCATAACCGGTGACAAACAACGGGTAGGAGGGGGCCAGCCACTGCAGCAGGGCGAAGAAGGGCGTGAGGATGGCCGCAAAGATGATGAAGGTATACCAGGGGAAGAACGAGGCCTCCTTCTGCTCGTCCTTCAGGATGGGGTAGAAGTTTTCGACGAAGTTGACCTCCATACCGCCGGGCGTCCGGCGCCGGGTGATGCGCGTCAGGCTGTGGTGGTGGGTGTGCTGCTTGTAGAAATAGCTGAGGAAGGGCGCCACCGGCTTGTGCAGCACGTAGCGGTGGAAGAAAAATTCCATGAAGCAGTTGAAGAGCGAGAAGGCGAGGAAGCCGGCGAGCAGCTTCCAGGCCGGCCCGCCCACCTGGGCATGCCAGACAGCGTGGGGGGAAAGCAGCCAGACTAGAGCCAAAGCGCCGCCAAAGGAGGCTGCGACGACGAAGAGGAACAACGGCAGGGAGAACTCTTCCTCCGTGTGGGGGTTTGAGGAAATGCGTTCGGACATTAGCCAGTAAAGTCCACATTTTTTTGCCGGTTGGCAATCGCGGAAAACCCGGCTCGTCGCCCTACTTCGCCGAGGCTTCGCAGGGCCGGCCTCAAGCTTCGCTGGAGGCCGGCTGGACTTTGGCCAGTTCTGAATACACTGCAGGCATGCCCGACCAACCAGCCCAGGAACTGAATGGAGTGATCGTGACGGTGGATTTCGTCCGCCACCGCAACGCCATGCTCGTGCGCGCCGACCTTTGCCCGCTGTTCACCGACTTTTACCTGCACGTCGCGGATAACAAGCTGCACTACACCCCGGAGCAGGCGGCTCTCTTCAAAACCGCGCTGGCGGCCTTCACGCTGCACTGCGCCTCGCGGCCGCTGAACGAGCACATCGCTTGGACCCTCAATTTCCAGGAGCCGCGCCTGAACCTCTTCCTCGCGGGCGACAACGAGGACTGCACGGTCACCGGGCGGCTCTTCACCGAGAACGTGCGCGAGGCCGCCGAAAACGTCTTCTTCAGCGACATTGTGCACCGGCGCGGGGCCGAGCCGCGGCGCAGTGTGGTGAATTTCCAGGGCAGCGACGTGTTCGCCGCCGTGGGCGGCTACTACGCCCGCAGCGAGCAGCAGCCCGTGCGTTTCTTCGACCTGGGGAACGACAGCTACGCCATGCTCGTGGCGCAGCCCGACTGTGACCTGGCTTGGTTTGCCTCCGTGGATGTCGAGGGCGTGCGCAATCCCGGCGCGGCCGAGACGGTCGGGCGCATCCAGAGCCGCAACTACGGCTGGCACTGCGGTTGCACCCAGCAGAAAATCCTCGGCGCCATCGCCCCGGCGTTCCGCACCGATCCCGAGGCGCTGTTTGGCGACGGCGAGACCATCCGGGTGGAATGCCCGCGCTGCGCCGCCGCCCACACCCTGACCCGCGAGGCGATGGAGGCCTACCTGGCGGAGACGCTCAAGGGATGACCGCACTGAGGGTTTGCGTCGGGCCGGGGCGCGGCGATTGACTCCGCGCGTGCACGCCATCTGGCAGAACATCCAGTCCGGTCTCACCACGGCCTCGCCGCTCGATCAGGCCAACCTTGTCTTCGGCATCCTCGGCGTCTGGCTGATGATCCGGCGCAGCTTGTGGGCGTTTCCGGTCGGGCTGGCGGCGGTGACGGTGCAGGGCGTGTTGTTCTACCAGACGTATTTTCCGACGGACGCCATCCTGCAGGTGTTCTACTTTGCGAGTTTTGTCTGGGGTTGGTGGCATTGGGTGCGGGATCGTGGGGCGGCACCCGAGCTGCCGGTGACGTCGCTTTCGACCCGCGGCCGGGTCCTCACCCTCGCCGCGGCGTCAGCGGTGACCGCGGGCTGGGCGCTGACGGTCGCTCCTGCGATGCACGCGGCCATGCCGTGGCGCGACGCATTCATCGCTATTTTCAGTGTCGCGGCCCAGGTGCTGCAGGTGAGAAAAAACATCGAGAACTGGGTGGTGTGGGTGGTCGTCAACCTGGTCGCCGTGGCGTCGTATTGGAGCGCGGAGCTGGCCTTCACCGCCCTGCTCTACGCCGTCTATCTCGGGATGGCCTTTGTCGGTTGGTGGCAGTGGAAAAAAGTGTTCAGGGTCGCCGCATGAAACGCATCGCCCTCTACGGCCCGGAATCCACGGGCAAGACCAAGCTGGCGGAGAGGCTGGCCGCACATTTTGCCGCGCCGCTGGTGGCCGAGTATGCCCGGGAGCGCTGGGACCAGCAGGGCGCGCTGGGCCTGGAGGACATGCTGCCCATTGCCCGCGAGCAGTGGCGGCGCGAGGACGCCGCTGCGGCGGCCGGCAGCCGGCTGGTCATCTGCGACACCGACGCGCTGACCACGCTGCTCTGGAGCGACCTGCTCTATGGCACAACGCCCGACGAACTGCGGCGCGGGGCGGAGCAGCGCTGCAAGAATTACGCGCTCTACCTGCTACTCGACATCGACGTGCCGTTCGCGCCCGATCCGCAGCGCTGCTTTCCTGATCCGGCCGACCGCGAGAAATGCCGGCGCGTCTGGCGCGGCGCCCTCGAGCGGCGCCAACTGCCCTTCGTCGACATCCGCGGCGATTGGGCGCAGCGCGAGGTGGCGGCGATAGACGCCGTGCAGCAGCTGCTGGTGAGATGATCCGGCAGATTGCGGCTTGTCCGGTCCGATCGCGGCGCTAGACATGCGTCTGCACCCACCCCGCCGGGCCTGGCGTCAGGCCCGACACCCCTCAACCCACACCCCCATGCACCGCTCGCTCACTCTCGCGGCTGTGGGCTTGGCCATGATCCTGGCCGGCCCGCTTTCGGCCCAGACCAAGTCCGCCAAGGACAAATCCCCCGGCGATGTCGCCGCCGAGGCCTTCTTCAAACTGCGCGACGACAAGGACGCCACGCTCGATGGCACCCGGATCCAGCAGCTGCAGAAAAGCGGGCTGGATTTCCTCGTGGCCTACCCGACGCACGCCAAGGCCGGCAGCGTGATCACCGCCCTGGCCAACTTCGGCGGCACGATCAAGGACAAGAAGCTCCTGCCCATGCGCGAGTATTGGGGCTCGCAGCTGAACTACGAGATCCTCAACCGCCGCACGAAGTCCGATGCCACCGACGAGGCCAAGGCCGTGCTGGGCGCCGTGGACGCGACCTACGCCGGCTACGTGGCGCGCACGGCGACCTCGCGCGAAAGCCTGGATAATTTCCGGGCCAAGATCGACCGGCTGAACGACCTGGAAGGAGCCGGCCGCTACCTGCCGGGCTTGGAGCGGGATTACATCCACGCGCTGCAGAATACCAGCGGCCGGCAGGCGGAGGTGCAGGCCACGAAACTCATGGAAAGCCGGGACAAGAAAATTGCCGCCGTCGGTCGCGAGGAAATGAATTTGATCGAGCTGGGTCGCGCGCCGCTGGAGCTGAAGGCCGCCACGCTCGGCGGCGGGGAGTTCGACGCCGCCCCGCTGCGCGGCAAGGTGGTCTATTTTGTGTTCTGGTCCACCGCCAACGAGGCCTCCGTCAAGGAGCTCGCCGCGCTGCAGGACTTATACAAGCCCTACCAGAAACTGGGGGTGGAGATTGTCACCGTGTCCCACGACACGGACCAGGCGGCGCTGGCAAAATTCGTGAAGGACAAGGGCTACGCCTGGCCGGTGCTCTTTGACGGTCAGGGGGACAAGGGCGCGTTCAGCGACAAGGTGAATGCGCACAACCTGCCGGCCTCGGCGCTCTTCAACCAGCAGGGCACGCTGGTGAGCACCGGGGTCAAGGCCAGCCAGCTCGAGCCCGAGGTCATGCAGCTCGGCATCAAGCGCAAGAAGTAGGCCGGTGCGCTATTCGCTTGCGGTTGCGCCGCTGAATTCTTCGCTTCGCCCAGAATGACACTGAGTGACGATTATCAACAGCGGTTTGGCGGCTTGAGCCGGCTCTACGGCGTGGCGGCCCTGCCGCGGCTGCAGGCGGCGCACGTCTGCGTCGTGGGCGTGGGCGGCGTGGGCTCGTGGGTGGTCGAGGGCCTGGCGCGCTCAGGCATCGGCGCCCTCACGTTGATCGACCTCGACGACGTGTGCCTGACGAACGTCAACCGCCAGCTCCCCGCGCTCGATGGCAACATCGGCCGCCCCAAGGTCGCGGCGCTGGCCGAGCGCGTGAAGCTGATCAACCCGGCCTGCGCGGTCACGACCGTCAGCGAGTATTTCACGGCCAAGACGGCGGAGGCGCTGCTGGCGACGCGCTTCAGCTGGGTGGTGGACTGCATCGACCTGATGTCGAACAAGGCGCTGCTCATCGCGGAGTGCACCCGGCGCGGCCAGCCCGTGCTCACAGTGGGCTCCGCCGGGGGCAAGCGCGACGCCACGCGGATTGTCGTGACCGACTTCGGCGACGGGCATGGCGACGAACTGCTGCGGCAGGTGCGCAAGAAGTTGCGCCGCGACTACGGTTTTGCGAAGGGCGAGGGCAACCACTACGGCATCCCGTGCGTTTCCTCGCAGGAGCAGCCGGTTTTTCCCTTGGCCGATGGCTCTTGCTCGACGGAGCCGGAGGAAGGTTCGAACCTGCGGCTCGACTGCGCGACGGGCTTCGGCACGGCGGTGTTCATCACCGGCGCGTTCGGTTTCGCCGCGGCCGGCGAGGTGGTGCGACAGATCGCCTTGGGTCAGGCCGGGGCGGGTTTGCCCAGCAGCCACTGAATCACGTCGGCCGCCTCATAGGAATCGCCGGCGGAGGGGAGATAACGGGCGAGATGCATGACCTCGTCGCCGGCGGTGAGGATCGGGTCCTCGGTGCCGCCGGGCCGGGGCTGGCCGAGTCCGACCGTCGCCATCAGGCCGTTGCAAAGACACTTGCGGCCGACCGTGTCGGCCACGGCGCCGCCCTTGCGGACATAGTCCTCGACCGGCTCGCCGGGGCAGCGGTAGCCGGTGGAACCGTCGGGTTTGCGGTAGGCTTCGCGGAGGTAGCCGAGATCGCAGATGCGCGGGCGGGCCAGATAGCGCGCCTCGTCGGCCACCGTGCCGAGCAGCTGGAGCACCTTGAACGGAAAGCCGGTGGGCGAAGCCAACGGGTCGGTGAACACTCGCAGCGCCTCGGCGCGGCTGAGGCGGAGCACCTCGCGTTTCAACGCCGGGGTGATGCCCGACTCCTCGCAGAAGGCGAACGCCGTGCCGATCTGCACGCCGGCGGCGCCGAGTGCGCGGGCCTCGGCGATTTTTTCCGGCCGGGCGTAGGCCCCAGCCAGCCAGAAGGGCAGCCCGAGCTCGCGGATCTTGGCCAGCTCCGGCACGTCGCGCGGGCCGTAGATGGGTTCGCCGGTCGCGCTCAACTGCAGCGGGCCGCGGGGCGGCGCGTTGTGGCCGCCGGCCACCGCGCCCTCGACGATGAAGCCGTCGACGCGGCCGTTGGACTTGCGGGCCAGCGTCAGCGCGAGCGTGGCGGAGGAAATGATGGCGAGGAACTGCGGCCGCATGAGGGCGGGGGCGGGACCGCCGAACAGGCTGGCCGGGTCAAAGGTGGCGAGGCAGTCGTCGCCGGGGGCTGCGCCGGTGACATCGATCTTGATCTCCGCCGGCTCGCCGCGGGCGAAGTGGTCGAGCACCCCGGGAATGGAGCGGGGAATGCCCGCGCCCATCAGCACATAATCCACGCCGGCCAGCATGGCGCCATAGACCGAGGGCAGGGTGGGCAGCTGGATTTTCTCGAGGAAGTTGATGCCGACGCGGCCGGGGTGTCCTTCCTTGGCGAGAAAGACCTCCGTGAAATTGGCCAGAACGGTGAGTTCATGGAAGGCCGGACCGGGCGAGAGCGTGGGCAGCGGGGTCAGCTTGAACGGGGCCGTGGCGGCCTTGCCGCCGGCGATGTGGTATTGGCGCCAGATGCGGTCGGCCACCGCCGGCAGGGGAAAACGGGCGAAGGCGCGGGCGCGATGGCCGCCGCGGTCGCCGAGCTGCAGCTCCCGGACCAGAACGCTCGCCAGGGCCGTGCCGGACACGACGCCCAACTGGCCGGTCCGGGCCACCGCGCCGGCGAGCCGCCAGCCGGAAACGGCCACGCCCATGCCGCCTTGGATGATGGTTGGATTTGCCATGATGCGGGTGAAGCTCCCCCATAATCCTCCACGCCGGGCCGGATGGAAAGGCGCGAGTGGGCCCGGACCAGCATTTGCCAAAATACGCGCAGTGGCCCGGTGGCGGCCGGCGACGGCCCAGGCGAACGGGCGGCGGAAAGGAAACTTTCGACATGCTTCCGCGGGCGGCCTAGATCGAGTCTGACGATGTTCAGTTCCAAGGGCGTGATACGAACCCCGCTGGTTTTCGGCCTGCTGCTTGGCGGCACGCTGGTCCTGTGGCTGGTCTATTACCTCGGCTGCATTCCCGGCCAGACTTTCGACGCCACGCGGTTCATTTTTTTCGACCAGGGATCTTTCATGTATGCGAATGGCCGGGTGCTGGCCGGCGAGCACCTGTATAGTGAGCTGGCCTGGCAATATGGGCCACTGGCTCTCGGGTGGTATGCGGCGTTTGCTTTCGTGGCCGGCAATACCCCGCTGGTCCTAGTGCTCGCGGCCGGCGTAGCCACCGCCCTGGCCTGGACGGGACTGGTGGTCATGGCCGCGCGTAAGGTGGGCCCGTTGGCCGCCTGGCTGGGCGGGCTGCTTGGTTTGCTGCCGGCGATCACCGTTCCGGGTTTGCTGAGTCACTTCACGGGTCCGCACAGTGCCGTGGAGGCGATGCTGCTCGTGCTGGTGGCCTGGCTGTTGGCGGCGGAGCGCCCCACGGCCCGGCGGGCGCTCGGCCTGGGCCTGGCGCTGGGCGCGATCCAGCTGGTCCGTTTCGGGCCGCAGGCTGCGGCGGGCGTCGTGGTGGTCTTGCTGTGGTGCCTGCGGATCGGCTTGGATCAATCGGCGGCGGATCGCCGACCGCGGCTGGTCCAGGGATTGGGGATGATGCTGGTCGGTTACACGGCGGTGGTGCTCGCTTATGGCGGCTGGTTGCTGGCCCGCCTGCGCCCCGTTGCGGTGGGGGAGCAATTGTGGCCCGCGCACATGGTCGCGCATTATGAGGAAATCACCAGCGGCCGCTGGCCGCACTTCGAGTCCGGGGGCGAGTCCTATCTCCACTATGTGTCGGTGGTCATCGGCCTGGCGCTGGCGATTTTCGTCGTCGTGCGGGCACTTAAAAACAGAGTGGCGCCGGATCGCATTGATTGTGCGCTGTTATTTCTGCCGCTCTACTTTGCCGTGGGCGGCACCTTCCTCTTCCGAACGCCGTCGAACATCCTGGCGCACACGTGGATGGTTTGGCCGGCAATCGCCCTGGTGGGTGAGGTGCGTTTTCGCTGGGGCCGAGGCCTGATCATCGTGGCCTTGTTGCCCGTGGTGGCCTGGCAGGCGGGCAAGTGGCTCGATACCTGGAGCGTCGAAAAGCAATGGCAGGCGGAGTCGCTGCGTTTGCCCAACGGCCAGCACTTGTGGTTTCACGGTTCCGAGGCTGCGCGGATCGGCAACCTGGCGCGCCTCATCCAGGAAAAGCCGGCGCCATTGGCGGAGGGCGCCCGGCGCAAGCTGGTCGTGCTCGGGGCCGGCGGCGGGGTGCTGCATTTCTTCAATGCCGACCGGGTGGGGCGGCACTGGTGGTATCTGCCGCAATTCGTCCGCCCGTGGGAAACCGCCCAGGTGGTCGCGGATCTCTCCCGGCACGAGTTGCTGCTGCAATATTTCCTTTATCCGGAACCGGTGCCGCGCGTGCCGGCGGAACAGGTTTCCCTGACCATGCCGGTCGATCCGGCTTTCGGGCATGATTTGGTCGCCCGGATGGAATTGGTCGAGTGGGTGCCCGGCCTGGGCTATCTGTTCCGAATCCCGCCTCAGCCGAACAGCCGCTGAAAATTGCCTTCGATCCTGGCAGCGAGGTCGGCTAGCGGTGCATGGCGGAGCTTCGCCAGCTGTTCGTAGGTCACGGCAAGGTTGGCGGGATTGTTGACCACGGAACCGTCGGCGGCCGGTGGCAGGGGAAAGCGGTTGAGTTCGCCCGCCGGCGGCTTGGTCGGGGCGTCGGTCTCGACCAGCAGGCGCTTGACCGGGATGTGGCGGAAATTTTCCAGCCGGCTCTTGTGCCGCGGTTCCAGCAGCTGGATGTTGAAGGAGTAATAGGCACCGAGGTCGGTGAACTGCCGGATCATCTCGGCCGGGCCGGCGTAGCCATGGATCAGGAAACCGCGGGCCGGTAGCTTCGCCTTCTTCAGCACGTCGTGCAGTGCGCCCCAGGCCTGCACGCAGTGGATGGACGGTGCGCGGTTGAGCTCGGCCGCGAGGGCCAGCTGCGCGGCGAAGACCTCGGTCTGTTCCTCGAGCGGCGCCACGCGCAGCCCGGCGACGCGGGGATCGTCCGGTTTGAGCTCAAGCAGCCACCGGTCGAGGCCGATCTCGCCGACGCCGGCGCGGGGATCCGCCGCGAGCGCGGCGCGCAGCTTCGCGAGCCAGTCCGGCGAGCGGCTGCCCGCGTCCCACGGGTGGACGCCGAAGCTCGGCACGACCCACGGATATTCCTTGGCCAGTGCGGCCACGACGGGCCACTCTTCCTCGTTAGTGCCATTGACAACGGCGCCCTTCACGCCGGCCGTCTGGAGGTCGCGGAGGATCGTTGCGCGGTGCGGCGTCAGCTGGGCGAAATGAAAATGCTGGTGAGCGTCGTAGAAATTCACGGGCAACGCCCACAGAAGCCGCCACCGGGCCGAAAGTCAAAGGGTCCGGCTCAATTCACGAACATCGCCTCGTTGGTCTGGAAGAGGGCGTGGGCCAGCTTGGTCCAGGCATCCTCCGGACCCAGGGGCGAGATGTTGCTGCCGATCGGGCGTTGGTCGGCGGCGTATTTGATCTTGGGATTGAGCGCGGCCTGGCGGGCCTTGCGGTCCTCGATGGCTTTCTCGCGGGCGGTCTTCTGCGCCACCGGTTCGGGCACGTCCAGCGCCTTGCCGGCCGGGTTGGCGCGCACATAGCGGACACCGATGTCGACCTCCTGGTCGGTCGGCGGGCGCTGGAAGATGGCGAGGTAGAGCGAAGTGACGCGGTTCGCGTCGGTGTTCAACGCGGCGAACTCGGGCCGGTGGGTGAGCTTGCGCGCCGTCTCGATGACCAGCGGGCTGTTCATCAGGAAAAGGGCCTGCTGCGGCACGGTGGTCTCGTAGCGCTTGCCGGAGGGCGTGTCGGGATTGGGGAAATCAAACTGCGTGAGCAGTTCCGGCGGATTGCGGCGGTCGATATAGGTGTAGAGCGAGCGCCGCGTGCCGAACGTGTCGCTGGAGGGCATGACGGACTTGCCGCCCACCGTGCGATCGAGCGTGCCGGCGATGGCGAGGAGCGAGTCGTAGACTTCCTCGAACTCGAGGCGGCGGAGGTTAGCCCGCCAGAGCAGCTTGTTGTCGGGATCGAGGGCGACCGCGGCGGGATTGGCCGCACTTGACTGCTGGTAGGTGCTGCTGAGCACGATCGTGCGCTGCAGCTGCTTGATGGACCAGCCGGACTCGACAAACCGCGAGGCGAGCCAGTCGAGCAGCTCGGGGTTGGCGGGCGGCACGGACATGTTGCCCAAGTCGTCAGGCGTGGCGACAAAGCCGGCGCCGAAATGCTGCTGCCACAGCCGGTTCATGAACACGCGGGCGGTGAGCGGGTTCTTCGGGTCCGCGATGGCCTTGGCCAGGTCGACGCGGCCGGAGCCCTTGTTCCATTCCGGGCGGTGCTTGGGATCGGGCGCGAGGCACTCGAGGAAGCGGCGCGGCACCGTGTCGCCCTTGTTCTGCACCTCGCCGCGCACCAGCACGGGATAATCATGCGAACGGGGCACATCGAACACGACGTTGGCGCGGGCCGGTGCACCGGGATGCTCGATCTCCAGGTCACCGACTTGGCGCTGGAGCAGGCCCTCCTCGCGGGCGAGATCACGGCGTTTCTGCGGGTCTTTGTCGCGGCTGCGGCGGAACTCGGCGTATTGGGCCTGCACGTTCTCCTCTTTTTTCTTCAGCTCCTCGGACTTGGCCATGTAGTCGACCAGCTCGGGGGTCTTGGGCAGCTTGGTGAAAAGCGTAGGCTCGGCGGTGATGCGCGGCGGCTCGACCGTGTTGGCGAACACGCCGTAGAGTGAATAATAATCCTTGGTGGGAATTGGGTCGAACTTGTGGTCGTGGCAGCGCGCGCAGGCGACAGTGAGACCGAGGAAGGCCTTGGTCGTGACGTCGATCTGGTCGGCGATCACGTCATCCCGGCGACCGTCGAACTGGTTGCCGAGCGTCAGGAAACCCAGGGCCGCGAGCACGGTGCGGTCCACCGGTGGCTCGACCTTCTTCGCCTTGGCCTTGTCCTCCTGGTCGACGACGAGGCGGTCGGCGGCGAGTTGCTCTAGGATGAACTGGCTGTAGGGCTTGTCGTGGTTGAAGGCGTCGATGACGTAGTCGCGGTAGGTCCAGGCGTGCGGGTAGCGCGGGTCGTTGCGTTTCGGGGCGTCGCCCTTGGTGTCGGAATAGCGGGCAACATCGAGCCAGTAGCGGGCCCAGCGTTCGCCGTAGGCCGGGGAATCGAGCAGGCGGTCGACGACCTTGGCGTAGGCGTCGGGCGAGCCGTCGGCGATGAAGCGCTGGATTTCCGGCTCGGTTGGCGGCAGGCCGGTGAGGTCGAAGGTGACGCGGCGGATGAGCGTGCGCTTGTCGGCGAGCGGATTCGGGTGCAGGCCGACGGACTCGAGTTTTGCCAATACGAAATTGTCGAGAGGCGACTGCGTCCAGGCGTTGTCCTTCACAACCGGCACGGCGGGTTGCTTGACGGGTTGGAAAGCCCAGTGGGCCTTGCCGACGCCGCCGTAGGATTTGCCGCTGGCGGCCATGACGGGCACGCGCGGGTCGGGGGCGCCGCGCCGCACCCACTCGGTGAGGTCGGCGATCTGCTGCTCGTTCAGCTTTCCGCCGTGATCCTTCGGGGGCATCATCAAATCCTCGTCGGTATAGCGGATGGCCTGGATGAGGAGGCTGTCGTCGGGCTTGCCCGGGACGAGGGCCGGGCCCGTGACACCGCCGAGCAGCACGGCGTCGCGCGAATCGAGCATGAGCTTGCCCTTGATGCGGTCCGCCTGGTGACTGTGGCACTGGTAGCATTGCTCGGTGAGCACGGGACGGATCTTCGTCTCGAAGAACTGCAAGTCGGCGGTCGAGATGGCCGGGGCGGGTGCGATGGTCCCCGGCATATCCGCGGCGCGGGCGATCAGGGCCGCGAGCAGACTGGCTCCAACAAGGATGCGGCGCATGGTCAGGCGAGGATGGGCTTCACCACGTTGCCGGCCACATCGGTGAGCCGGAAATCGCGGCCGTTGAAACGGTAGGTGAGCTTCGTGTGGTCGAAGCCCATGCACTGGAGGATGGTGGCGTGCAGGTCGTGGACGTGCACCTTGTCCTTCACCGCGGCGGCGCCGAACTCGTCGGTCGCGCCGTGGACCACGCCGCCCTTCACGCCGCCGCCCGCCATGACGACGGAGAAGGCCTTGGCGTTGTGGTCGCGGCCGGGATTCTCGCCGCCGTTCTTGTCCTTGGTCGGCTTGCGGCCGAACTCGCCGCCCCAGATGACGAGCGTGGAGTCGAGCAGGCCGCGCTGCTTGAGGTCGGTGAGGAGCGCAGCCAGCGGCTGGTCGATCTCGCCGGCCTTCGCGGTGATGCGGTCCTCCAGGTCCTGGTGATGATCCCAGCCGGTGTGCCAGACCTGGACGAAGCGCACGCCGCGTTCGACGAGGCGGCGCGCGATGAGCAGCTGTTTGCCGGCCTGGCTGTTGCCGTAGGCGGCACGGACATCGGCGGGCTCCTTGTTGATGTCGAACACGTCAGTGGCCTCCGCCTGCATGCGAAAAGCGATCTCGGAAGCCTGAAGGCGCGACTCGAGCGCGGCGTCCTTCTGCAGGTTTTCCTCGTGGATGGAATTGAGCGAGTGGATGAAGTCGAGCTGGCGGCGCTGCTCGGCCTTGGAGACGTAATTGTTGCGGATGTTCTGGATCATCTGCTGCACGTTCTGCGCCTGGGTGTTGACGCTGGTGCCCTGGTAAACACCGGGGAGGAAGGCGGAGCCGTAGTTCGTGGCGCCACCGGGGGGCAGCCCGCCGGTGCGCAGGGAAATGAAACCAGGGAGATTTTGATTTTCACTGCCCAAGCCATACACCGTCCACGCGCCGAGGCTCGGCTTGGCGATGCGGAGCGAGCCGGTGTTCATGAACACCGTGGCGACCTCGTGCGCCGGGATGTCGGTATACATCGACTTGATAACGGCGAGGTCATCGGCATGCGCGGCGGTCTTGGCAAACAGCTCGCTCACCTCGAGGCCGGACTTGCCGTAGGGCGAGAATTTGAACGGGGAGCCCATCGCGACGCCATCGCCGCCGATGGTCTTGTTGTTCATCTTCGTCAGCATCGGCTTGTAGTCCCACGTATCGACGTGCGACGGGGCGCCCTGGGCGAAGATGTGGATGACGGCCTTGGCCTTGCCCGCGAACTGCGGCGCACGGGGCGCCAGGGGGTTGCCGGCCGACGTGACGATGTCGTTGGGCGCGGCCACGAGGTTGAGCGGATCAAGCAGCGCGGCGAGGCTCAGGCCGCCGAGGCCCATGCCGACGCGATTGAGAAACTGGCGGCGCGTGAGGAAGTAATCCGCGAGGTTGGTCGAAATGCCGCAACAGGGGTGGTGGTGATGATGGTCGTCGGACATCTGGGTGACAGGTTGAGCCTTATGACGGGTGGACCGGGGAAAGGTTTCGCACTACGAGGCCGGGACGGCGGCCGTGGCGAATTCACGGATTTTTGCGCGAACCGAGCGCAACCCGTTGAGCCGGGTGGGCGAGAGGTTGCGGGCCAGCCCGAGCTCCTCGAGCAGGGCGGGCTCGGTGGCCGCCACGTCGGCCGGCGTGCCGCCGCTGTAGAAATCGCAAAGCAAGACGAGCAGGCCCCGCACGAGCGGCGAATCGGCGTCACTGCGGAAAAAGCACCGGCCGTCGCGCCGTTCGCCGATCACCCACGCGAGGGACACGCAGCCCCGCACGCGGTTCGCCTCGGTGCGCTCGGTGTCAGGCAGCGGCGGGCGTTGGCGGGCCTGGTCGACGACGGCGGCCAGGCGTTCCTGCGGATCAGGGATGATCGAGTAGTCGGCCACGAGCTGCGACTGCTTTTCGGCGAGTGACACGGCCGCCAGCATGGCCGCTTGCCGGTGGCTTGCAAGCAGGGCGGCAGGCGTTTTGGATCGCCGCATGGTCAACCCTCTCTGGCTGTGGCGCGGCTTCAAGGGCAACAGCGTGACTTTCGCGCTGCTGTTCGCCTCGGTGCTGCTCGGGGCGTCGATCGCGGGCGGCTTTCACCACCTGCTCGCGGCGCTCGGCATCCACTGGCTCTACGTGCTCCTCATCCCGATCTTCCTGTTTTCGTGGCTCAGCAAAAAGGAGCCGCTCTGGATTCCGGACGAGGCGAAGCGGAAGCTTTACGCCCGCAGCCTGATCATCGGGTCGATCGTGGTGGTGCTGCTGATCGCGTGGCTGCGGCCGGAGCCCAAGCCGGAGCCGCCCGAGCCGCCCGGCCAGCACCGCTGATCACGCCGCCTGGCCCAGGGTGGGCATCGGGCAGTCCAGCGTGGCGGCGAAGGCCCGGTAGAGTTCGCCTTCCTCCACGCTGACCGTGCCGTCGCTGGCGATGACGTGGCCGGCGGCCACCAGAAGGCGCTGTTTGATGGGGAGGCTGGCCAGCGCGAGCTTGTCCAGCGCGGCGTCCACCTGTTCCAGGCCGCTCTCGGCCGGCGGGAGAAGTGCGAGCTGGTCGCGGATGACGGGAATCTGCGCGGCGCCCTCGGCAAAGGCGGCGGCGGAATCCTTGGGACTGAGATGAGCCAGGGAAGAGAGAATGACGGCGATCTCGCCCCGCAGGCCGTCGAACGAGTCGTATAACACGCGCCCGGCGGGTTTCTGCGCCAGTTGCAGCTGGTGCAGCAGCATCTTCTGCACGGCATACTCGAAGGGGGTGACCTGCTGGTCGGCGTGGACGAGTTCGTCGAGCGTCGTGAAAAAGCGGTCGAGGGCGGCGCCGTCGAGCGACCGGAGTGCAGGCAGGGAAAGTTGCAGCAGCGGCAGCCGCGCGGCGGGGTCGAGCACGCTGAGCGCGGAGCGCTGCGCGGCGAGGGCGGTGGCGGCTTCCGGGCCGGCGTGCTGGGCTACGAGAGCCTGCTGCACGTCGCGCGCGGCCTTGTCGCCGTTGAGCAGCAAACCGTAGACGAGCACCTGCGCCGCGGCGGTATCGCGGGTGGACTCGCGCAGGCGGGTGGGGATCGTGTCGAGCAGCAGCTGGGCATTGCGGAAATGCGACTCGGTGAGAGCGCCGATGTCGGCGACGATCTTGACGGGCTTGAATGGCACGCTGACGAAGGTGCGGGGGCGGGGGAGGTCGGGCTGGGCCTCGTGCACGCGCCGCAGGGTCTCGTCGGTGCCAAAACGCTGGCCCCCGCCGAAGCCGGCGACGGCCGAGGATTCATGGGCGATGTCCACGACCTGCTCGGGCTCGAAGAGCTTGCCGTCCCACGTCGGGTCGACCGCGCGGATGCGCTCGTCGAGCGGCGGGTGCGTCGCCCAGAGGCCGCCGAAGTTGGACTTGAACGCCTGGGCGAAGAAGAAGTGGCCGAGCTCGGCGGTGTTCGCGCCGATGACGTTGCCGCCGAGCGCGTAGCCGCCGATCTTTTTCAGCGCGCCGGTGATGCCGCCCGGGTTGCGGGTGAACTGCACGGCGGAGGCGTCGGCAAGGAACTCGCGCTGGCGGGACACCGCGGCCTGGATCAGGCGGCCGAAGAAATACCCGACGTAGCCGATGATCATCAGCGCGAGGCCGACCGCGAGGAGCACGGGCAGGCCGCCGCCCTTCTTGCTGTCGCCGCTGCTGACCCGCGCGCGCCCGAGGGATTGCAGGATACCGCGGCCCAGCAGGCCGATGACCAGGATGCCGAAGACGATGGCGGTGATGCGCACGTTGAGCCGCATGTCGCCATTGAGGATGTGACTGAACTCGTGGGCGATGACGCCCTGCAACTCGTCGCGGGAGAGTTTGTCGAGCGTGCCGCGGGTGACGGTCACCGCGGCGTCGCTCGTGGTCAGGCCGGCGGCGAAGGCGTTGAGCCCCGGCTCGTCCTCCAGCACATAGACGGCGGGCATGGGGATGCCGGAGGCGATGGACATCTCCTCGACGACATTGAGCAGCTTGCGCTCGCGCAGGTCGGTGGTCTTGAGGTCGACGAGCCGCCCGCCCGCCATTTCCGCGATGGCGGAGCCGCCTTCCCGCATCTGCGACCACTTGTAGAGAGAGGCCCCGCCGACCACGGCGAGGGTGCCGCCCGTGACGAGGAGGAAAAGCTTCGGATCAAAAATCGGCCGGGGAGCCGAGGCTTCCCGGTAAACGCGCCGGCCGGTGCGGTCCCGGGTGTAGCCCTGGTAGGCGCCCGCATTGTTCAGGACCAGCCAGCTGGCGACGTAGCCGGCCAGCACCGTGCCCAGCACGGCGAGCACGAAAAGCATCACGAGCCGGTGGGTTCGTTTCCGGGCGCGCTCCTGGGCCTCGAAAAAATCCATGCCCGCGACAGGGGTTTCTAGCCGGTCGGCTCGACGATGACGGCCGTGCCGTAGCAAAGCACCTCGGTGATACCCGCGCCGATCTCGGTGGCATCGTAGCGGAGGCCGATGATGGCGTTGGCCCCCAGCGCGGCGGCGTGGGCGCACATGCGCTCATAGGCGTCCTGGCGGGCGTGCTCGCAGAGCTCGGTGTAGAGCGTGATGTCGCCGCCGAAGATCGTCTGGATGCTGGCGCCGATGTTGCCGATGACCGAGCGCGAGCGGACGACGATGCCGCGCACCGTGCCGAGTTCCCGGACGACGCGCTGGCCGGCGAGGGAAGGGTTGGTCGTGTTGTGCATGCTCAGGTGAACTTGACCTGCGGGGCGGCGCGCTCCGCGGCGTTGTCGATCTGGAACAGCTGAGCCTCGGCGAAGTTGAACATGCCGGCGAGGACGTTGGTCGGGAAGGACTCGCGGGTCGTGTTGTAGACCATGACCGAGTCGTTGTAGGCCTGCCGGGCGAACGAGATCTTGTTCTCCGTGGAGGTCATCTCCTCGGTGAGCTGCATCATGTTCTGGTTGGCCTTGAGGTCGGGGTATTGCTCGGAGACGACCATGAGGCGGGACATCGCGCCGGCGAGGCCGGACTCGGCGCCGAGGAGGTTCTTCATCGCGCCGGCGTCGGCGGGATTGGCGGCGGCGGTCTGGGAGGCGGCGTAGGCCACGTTGCGGGCCTTGATGACGGCCTCGAGCGTGCCGCTCTCATGCTTCATGTAACCCTTGGCGACCTCGACGAGGTTGGGGATGAGGTCGTAGCGGCGCTTGAGCTGGACGTCGATCTGGGCGAAGGCGTTTTTGAAACGGTTGCGCAGGGTGACGAGCGAGTTGTAGATGCCCGCGACCCACAGGCCGAGGACAACAGCGACAAGGAGCAGGACTCCGAGGACAATCAGGACAGCACTCATAGGGTGGTTGGGTTGGAGCTAACGGCAGGCAGGTTGCCGGATGCCACCGGGTGGCGCGAGAAGTTTTCCGTTACACGGCGGGGGAGAATTTCAACCGATCCGCCGCCGCCCGAGGCTTGCCACCCGGGGCCGGGGCTGCACGCTCAAGCCATTCATGATGAAGTTGGCGCGCCGTCTTTTGCTTCTGCTGTCACTCGCCGCCGCGCGACTCGCAGCCCAGGTGGCCGGGCCGAGTCCGCTGGTCTCCGACTCGGCCACGGTCCAGCTGGTGCCGGGCGGCTGGATCGTGGCCGAGGGACGGGCCAACGCCGCGCTGCAGGCGGGCTTCCCCGCGACGGCGGCCGCGGGCTTCCGCGAACTGCTGCGCGACCCGGCGCTGCCGGCCGAGACGAGGCAGCGGGTGACCCTCTCGCTGGTGACGGCCCTGCTGGATGCCGGCGGCCTCCCGGCGGCGGAAAGCGCGCTGCAAGGCTACGACGGCCCGCGCAATACCCCCTATCAGCTCCGCGTGGGTCTCATCGCCGTGACGGCCCGGCGCACTGCGGCGGCCAAGGCCGCGCTGGCGGCGGGCAAGGCCGATGACCTGCCGGTGGCTGATCGCGGCTGGTGGCTCTTCCTGCAGGCCAGCGTCGCCGATGCGGAGGGCGAGATCGCGCCGGCGAACAACCTTTATGACCAGGCGGGGCGGGCTGCGGTCTCGGACCTGCAGCGCGCGCGCTTTACTCTCGGCCAGGAACAGTCGCGGCTGCGCCTGGTGCCGGCCAACGATGCCCAGCTCGCGACCCTGCGCGGCAACATGGAACGTTTCCAAGGCCAGCGCACCGGCTACACCTACGTGCGCACCTACGCGGCGGCGCTGGCCGGCCTCGGCCGGGCCGCGGAGGCGCAGGCGGTGCTGCAGCGCCAGTTGTCCGTGCTGCCACCGACGGAGCGCGATGCCGCCGACCAGCTCGGCCTGATGCTGGGCCTCATCGCCGGGGAAGGCAGCGTGGCGGGCCGGCAAGCCTTCCGGCAGCTGCTGCGCGACGGTCAGCGGCCGGACACGCAGCGCCTGGCTTTGCAACTGCTGGCGCGCGGCGCGAAGACGCCGGCGGAGCGCCTGCAGCTGCGGCGCGACCTGAGTGATCTCATTATCGCGCCCACGCAGCACCCGATCATCGAGGACCTGATCCTGGCCCGGGCGCAGACCGCGTTGCTCGACCAGGACTATGCCCCGGCGGAAGAGGATGCCCGGGCGCTGCTCGAGCGCTATCCCGGCTCGACCCTGAAGGCCAAGGCGCTGGGCGTGCGCCTGGCGGTGGCGTGGGACTTGAAGCGCTACCGCTCGGCGGCAGACGTTGCCGTGCAACTGCGCGCGGCCCTCCCCGAGGGGCGGGAGCATGCCGAGCTCGGCGTGCTGCTCGCCGAGGCGTTTTTCCGCTCGGAAGATTACAAGAATGCGGCCGACGCCTATGCGGCGGCGCTGCACGAGCTGCCGGCCGTGGTCCCGGCGGGCACGCTGATTTTCCAACGTGTCCTTTCGGACATCCGGGCGGATCAGCTCGACGCGGCGGCCAGGCAGCTGGATGAATCCGCTGCGGCACCGGGCTTCGACGCGGTGAGCCGCTGGCAGGCGGAATGGAACCTGGTCAAGGAGATGCAGGTGCACGGCCAGGCGGCGGCGGCCCAGGCCCGGGTGGAGCGGTTGCTGGCGGGCGGCGCCCAGGGCGTGCCGGAGGAATTGCGCATCCGGCTGATGTGGCTGCGGGCCAAGCTCTCGTTCGACAACGGCCAGCCCGAGACGGCGCTGCGGCAGGCGGACGAATTGCTGGCGCGGCTGCAAAAGGGCGGGGCGCTCGAGGAGGTGCTTCGCGTCAATGTCACCAGCACGGCGCAACTCTTGAAAGCCCAGGCGCTGCTCGCGCTCGGCCGCGATGCCGAGGGCATGGCGCTGCTCGACAAGCTGCGCGCGGATTATCACACCACCGCCGCCGCCCAGTATTCCTATCTGGTGCAGGCCAGTCACCTGACGCAACGCGGCGACATGGCCGGGGCGCAGCGCGTGCTCATCAGTTTCGTGGACACGCCGGAATACCGGCAGAGCGAATACGCCCCGCTGGCGCTGTATGAGGCGGCACTCAACCTGGAGCTTCAGGGGCTCGACCGGCAACTCGAGGAAGCCAACAAGCTGCTCGAGACCTTGATCAAGACCTACCCGCGGGACGAACTGGTGTTTTATGCGCGCCTGAAGCAGGGCAACCTGCTGCGGAAACTGAACTTCTTCCCGCAGGCCCGGCAGGTGTATGACGATCTCATCTACAACTACAGCCTGCATCCGGATGTGTTGCTCGCGCAGCTCGCGCTGGCCGACAGCCTCTTCGCGCAGGGCACCAACAGCGTGGTGAACTACGAGAGCGCCGCGACGATCTTCGAGCGGCTGCGTGACCTGCCGTCGGCACCGGTCGACTTGCGCGCCGAGGCGGGCTACAAATGGGGCTACGCCCTGGCCAAGCGCGCGCAACCCGCCAAAGCGCAGACCGTATTCTGGTCAGTGGTGGATGCGTTCCTGCTCGACCCGGCGCAGGCGGCGAAGCTCGGCGCGACGGGGCGCTATTGGATTACCCGCGCGCTGCTCGAGCTCGGCCAGCTCCACGAGGATGCCGGCCGGCTCGACGAGGCGCGCCACGCCTACCAGTTGATCGTGGACTACAAGCTCGCCGGCGCGGCGCAGGCGCAGGCCAAGCTCGCGCGGTTCGGCGCGGCGGGAGGGACCAAGCCGTGATCAGCTTTGGCATTTACGCGCGCCGGCCCCGCCGCATGATGAGCGCCACCCCATGACGGTTTTCAGTTACAACGTCTTCGCCAAGGGCGGCCCGGTGATGTGGCTGCTCATCCTGCTCGGGCTGGCGGCGATCGTGCTCTTCATCGAGCGCGCGCTGTTCCTGCACCGCGGGCAGATCCGCTCGACGGAATTCCTTGGCGGCATCAAGAACCTGCTGCAGAAGCAGCGGTTGATGGAGGCCCTGACCCTGTGTGAGGAAACGCCCGGGCCGGTGGCCAAGGTCGTGAAGGCCGGGCTGCGCCACGCCACGGACGACGAGCAGGCGATGCGCTTCGCCATCCAGGAAGCGGCCCTCGTGGAGCTTCCGGTGCTCGAGCGGCGCATCAGCGCGCTCGCAGCCATCGCGCAGATCGCGCCGTTGTTCGGCCTGCTGGGCACGCTCCTCGGGATGATCAAGACCTTCTGGCTCTTCAACCAGGGCGGCAACTACGCGACGCCGGCCGTGCTGGCCGGCGGCATGTGGGAGGCGCTGCTCACGGCGGCAGCCGGCGTGGCCGTGGCGATCCCGGCGCACCTCGCGCGGCATTTCCTCACGGGCCGGGTCCGCGCGCTCGTGCAGGACATGGAGTGGGCGGGCAGCGAGCTCATGCGCTTTTTGCTGCGTGAATACCGCCACGACGCCGGGGAGAAAAAATGATCACGCGACCGCTCGACCTGGAATCGCGGATGAGTCCGCCGCCGCGCGACCTGAATTTCGTCGCGTGGGTGAACGTCGGGCTGATCGTGCTGTTTTTCGACCTGCTGGGATCGCGCTTCGTGCTGGCGCCGGGTTTGTTGGTCGAGCTGCCGGTGGTTGAGCCAGCCTCGGTTGCTTTGGTGCCCACGTCAGTCGTCATCAGTTATCGCCGGGACAATGTGATCCTGTTTGACGGTGGCATGTATACCCTGGTCGAGCTGCGCGGCCACATGGAGAGCTACGCTAAAAAATACCCCGGCTCCGTGCTGCAGGTGAACGCGGACAAGCAGGTGTCGGCGCAGGCGCTCGCGGACTTGGGCGCCATGGCGGCGTCGGCGGGTTTTTCGAGGATGCTTTTGGGCGGCAACCAGCCGGCACCGGACAGCCCGCAGAAATAGGAGGTCTTTGTGCGCATCGGAACGATCGAAGTGAAGCGGCGCGTTTGGGTCGCGCTGGGGTGCGCGTTAGGTGTGACCGGCGCGTGGTGGAGTTGGACACGGGCCACGCCACCCGCCGTGGTCCCGGCGCCTGCCGCTCAACATCCGTTTGTGCAGCTTACGGGCGTGGGTCAGGGCACGACCGACCAGATTTTGCGGGAGCGGGCGGATTTGTTCGACCCGCGGCCCTTGTTTTTCCCGACAGAATGGAATTACGGCCAGCGGCCGTTACCGGTCCGGCTGCGCCGGCAGCCGGGGCAGGTTTTCGGCAGTTTTGACCCGGTCATGACCTTTGCCGATCAGAAGCTGAAGCTCTATGGCGCCGAATCCACGCCCGCGCCGGAAAAACTGTCGGATGTGCTCGCCCAGGGCAACGAGGCGCCATTCGCTGGTTTTGGGCAGGTCGACATCGCCCGGCCGCCTCTGCCCGCCCGGGTCGTTTTCTTGGAAATTAGGAATTTTAAGGACAGCAAACCCATTGTGGTGCAGGCTCTTAATGGATTTTTGCCGCCGCGCTTGGATTACGCCCCGATGGAATTTGTGGTCTTGGTCGGCAGCGGTGGAGTGGTCGGGGAGCCGGTCCTGACGAGCGGGTCGGGGTGGGACGATGTAGATGCTTTCTTCCGATCCTATCTTGTAAAAACCCTCCGCGTGGGCGAACGCCTGAATCCCGGGCGCTACCGCGTGTTAGTGGGGCCGTAGGGTTTTTTGGGGAATTTGTTAGAATCTAGTTGACGGTCCATTTTAGGGCGCGTTTCTTCGTCGTTCTCTTTGTTTTTTGCCAGTGACTTGGTCTGCCCAGATAGCTCAGTTGGTAGAGCACGTTCTTGGTAAGGACGAGGTCGCCGGTTCGAATCCGGTTCTGGGCTCCAGGGGACGTCGCTGATCTCCGACGTTAATCAAGATCAACAACTTCAATACCTAACTAAACTACTACTCCATATGGCTAAAGGAACGTTCGAACGCAAAAAGCCGCACGTCAATGTCGGCACCATCGGTCACGTCGATCACGGCAAGACGACCCTGACGACCGCGATTCTCTCCGCGCAGGCCCGCAAGGGTCTCGCTGAGGTCAAGACTTACGCGGACATCGCCAAGGGCGGCACCGTGCGTGACGCCTCCAAGATCGTCACGATCTCGGTCGCCCACGTGGAGTATGAGTCCGACAAGCGCCACTACGCGCACGTCGACTGCCCCGGCCACGCCGACTTCGTCAAGAACATGATCACCGGTGCCGCCCAGATGGACGGTGGTATCCTCGTGGTCTCCGCCGCTGACGGCCCGATGCCGCAGACCCGCGAGCACATCCTCCTGGCCCGCCAGGTTGGCGTGCCGAAGCTGGTCGTCTTCCTGAACAAGGTCGACCTCATCGACGACAAGGACCTCATCGAGCTCGTCGAAGAGGAAATCCGCGATCTCCTCACCAAGTATCAATTCGACGGCAAGGCCGCCGTGATCATCCGGGGTTCCGCCACCGCCGCCCTCGAGGGCAAGCCCGAGGGCTTGGCCGCCATTCAGGCGCTGATGGAGGCTCTCGACAGCGAGATCGCCGAGCCGCTGCGCGAGCTCGACAAGCCCTTCCTGATGTCCGTCGAGGACGTCTTCTCGATCACCGGCCGCGGCACCGTCGCCACCGGTCGTATCGAGCGCGGCATCTGCAAGCTCAACGACACCGTCGAGATCGTCGGCCTCAAGGACACGACCACGACTGTCGTCACCGGCATCGAGATGTTCCGCAAGCTCCTCGATCAGGGCCAGGCGGGCGACAACGTCGGCATCCTGCTCCGCGGTATTGAAAAGGAAGGCATCGAGCGCGGCCAGGTTATCGCCGCCCCGAAGTCCATCAAGCCGCACAAGAAGGCCAAGGCCGAGATCTACGTCCTCTCGAAGGACGAGGGTGGCCGCCACACGCCGTTCTTCAACGGCTATCGTCCCCAGTTCTACTTCCGCACCACGGACGTGACCGGCGTCGTCAACCTGCCGAAGGGCGTGGAGATGATCATGCCGGGCGACAACATCGCCGTCGACATCGACCTGATCGTGCCGATCGCCATGGAGAAGACCCAGAAGTTCGCCATCCGCGAGGGTGGCCGCACCATCGGTGCCGGCCGCGTGACCGAGATCGTCGAATAAGCGTCCCTTAACCTCTTCCGACTGACGCTGCCGGGGCTCCTTTTTGGGGTCCCGGCTGTGTCGTCTAAAAGAAATAGAATCATAACCACAGGCGCGTAGCTCAATTGGTAGAGTAGCGGTCTCCAAAACCGTTGGTTGGGGGTTCGATTCCCTCCGCGCCTGCCACCTCCCGCCTTCCTCTCACTTCCGCTCCCATGGCCAATCCCTTCCGCACCGTCCGCATTTTCGCCAGCGAGCTCGTTGGCGAGCTGCAGAAAGCCAGCTGGCCGACCAAGTCCGAGCTCAAGGACTCGACGATCGTCGTGATCGTCGCGTGCGTGCTGCTCGGCCTGTTCACCAGCATCAGTGACTTCGCCCTCTACAACGTGGTCGACGCCGTGACCTCGCTCGTCAGCCGCTAAACCTCCCGCTCCGATGCCCACCCAGACTTCCACCGGCGCCCAATGGTTCGCGCTCCACACCCTCTCCGGCCAGGAGAACAAGGTGAAGAACTACATCGAGAAGTTCCGCAAAGCGGAGGAACTCGATGACTTCATCGCCGAGGTGCTGCTGCCCACCGAGGTCGTGTCCGAGGTCAAGGGCGGCAAGAAGTCGACCAAGGTCCGCAAGCTCTATCCGGGCTACGTGTTCATCAACATGAAGCTGTTCGACGAGAACGGCCAGGTGATCATCAAGCCGTTCTACTTCGTCAAGGACGCCGGTGGCGTCATCGGTTTTGTCGGCGGCGACAAGCCCGCGCCGCTCCGCCAGGCCGAGATCGACGAGATCAAGGCCCGCATCGAGGCCGCCTCCGGCAAGGAAATCCCGAAGGTCACGTTCGAGGTCGGCGAGGAAGTGAAGATCACCGACGGCGCCTTCGCCAACCTCACGGGCCGCGTCGACGAGGTCGACCCCGCCCGCGGCAAGCTCAAGATTTCCGTCTCCATTTTCGGTCGGTTTACGCCCGTCGAACTCGAATACTGGCAGGTCCAGCGCGCCTCTGAAAGCTGATCCAGCCGCCCTCCCTACCAACCAGTCCTCCCTCCCTTACCATGGCCAAGAAAATTCAAGGTTACGTCCGTCTCCAGCTCCCCGCCGGTGCCGCCAATCCGGCGCCCCCGGTCGGCCCCGCCCTCGGCGCCCAAGGCGTCAACATCATGGGCTTCTGTAAGGAGTTTAACGCGAAGACCAAGGACCAGAATGGCATGATCATTCCGGTCGTCATCACGGTCTACTCCGACAAGTCCTTCACCTTCATCCTCAAGTCGCCCCCGGCGTCCGTGCTCCTCAAGAAGGCCGCCGGCATCGCGGCCGGCTCGGCCAAGCCCAACATGGACAAGGTCGGCAAGGTCACGAAGAAGCAGATCCTCGAGATCATCAAAATCAAGAAGGCCGACCTCAACGCCAACAGCGACGAGGCCGCCATCCGCATGATCGCCGGCACCGCCCGTAACATGGGTATCGAAGTCGTCGACTAATTTCCCTCAACCATAACTCACCGCGGGAGTCCTCACGGACGTTCGCACCGCAAGGAGTCCAAAATGCCCGTCAAACAAAGCAAAAGATACCGCAGCGCCGTCAGCGCCGCTGACCTCTCCAAGGAATATCCCCTCAAGGAAGCCGTGGAGATCCTGACCAAATTCCCGAAGGCCAAATTCGACGAGACCGTCGAGCTGTCCTTCCGCCTCGGCGTTGATCCCGCCCAGGGCGACCAAATGGTGCGCGGCACCACGCCGCTGCCCAACGGTTCCGGCAAGAAGGTCCGCGTCGTCGTCTTCACGGATGATGCCGACAAGGCCCTCGCCGCGGGCGCCGACCATGCGGGTCTCGCCGAGCTGATGACCAAGATCAACGCCGGCTGGCTCGACTTCGACGTCGCGATCGCGACGACCGAGGCCATGAAGCAGGTCCGCACCCTGGCGCGCGTCCTCGGCCCCAAGGGCCTCATGCCGAACCCCAAGTCCGGCACCGTCACCGACGACATCGCCGCGGGCATCAAGGCCGTGAAGGCCGGCCGCGTCGAATTCAAGGTCGACAAGACCGCCAACATCGGCGTCGGCGTCGGCAAGCGCTCGTTCACCGCCGACCAGATCACCGAGAACGTCGCCGCCGTCCTCGAGGCGATCGGCAAGGCCAAGCCGGCCGCGTTCAAGGGCCACTACATCAAGAGCGTCACGCTCTCGTCCTCCATGAGCCCGGGCGTCAAGCTCGCGGCCACCGAGTTCAACAAATTCTAAGGAGCCCACCATGAGAGCCGAAAAACAATATTTGATCGACGAGGTCAGCACGCACCTGAAGAAGTCGGACTACGTCATCCTCACCAACTTCACGAAACTCACCGTCGCGGATGCCGCTGAGCTGCGCAAGCGCCTCACACCCGAGAAGGCCGAGTTCCACGTCGTGAAGAACAGCTCCTTCCGTGTCGCGGCCAAGGCCCTGGGCCTGCCCGACCTGGAGAAGTCTCTCAGTGGCCAGACCGCCATCGTTGTCGGCGGCAAAAATCCCGCCGGCGTCGCCAAGACCCTGAAGAAATTCTTCGAGGAAAAGCAGAAGCTCGAAGTGAAGGTGGGCGTCCTGGACAAGAAGCTCATGACGGCCGCCGACCTTGCGAAACTCGCCGACCTGCCTTCGTTCGACGTCCTGCGCTCGATGTTCCTCGGCCTGCTCACCATGCAGGGCGCGGCCTTCGTCCGCCTGCTCGACGCCAAGATCAAGAAGGAGCAGCCAGCTGCTCCCGCCGCCTAAATCAACCCATCCAACCCAATTTTTCCGGCGCAAGCCGGGAGGCAAAACATCCAACGAAGCGGCTAGGGGATACGTCCCTTAAACACGTTCCAACCGGGACTGCTATCCGCCTCAGGAGAAAATACCATGAGCAACATCACCAAAGACCAAGTCATTGAATGGCTGTCCGCCCAGCCGATTCTCGAACTCGCCGCCCTCGTCAAGGATCTCGAGACGAAGTGGGGCGTGTCCGCCGCCGCTGCCGTCGCCGCCGCTCCCGCGGGCGCTGCTGCTGCCGGCGCTCCGGCTGCCGAGGCGCAGACCGAGTTCACCGTCGTCCTCAAGGAGGCCGGCGCGAACAAGATTGGCGTCATCAAGGAAGTCCGTGCCATCACGGGTCTCGGCCTCAAGGAGGCCAAGGATCTCGTCGAGGCCGCGCCGAAGAACGTCAAGGAAGGCGTCAACAAGGCCGAGGCCGACGAGCTCAAGAAGAAGCTCGAGGCCGCCGGTGCCAAAGTGGAGCTCAAGTAACTCCACTTGACGCTTTCTTCCGCAAAGCATCTCAATTCGCCGGGACAGGCCGTGTTCAACCGCGGCCTGTCCTTCGGCTTTCTTCCGTTCTTTCCGCGCATTGAGGCCTTTGCGTCCGTGCGCACCATTGCCGGTGGTTCACTCCTGAACCGCTGAGTTCTGTCTCTTTCTTTTCGTCTCACACTTAAACGGGAAATTCCATGGCCGACCGCACTCATACCGAACGCATTAACTTCGGCAAACTCCGCGAAGTCATCCAGCCGCCGAACCTCATCGAGCTGCAGATCAGCTCCTACCTGGAGTTCCTGCAGAAGGACACCGCCGAGAAGGCGCGCAAGCCCTACGGCCTCGAAGCCGTGTTCCGCGAGGTCTTCCCGATCAATTCCTACGACGAGCGCCTGACGCTCGAATACGTCTCCTACACGATCGGCGAGCCCAAGAGCTCCGAGATCGAGTGCCTCCGCGAGGGCACCACCTACGCCGTGCCGCTCTACGTGAAGCTCCGCCTCCGCGAGGAAGACTTCATCAAGGACGAGGAAATTTTCATGGGTGACATCCCGATGGTGACCGAGCGCGGCTCGTTCATCATCAACGGCGCCGAGCGCGTCGTCGTCTCCCAGCTCCACCGTTCGCCCGGCATCTGCTTCGAGGTCGCCACGCACCCGAACGGCAAGCTGCTGCACTCCTTCCGCATCATCCCCGACCGCGGCACCTGGCTCGAGGTCCAGTTCGACAACAACGACCTGCTCTACGTCTACCTCGACCGCCGCCGCCGCCGCCGCAAATTCCTCATCACGACGCTGCTCCGCTCCATCGGCTTCAGCAACGATTTGGACATCCTGAATCTGTTCTACACGATCCAGGACCTGAAGGTTTCCAAGGCCCTCGACCTCGAGAACGTTTCCACGCTGGTGCTGGTTGAAGACGTCATCGATGCCCAGAAGGGCGTCGTGCTCGCCCGCGCCTTCGAGCCGCTCACCAAGGCCATCGTCCGCACCTTCGAGAAGCACGACATCAAGTCGATGCGCGTCATCGACACCACGGCCGACGAGGGCGCCATCATCCGCGCGCTCAAGAAGGACCCGACCCGCAACGAGGAGGAGGCCCTCAAGGAAATCTACAAGAAGCTGCGCCCGGGCGAGCCGCCGACCACGGCGAACGCCAAGGCCCTGCTCAAGCGCCTGTTCTTCGACCCGAAGCGCTACGATCTCGGCCGCGTCGGCCGCTACAAGATCAACCAGAAGCTCGACCTCAAGATCGACCTGGAGAACCGCATCCTCGCCAGCGAGGACGTGGTCGCCGCCACCAAGTATCTCGTCCGTCTCAAGAAGAGCGACGGCATCGTTGACGACATCGATCACCTCGGTTCGCGCCGCGTGCGCACCGTGGGTGAGCTCCTCGCCAACCAGTGCCGCGTCGGTCTTTCCCGCACCGAGCGTTTGGTGCGTGAGCGCATGACCCTCTATGACCAGAGCGTCGACTCGATCACGCCCCAGAAGCTGATCAACCCGAAGGCCCTGACGACCGTGATCCGCGATTTCTTCGCGCGCTCGCAGCTGTCGCAGTTCATGGACCAGATCAACCCGCTCGCCGAGCTCACCCACAAGCGCCGTCTGTCGGCCCTTGGGCCTGGTGGTCTCAACCGCGAGCGCGCTGGTTTCGAAGTCCGCGACGTTCATCCGTCGCACTACGGCCGCATCTGCCCGATCGAGACCCCGGAAGGTCCGAACATCGGCCTCATCAACTCCCTGTCCACCTACGCCCGCGTGAACGAGTTCGGCTTCATCGAGGCCCCGTATCGTCTCGTCGAGAAGGGCCGCGTGACCGACAAGGTTGTCTACCTCACCGCCGACCAGGAAGAGGGCAAGACCATCGCGCAGGCCAACGCCGAGGTGGATGACAAGGGTCACTACATTGGCAAGGTCACCGCCCGTAACTCCGGTAACTTCCTTGAAGTCACCGCCGACGAGGTGGACCTGATGGACGTTTCCCCGAAGCAGGTGGTGTCCGTCGCCGCCGGCCTCATTCCCTTCCTCGAGCACGACGACGCGAATCGCGCGCTCATGGGTTCCAACATGCAACGCCAGGGCGTGCCGCTCCTGCAGACCGAGGCGCCGTTCGTCGGCACCGGTCTCGAGGCCCGCCTCGCGAGCGACTCCAAGACCGTCGTCATCGCCGAGGAGTCCGGTATCGTCGCCTCCGTGGATGCGAAGCAGATCGTCGTCACCAAGGACGGCGAGCTCCCGCGTCACCCGAAGCACAACCCGAAGGACCACATCTACGTCTACGAGCTGCGCAAATTCATGCGCTCGAATGCCGGCACCTGCTTCTCGCAGCGCCCGATCGTCAAGAAGGGCCAGAAGGTCAAGAAGGGCGAGTGCATCGCGGACGGTCCCTCGACCGACCACGGCGAGCTCGCGCTCGGCCGCAACGTCCTCGTCGGCTTCATGCCGTGGAACGGCTACAACTTCGAAGACGCCATCCTGATCTCCGAGAAGGTTCTCAAGGAGGATATCTTCACTTCCATCCACGTCCAGGAGTTCGAGGTTACCGCCCGTGACACGAAGCTCGGGCCGGAAGAGATCACGCGCGACATCCCGAACATCGGTGAGGAAGCGCTCAAGAACCTCGATCACAACGGCGTCATCCGCGTCGGTGCCGAGGTGAAGCCCGGCGACATCCTCGTCGGCAAGATCACCCCGAAGTCCGAGACCGAACTCGCCCCCGAGGAAAAGCTCCTCCGCGCCATCTTCGGCGAAAAGGCCGCGGACGTGAAGGACACCTCCCTCATCGTTCCCTCCGGCGTGAACGGCATCATCATGGACGTGAAGGTTTCCACGAGCCGCCTCGATGCGGAGCGTGACCGCCTGTCCCCGTCCGATCGCCGCCGCCAGGTGAAGCAGATCCAGGAAGATTATAAGACGCAAATGGACAAGCTGCGCGAGCAGCTGACCGAGGCGCTCTCCAACATCCTCCTCGGCGAGAAAATCCCGCTCGACGTCATCAACGGCCAGACCGGCGAAATCATAATCCCGGCCAACCGCAAAATCACCAAGACGCTCCTCCGCAAGCTGGCCGCCGTCGCGAAGCACATCGAAATCGATCCCTCGCCCGTCCGCATCAAGATCATGGAGATCATCGCCTCGTTCCAGTCGAAGTTCGACGAGCTCGAGGGCGACCGCGAGCGCAAGATCGCCACGATCGAGACCGGCGACGAGAACGGCCCCGGTGTCATCAAGCAGGTCAAGGTCTACATCGCCACGAAGCAGAAGCTCGAGGTCGGTGACAAGATGGCCGGCCGCCACGGCAACAAGGGCGTCGTCGCCAAGATCGTGCCGGAAG
>JANYAM010000288.1 GCA_025361365.1 Opitutus sp. | reverse complement strand
GAGGAAACCAGGTCGGGCTTGGTGCGGCTGATTTCGCTGACCGGGTCGGCCGTCATCACGAGCGATCCGGCCGGGGCGAAGGTTTCGCTCGACGGCAACAGCCGGCATTTCGAGGGGGTCACACCCTTCACCCAGGACCAGATGCCGCCGGGCACCTACCGGGTGAGCTTGCAACGCGCAAAATGGCGGCCAGTGGAAAAATCATTGGTGGTGAAACGCAACGAGTCGGCGAACCTCGCCGCCGACCTTCAGGGAGTTGGGCTGGATCTTCGATCCGATCCGCCCGGAGCCCAGGTGTCATTGAATGGAAGTGTGGTGGGAACCACGCCGTTGCAGCTCACCGATCAGGCGCCGGGCGACTACCAGGTGGTGATGAGTCTGGCCGGCTTTGATCCGGCGACCAAGCAGGTCACGGCGGAGCGCCAGACCGGGGTCAGCCTGGCGCTGTCGCGCACCGTGCCGAAAATTACCCGATTGGTGTTCTTTCGCAAAAAAGTCATTTATGTCGGGTCGGCTTCTTTTAGTTTGAAAATTAATGGCAAGGTCGTCGGCAAACTGTCCAACGGCACCTATTGGGTAAAGGAGCTTCCCCCTGGAGTCCTCACCGTTACCGCGAGTCAATTGGGCATAGAAATTGGGACAAGGCCGGTGCAGCTTCAGGAAGGAGCAACCACCTATCTGGAATGGAGCCCAACTGCATGGTCCGCCGAATGGAGAACGACCCCGGAAAGTGAAGCCTTGGGAACGATCGGAATCCTGAAGCTCGACCCGACCTCGCCAGCAAACCTCGACTTGCCCGCAGCTCCACAGCCTGCCCGCAGCCGCTGAACACCGCACATGGACGACCTCGATTTCGGTTCTACCATCAAGGGTTTCGCCACCGGGCAAAAAGTATTCGGCCGCTACACGCTGAGCCGAATCCTTGGCCGCGGCGGCATGGGTGTCGTCTGGCTGGCCCGGGACGACAAGCTCGAGCGCGAAGTCGCCCTGAAGTTCCTGCCCGAGGTGTTGATGGGGGACAAGGTGGCCCTCGCCGACCTGAAGCGCGAAACGCGGCGCAGTCTCGATCTCACGCACAGCCACATCGTGCGCATCTATGATTTTGTCGAGGATGGGCGCACCGCGGCCATCGCGATGGAATACATCACGGGCGAAACGCTGACCAACGCGCGGGCGGAGCGGCCCGGCCACTGCTACGAGCCGGCGGATATTGCCAAATGGGTCGGGCAGATCTGCGACGCCCTGGACTATGCGCACGTCAAAGCCAAGGTTGTCCACCGCGACCTCAAGCCCGCCAACCTGATGATCGATGCCGCCGGCGACGTGAAGGTGACCGATTTCGGCATCGCCACCAGCATCGCCGACAGTGTGTCCCGGGTTTCCCGCCAGGCCGGCTCCTCCGGCACGCCGGTCTACATGGCGCCGCAACAGATGATGGGCGAAAAACCCGCCGTCACCGACGACATCTACGCCCTCGGCGCCGCGCTCTACGACCTTCTCACGGGCAAGCCCCCGTTTCACTCCGGCAACATTGTGCTGCAGGTGCAGGACAAGGTGGCGCCACCGATGAGCGAACGGCGCCAGGAGTTTGGGCTCAAGGCCGCTCCGCTCCCGCCCGCCTGGGAGCAGACCATCGCCGCCTGCCTCGCCAAGGAACCAGCCGACCGCCCGCAGAGCGCGGGAGAGGTCGCGGAACGCCTTGGCCTGGGGGCCAACGCTCAACGCTCAACGTTGAACGCCCAACGCCCCATTGCGGAAAAGGTGGAGCGCGACCTCCGGGCGCGCTCAGCATCCATCTCATCCGCGCGATCCGCGGAGAATCCGCCAAAATCCAAGACTCCCCTCTATGCCGGCCTAGCCGCCGCCCTCGTCCTGCTCGGCGGGCTCGGCTGGTATTTTGGTTTGCACGCACCGGAGCAACAGCGCCTCGCGGCGGAGCAGGCCCGCCAGCAGGAGATCACCCGACAGGCTGAGCAAAAGAGCCTGACCGAGCGCGCGCGACAGGCCGAGGAACAGCGGCTCGCCAATCTGCGCTTGTCCGGCAAAATCACCACCGACCCGGCCGGGGCTGAGGTGCGGGTGGACGACGACATCACTGGGCTCAGCCCGCTGGCGCGGGCCGATTTCAAGCTCGGAGCGCACACCGTGCATGTCCGCCTGGATGGCTACGAGGATCTGGTCGAGAAAATCACGGTCGTGGAGAAAGGCGCAAACGAGTGGGGCTACAAGCTCGTGCGCTCGACCGGTGCGCTGGCCCTTTCCGCCCTCCCGGCCGGCCCGGCGAAGTATCAAATCCATGCGGCCGGCAAGGGAGGTGCCGAAGCCGTGGCCGAGGGCAACCTGCCGGCGGAGGTGACATTACCGACCGGCCGCTACGAATTCCGCGCCGAGCGCCCCGGCTGGAGCCCGGCTTTCAGCCGCTTGGTGGAGGTGAAGCGCGGCGAAAGCCTGCCGCTGACGGCTGATCTGCGCGGCGGCAGGATCACCGTGAAATCCACCCCGGCCGGGGCGGCGGTCTATCGCGGCGGCGTGTCCCTCGGCCCGACGCCGCTGACGGTGGACGACATCGGCTTCAACCAGCCCGTCGACCTCGAGCTGCGGCTGGATCGTTATCGCCCCGAGAAGCACACCCTGACCATCCCGGACGCGGATCACCCGCAGATATGGGAAGCCACCCTGCAATTGAAACCGTTGCTGGCCCTGAAGCCCGATTTCACCAAGGGCCCGGTCCGGTTGCGTGTCACCAAGCAGCACGATTACCAGATCAAGGGCCAGACACAGACAGGAACCACAGTCACGCCAATGAAACCGGAGCACTATCAGGGCAGCTCCTCGAGTGTCTATGAGCTGTCCGACCCGGGGCGCGACGGTCAGTGGAACGCAGTCCTGGCACACTTTGAGTCGCTGACCGGCACCATCCCGGACGCAAACAGGATCAAGCCGGGGAGCATCATTCGTTTCCAGCGCAATTTCAGCAATGAGTGGTCTGGCAAGATGATGGAAGGCAGTGCGGTGAGTGCCCAACAGCCGCCCGCGCTGACACCTTCCTACGCGGGCCTGTGGTTGAGTCCCGATGTCTGGCCGCAGGGCGAGGCGAGCGCCGGGGCGACGTGGGATGTGCCGGTGCGGGCGGCGCCGGCGCTAATACCGGGCTTAAAGCTGCGCAATCCGCAGGGTGCCATCCGGGCCCGTCTCATCAGCTTTGACCGCGACGCGGCGCAGCCGTGGGCGGACGTGGAATGCAGTTTTGAACTCAACGGGGACGTCGATCTGCCGAACCGGCAGATTCCCGCGGGCATGAGTGAGACCGGCTCGGGTTCCGTGCGCGGCACGCTGCGGCTGCGAATCGAGGTCGCGGCGGGCTATGTGAGCCATGCGGTTCTTGATCTCAGCGGTCGAACCCAGATCCGCGACACGCCCCTCGCCGGGAGCGGAAGCACCGGGGGCGCGGTTTCATTGTTTGGGTCCGTGGCGGCCCCCCGCTCGCGGCAGGCGACTCCGGCCAGCGCGCCGGCTGCCACCGAGCTGGTGGTGGATACTGATTCCAAACTGGAAGTCTCCGCGGCACCCTATGACGGGCCGGTGAATATCAGCCAGGAGGCGCCCGCCGCGCCACAGCCGACCCGGTTAGTGTTCTTTCGCGAAAAGGTCGGCTATGTAGGCGGCGGATCGGTCACGCTGAAACTTGACGATGCCGTGGTCGGCAAACTGTCCAATGGCACTTATTGGGTGAAGGAGCTGGCCCCGGGCGCTCACACCGTGGCCGCCCGGGTGCTGGGCATCGAGCTGCTGAAACGGCAGGTGCAGTTGGAGGAGGGGGCGACCACTTATCTTGAAATGATCCAATACGGCACCGGCGGCGAGTGGCGGACGACGGCGGAAAGCGAGGCGTTGGGCAAGATTGCGGTGCTGGAGCCCGACCCGACCTCACCCGCAAACCTCGACTTGCCCGCAGCCCGCCCGCCGGCCCGCAGCCGCTGACCATCACTCCATGGACGACCTCGACCTCGGCGCGACCATTAAGGGCTTCTCCTCTGGCCAGAAGGTTTTCGGTCGCTACACCCTCGCGCGCATCCTTGGCCGCGGCGGCATGGGCGTCGTCTGGCTGGCGCGCGACGAGGAGCTCGAGCGCGACGTCGCCCTCAAGTTTCTGCCGGAGGTCGTGGCCGCCGACAAGGAGGCGGTGAAGGAGCTCAAGCGCGAGACCCGCCGCAGCCTCGAGCTCACCCACAGCCATATTGTCCGCATCTACGATTTTGTGCAGGACGCCCGGACCGCCGCGATTTCAATGGAATACGTCGCCGGCGACACGCTGGCCTCGCGCAAGTCGGATCACGAGCGCGGCCATTTCGAGCCGGCGGAAATCTCCGCGTGGGTCGGCCAGCTTTGCTCCGCCCTCGACTACGCCCACGGCGTCGCGCAGATCGTGCACCGCGACCTCAAGCCCGCCAACCTCATGGTGGATGCGCGCGGCCACCTGAAGGTGACCGATTTCGGCATCGCCACGAGCATCTCCGACAGCGTCTCGCGGGTTTCCAAGCAGGCGGGTTCGTCCGGCACGGCGGTCTACATGTCGCCGCAGCAGATGATGGGCGAGAAGGCGGCGGTGACCGACGACATCTACGCTCTCGGCGCCACGCTTTACGACCTGGTCTCGGGCAAGCCGCCTTTCCACTCGGGCAACATCATCGCGCAGGTGCAGTCGAAAACCGCGCCCACGATCTCCGGCCGCCGCGCCGAGCTGGGTCTCGCCGGCGAACCCTTGCCGCAAGCCTGGGAGGACACCATTGCGGCCTGTTTGGCCAAGGAACCGAAGGACCGGCCGCAGAGTGCAGGGGAGGTGGCCGAGCGGCTTGGGCTGTCGTCCGCGCCGAACGTTCAACGCCCAACGTCGAACGCTGAACGCTCGACGCAGGGCAGCAAGGTGGAGCGCGTTGACCCCAACGCGCTGACCGGCACCCGAACCAACGCGTTGGGGTCAACGCGTTCCACCTCCAAGACACCGCTCTACGCCGGTCTTGCTGCCGCCGTGCTTCTGCTCGGTGGATTGGGCTACTACTTCGGTCGCTACGCCCCTGAGCAGAAACGCCTCGCGGAGATCGCCCGGCTCGAGGCCGAGGGCCGCGCCGCCGATGCCCTGAAGCTCAAGAACGAGGAGGAACGCCGCGCTGCCGAGGCCAAAACCAAGACCGAGCAGACGCGCCTGGCCGCCGAGCATCTGGCGGCGGCGCGCGGCGGCCTCGTCGTTCGCACCACGCCCGCCGGGGCCGAGGTGCGATTGGGGGCCATCGCCCTCGACAAGTCCCCGCTCACGCTGAAGGACCAGAAGCTCGGCAAGTATCCTGTGCGTATCCACCTCGACGGCTATGAGGACTGGTCGGGGGAGGTGGCGGTGAAGGAAAACGAGTTTTCCGATCTGAACGTCAGCCTGATCCGCTCCACGGGCACGCTCTCGCTTCAGGGTGGCGCGCCGGGCGTCAACATCATCCTGCAGGGAGCGGTCGGAGAGGAGCCGCGGAAATTAAGCCTGCCGGTGGAGGTCAGGCTGCCCACCGGCCGCTATCAAGCGCAGATCAAGCGCGCCGGGTGGACCGATCGCTCCCTCAGCTTGGATATCACGCGGGAGCAGACGACCGCCCGGCAGGTGGACTATCCGGGCGGCACCGGCGATCATTGGTATCTCGGCGCCACCGTGGCGGAGCTCAAGGCCGCGCATGAGGCGGGCAGCCTTTACGCCGCCCTGTGGTTGGGCGACCGCTACCTGGGCGGCCTCATCGGAGGGAAAGTGGATTATCCGGAGGCTTTGCAATGGTATCGCGCCGGTTCGGAGCGCAACGCTGGCGCCGCCGCCGGCCGGCTGGCCATGCTGGCTGGGCGCTACGGTGAGCACATCTCGACCGAAGAAGGTTCGGTGCCGTTGGTCCGGCAAGCCGTCCAGGCGGGTGATCCCTATGGAGTCTGGATGCTCCATGGATTTTATTTGCAACATATGGATTCGAGCCTCTTACCGGCGATCACTGAGCAGCAATATGCCGGCGCGCTGGCTCGCATCAGGGAGGATGCCGAGGCCAGCGATCCGCTGGCCCTGATTGTCGTGGCCGCGGTGCAGGGCACCGGCGGCATGGGGGTCGAAAAAAATTCCACGGAGCAGATCCGTTTGCTGCGCAAGGCAGCGGAGGCGGGTTTTGCGCCCGCGATCGCTGCGCTGGGCTTGGCCCTCGATCCCCGGACCGAGATGAATCCGGGGAACAAGCAGGAATCACTGGCCTGGCTGGAGCGCGGCATTGCTGCCGGGGACACCGTTGCGATGAATTCTCTCGGCATCCGGTTGAGAAATAATCCCGACAGCACCGCGGCCGACAAGGAACGGGCCTTTAAACTTGACCGGTTGGCGGCGGAGCTGGGCTCAAGGCGGGCCAACGGTTCCCTGGGATTTTGTTACTTGAACGGAATTGGCACCGCGCAGGACAAATCGAAGGCGGCGGAGTGCTTCCGGAAGGGCCTGGCCAAGGGCGACTCGGTGTCGGGGTCAAATCTGGCCATACTTTATCGGGATGGTGTCGGGGTCACGGCGGACCAGAACGAATATTTCCGGTTGAGCAAATGGGCGGCGCTGCGGGGCTTGGTTTCCGCGATGACCAATGTCGGTGTTTGCTATTACAACGGCACGGCTGTGGCCCAGGATTATACAGAGGCCCTGCGCTGGTGGCGGCTGGCGGCGGAGCAAAATGAGGGGGTCGCCATGTATGACCTGGGGCTGGCCTATTCGGAGGGCCGGGGGGTCACGTTGGACATGAACCAGGCCATGGACTGGTGGAAGAAAAGTGCCAAGGCTGGCAATAAAGCGGCCCAGGAAAAATTGACCGCCCTCAAACTCACTTGGTGACCAGTGCCTGACCTCATGAGTGGCCCCGACTTCGGCTCCACGTGCGCGGCTTCTCCGCCGGGCAGAAGCGCTTCAAGCGTTATGAGCTGAAGCGCATCCTCGGTCGCGGGGGCATGGGATACCGAGGCAGCATTATCGTCACTTGGCAGTATAACGGGAAGGAGCACGCCATGCCTATGTTCGTCCCGGATCGGTTCCGGCCAGGCTGGCGGATTATTTCAGCGCGCGTTTCACCTCGGCGGCGGTGAGCGCCGGGCCCGCGGCTTCCATGGCGAGGCGCTGGATGATGTTGCGCAGCTCGCGGACGTTGCCGGGCCAGGCGTGCTTCTGCAGTGCGGTCAGGGCTTCGGGGGCGAAGGTCAGCGCCGGCAGGCCGTTCTCGGTGCAGAATTTTTCGAGGAAGTGCCGCGCGAGCAGGGGCACGTCGTCGGCATGCTCGCGCAGCGGGGGCACGGCGACGTGGGCGACCTCGAGCCGGTAAAGCAGGTCCTCGCGAAAACGGCCGGCCTTCACCTCGGTGCGGAGGTCGCGGTTGGTGGCGGCGAGGATGCGCACGTCGACCTTGGTGGCGCGTTCGCTGCCAAGCTTCTCCACCTCGCCGCTCTCGAGGGCGCGCAGCAGCTTGGACTGCACGGGCAGGGGCAGCTCACCGACCTCGTCGAGAAAGAGCGTGCCGCCGTGGGCGAGCTGGAATTTGCCGGCGTGATCGCTCTTGGCGTCAGTGAAGGCGCCCTTCACGTGGCCGAACAGCTCGCTCTCCATGAGCGTGGGCGGGATGGCGGCGCAGTTGACCTTCACAAAGCGCTGGGCGGCGCGCGGGCTGCGATCGTGGAGATACTGGGCGACGACTTCCTTGCCACTGCCGGTCTCGCCGTGGATGAGCACGGTGGCCTTGGTGGCGGCGATGCGGTCGAGCCGGGTGCGGAGCGCGGCCAGCGCGAGGCTCGCGCCGAGGAAGCCCGGGGCGGCGGCGGCCCGGTCGCGCAGGCTGGCGTTCTCCTGCCGGAGGCCGCTCAGCTCGCGGGCGCGCTGCTGGCCGCGCGGCCAGAGACGCATGGCGGCGTTGAGGAGCAGGCGGTCGCCGGCATTGAATTCCTGCCAGCTGGCGCCGCGCAGGATCACGATGACGGCGCGGGCGTCGCCGGGATCGATGGGCAGCGGGCAGACAAGAAAGTGCCACGCGCCGAGCTTCTGCTGGTAGCGGGCGAGTTCGTGCGAGGTATAGGTGGCGGCCTCGGGCAGGCGGCGGAACTTGTCGAGCAGGTAGGGCGCGAACTTGGGCACGCCCTTCACCTTCTCGGCGGCGGCGCTGAAGGCCAGTCGGTCGTCCGGCGTGTAGAACTGGGCGACGGCTCCGCGCACGCCCTCGAGCACGAGGTCGAGCAGCATGGACTCGGCGTCGTCGCGCGGCGCGCCCTCGGTGGCGCGGAAGCACAAATGGTAGAGCGCGGCGAGGTGACGGTCCTGCGGTTGGTCGGGCAGGGGCGAACGGGCGTGGCGCGTCTCGGTGAGCGGATCGGCGGAATCGACCGGCGCGGCGGAGGCGGGCAGGGGGCGCACGAAGCCGCTGGCATATTCCAGTTCGACGGCGCCGATGCGCAGGCGGTCGCCGGCCTGAAGCGACGCCTCCTGGCGCGGCACGCCGTTCACCTGGACGCCGTTGCGGCTCTTGAGGTCACGGAGGACGACCTCGCCGGCTGTGACGACGATTTCCGCGTGGGCGCGGGAGACAGAGGCGTCGTCGAGGTGGATCTCATTGGTCTTGCCCCGGCCGATGGTGTTGGCGCCGGTCACGAGGGCGAACTGGCTCACGGGCCGGCCCAGTCGCAGGAGCACAAGGGTGGGGTTCTGGGTCGGACGCAGCATGGGCGGTTACGAGAAGCGATGAAAACGCAGCCCCGATGGCGGCGGAAGATAAATCCGTCGCCAAGGTCGATTTTAAGGTTTGCCGAAAATGGTGCACCGCACTGAATTGGGCTCGGTAAGCCTACCCTCTTTTCTCTCCCCTGATCAATTTCGTCGGCCCTCTGGCACGGACTTTGCCGTTATCCGCCAACCTGCAGAATCCTTACTCCCAACTTATCCTGCCAAATGAACCTCCGCGCTTCCATCACCTTCGTTTCCAGCCTGGCTCTCGTTTTACTCGCCGGTTGCGACTCCGACCAAGGTCCGGCTCAACTCGCAAGCACCCAGCCCGCCAATTCGATGGGCAAACCAATCGAGCCCGCGCCGGAATCAAAGTCCTTCCCGGATAAGAAAGATGTCTTTCAGGGTGCCGAATACGACCCCGGCACCGGCGCCATGCCCGCCGGGGCCCGGCAGCTGAACCTGCGCCTCGGCCAAATCGTTGAGGTCTTTCACGGCAGCCTCACCCCCGCTGATGGGCAGCGTGAACTCGCCTTTTATTTGCCGGAGGAGGCGCGCAGCGTGGTGCAACTCGTCGTCGAGACCAGCGGATTCAAGCGCACCTATTTTCTGCGGGCCATCGGGCTGGGCCAGACGGTCGGTGGCGTGGTGGAACGCCGCTGGCTCGATGGTTCCGGCAACGATCCGAAAAGCGTGGCCGACGAGGCGCGCATCCAGAACGCCGTCCGCACCGCGCCCTACCTGATTGCGGTCACCAACTGATCTTCCCCATGAATCCCCGCCGCCATCCCCTGTTCGCCCTCGTTGCCCTGTCCGGGCTTGCCGTTCTGGCCGGTTGCACCTCCGTCTCCGAGGGTCCGGCCAATCCCCCTGCCCCCAACCAGCAACAGCAGATCATCGGCAAGGAGCCGGAGCACGCCCCCATCCCGCAGAAGGATGTGCCGCCCGGCGAATCACCCCTCACCCACAAGAATCCCGATCAGCGCATCGACAAACCTGGCAACTAAGCCGGAGGACCACCCCATGGGCTTCATCAATTCCCGCTGCCCCAACTGCAGCAAATCCGTCTCGAAGGACGCCGCCTATTGCAATGCCTGCGGCTGCCCCACGGCGACCTCCTGGAGTTCCTGCCACAAGTGCGGCTCCGCCGTCGGCTCCGAATCCAAGTTCTGCTGGAAATGCGGCACCGAGCAGGACCCGGCCAAGCGCAAGCAGTTCTATGGCGACCGGTGGCAACGCTCGGCCGAGGACTTCGCTGCCCGCGTCGAGCTGAAAACCCCCGGCACCACGCTCCATCGCGGTCTGCAGGTCGACGACGGCACCGTCGCGCTCGTTTTCCAGAACGGCAAGTTCCAGGGCCTGCTGGAGGCCGGCTACCACTCGTTCGACAGCTTCATTTCGCGCCTGCTGGGCTTCGACAAAGGCAAGGAAGCCCACGCCATTCTCATCGATACCCAGGCCGCCGAAGTCGACTTCATGCTCGAGGACCTGCGCTTGAAGAACCAGGTGCCGGTGGACGCCCGCTTCCGTCTCCTGTTCCAGGTGAAGGATCCCAAGCAGTTCGCGGAGCGCGTCATTGACGGCGCCGCCGACTTTTCCACGCGGGATCTCACCAGTCGCCTGATGGGTGAGGTTCGCGCCGCCGTGCAGACCGCCCTCGCCGGACAGTCGCTCGACGACATCTTGATCGCGGCCAATGCGCGCGACCTGATTGAGCGCGATCTCACCATGCAGCTCCAGCCCGCGCTGGCCCCGCTCGGGCTCTCCCTCGAGGGCGTGCGCCTGGCCGATTTCGGCGGCCCGGCGGTCAGCGAGATGCGCTCCAAGCTGGGCGAGATCGACCGCCTGAACCGCGAGCTGGAGGCCAACCGTCGCCTGCAGGATGCCGTCCGCGCCGGCAAGATCGACGCCTACCGCGACGAGCAGCAGCTCAAGGACACCTTTGACCGCATCAACCTGGAGGTCGGCCTCGCCGCCGCCGGCCGCGAGGAGGAACGCAAGCGTTTCATCCAATCGGCCGAGCAGCAAACCCAGGTCGCCGGCCTCCGGCTCGACTATGAGGCCCGCCGCACCGAGATCGTGAACCGGCTGGACGAGCAGAAACTCCGCCACTCGTCCGAGATTGCCGATGCCATGCATGGCGTGGAATTGCGAAAGGTCCAATTCACCCAGGACATGCAGGAGCAGCGCGAGCGGTTCCGCGAATCCCAGGGCCAGCAGGTCGAGCAGGCCAAGACCGATCTCGAGATCGCCAAGCAGGGCATCGAGGCGCTCAAACTCGTCAAGCAAACCAAGCTTGAGTCCAAAAAACAGGAGGACGTCCACGAGATCGCGATGGAAGCCGAGCGCCTCAAGATGCGCGGCTCCGCCGACATCAAGGCCCTCCTCGCGACCCTCGACGGCGAGAAAGCCGATCGGATCCTCAAGCTGGCCGAGCTGGAGATGCGCAAGGGACTGTCGGTGGAGCAGGCCATGGCGATGATCGCGGAGAAGTCCCCCGAGATCGCCCCGGCCATCGCCGAGGCCATGCGTGCCAAATACACGCGGGGCCGCGACACCGGTCCAGCCGCCAAGGAATAACCGTCCGCTCGCGTCTCTCCATGGACGATCTCGACTCGGGTGCGATCATCCGCGGTTTTGCCCGCGGCCAGATTTTCAACCCCACTCGCCGGAAACAATCCTCAGCCGCAGTGGCCGGACCAGGCGGTATCTAAGTTAAGGCCAGCCATGACTGCTATCGCATCGCAACTGGACTGGGCGGCCTCGTCCGATCTCGGCCGGCGGCGTTCTAACAATGAGGATTCGTGGGGCGCATTCGCGCTGGACGGCAAATCCACTCCGCTCGGGGAAGGGAGCCCGGCCTGGCCCAGGGATGGTGCGCTCTACATTGTCAGTGACGGCATCGGCGGCGCCCGTGGCGGTGAGGTTGCCAGCCGGTTCTGTGTGGACCATCTGGCGGACGGTCTCGGGCGCCGGTCGGCCGCGGGGAAGCCTGACGCAGCGATGCGTGAGGCGATCTTGGAGGTGCACCAAGCCTTGTCCGCCACGGGGGAAAAAACCCCCGAGCTGCATGGCATGGGTGCCACCCTTTCGGTGCTCTGGCTGAAGCCTGGCGGCAAACTCGTCCTTGGCCACGTGGGTGATAGTCGGATCTACCAGCGACGGGGCGGGGCGTGGAGCCAACTCACCGAGGACCAAAGTGTCGGCGCCGGCATGGTGCGGCGCGGCGAGCTGACGGAGGCCGTGGCCAGCCGCTTAAAATTCCGCTCTCTGCTGGAACAGGCCATGGGTGGCGACGGCGCGCCGATCGAGCCGCAGATCATCGAAACCGCCTGGGAGACCGGCGATGTGTGGCTGCTGTGCAGCGACGGCCTCTATGGTCCGCTCGGCGCCAATCTCGCCCGCGTCAGCGACCAGGTTCTGGCCGAGGGGAAAATCGGCTCGGCCGCAGCCACCCTCGTGGCCGCCGCCAATGAGGCGGGTGGACCGGACAACATCACCGTGTTGCTGGCCCGCGCCTTGCCCGCGTAGGGGCAGGAGAAACCGCATGGATACGGCCAACAGCAACCTGGGCTTCGGCTCCGACTGGGAATCGTTTCTGCGGGCCCACAGTGCGCTCGGTCTGCCCGAGGTTGATCTTTCGGGTCTGCACCCTGGCGAGCGACTTGTGGTCGAGACGTTGCACACCCGCTACGGTTTTGAATGGAACGACAAGGGCCAGGTCGTGCTCACCACCAACCGGAACGACCGGCCGCACGGCGCCGTGCGCATCCAGGGTTGCACCTTCGGCCAGTCCAGCAGCATCAAGCCGGGCATCCTGTTCTGTGGCGGCAACCTTGAATACCTTTCCGACGGCGGGAAAGTCCGGCACACTACCACGGCCATCCGTTCGCTCCTGTTGCTGCGGCGGAGCAAGCCGGCCAAGGGCTGATTTGTCGGGGCCCCGCCGGCGACGCGCCGGCCGATTCAGGCCAAGGCGTAGAGCACATGCTCGCCCTCAAATCCCTTGAGCGCAGTGGCCGGCAACGCGCGGGCGGCGGGCTTGGGCGCGGGCCAGCCCTCGAGCGCGTCCTTGGTCGCCGCGACGCGGGCTTTCGCGGCGCCGGCAACTTTTTCCATGCGGAAAAGATAGTTCACGCCGGGACCAAGCACCGACTCGATGCCGCCGCCAGCGCCGCCGCCGAGTGTGATATCGGAGTAGTGCACGACCAACCGGAAGGGCAGGTGGGACGTGTCGCCCTGCAGGGTGCGCAGGCTGGCCAGCAGGGCGAAGAACTTGGCGGGAGGGACCGCCTTGATCGGGAAATACGCGAGAAAGCCATCGCCCAGGAAAGTCTGGATGTCATTTTTGTGGTCGGCAAAAACTCCGCTGCAGGCCGCCAGCCAGCCGCCGACCCGCCGCGAAACCTCCTCCGGCGGGTGTTGCTGCGAGAACGGGGTGAAGCCCTCGATGTCCGCGAGGAGCAGCCACGCTCGCTCGCTCTTGATCACCGGCAGGGTAACCATCTGCGTCACACCCGGCTCGGCGGCGGTGCGCGCGGGCTTGGTCGCCGGGCCGCGGAAAGTGAACTCGCATTTACCGAGCGCGAGGCGGTCGCCATCGGCCAGCCGGGTGGGACGGGAGAGCCGGCGGCCGTTGAGATAGGTGCCGTTGGTGCTGCCCAGGTCGACCACCCAGACTTCGCCTCCGGCCTGGGGATTGAGCAGGGCGTGGCGGCGGGAGCATTCGGTGTCGCTTAGCGGGATATCGCTCGCGGAACTGCGCCCGAGCGAGACCGGGCGATCCAGGCGGGTGCGGTTGCCGTCGGCGTGTTGCAGGAAAGCGATCTCCACAGACAAGGGAGATAGCAAGTGCGGGGCGGACCGCTAGCTCGAAAATGCCGCGGCGCGCCGGATCCCCCCACGCCCGAGGGCGCTTTTCCCAGCGATTCCGTGGGCGCGGTATTGTTTGGCAATAAGCGCTGCGCTCCGTTCCATCACCACGTGCGCGTTTTCAGGTGCGGCTGTTTTCTTAGTGTTGCCCCGGCCTTGGCACCTGATTGGATATGCCATGGGAGCGACGGATAATCCCCGCAAGCGCTCCATTCCCGCTCATGGAAAAACTGGAACTCAACGTGCGGCACCGAGCCCTGATGCAGGGCACCGCGGGAATTTTTGGGGCGGTGACCATGCTCATTCTCACCGGATGGCTCACCAAGTATCTGGACAGTCCCAAGCTGGGCTGGCCGAAATTGGTATTGTTTGGCACGTTGAGCGTGGTGGGTTTCACTCTGGCCCTGCTCGGCGTGTGGCGACTGAGCGTAGCCCGGAACAGTCGTTGGGACTGGCGGGGAGTAGTCGCCCTCTGCCTGATGATCCTGCCCGGTTACCCCATCCTATTTCTCTATGTCAGCTTTGTGCTAATGATGTTTCTTGGTCCGCTCTATGGGGGAAAATGAACGGGACGCGCGCCGGGCCGCCGGGCCCAGCGCCACTGCGGCCAAGGGGGAGGTAAGGGGCGGAATGGCGATGATCGTGCTTCAGCCGCCCGCCAGGATTTGCCCAAAGAGGATGGACCGGCAGGAACTCTGGCCCGCGCTGCCTGCTGAAAAATGAGCCGCGTCAGAAGGTCCGGGTGAAGCGGCCGCCGTGCTCGTCCTCGAAGGTGAGGGAGTTGCTGGTGATGCCCACGAGCTTGAGCGCCATCTCGTGCTCGACCATGTCGCCGACACGGTAGACGCGGTCGTTCATCAGCACCTTGCTGTCCGTGGCCGAGGCGCGGATGCCCGCCACCTTGATGTTCTCGATGAAGGTCATCGCGCGCGGTTCAAGTTTCAGAGCCGGTTTCGCCGGCTCTGAAGCTTGAACCGGCGCGGAAACCTGAGACCTGAAACCTTCAGCCTTCGCCGGGCCTACGGCTGACGAGGAGCCCTGAGATGCCGGCGGTGTCTCCGCTTTTGGTGCGACCTGAAGGGTGAAAGCCGGAGCGGCGGCCGGCTCAGACGACGGAGGCCGGACGACAGACGACGGACTTGCCACGACCGCCGGTCCGCCGGCCCGTCCTTCGCTTGAGGCTCCGGAGGGCACGGCGAGCGGTGACCCTACATTGGAAGCGGCCGTGGCCTTGGAACCTTCCGGTTTCAGGTTTCCGGTTTCAGGTTTCTGTCTCAGCGCCAAATAGCCGCCGATCGCCAGGACCAGCACGCCGGCGCCGATGCCGGCCGGAAGCAGCAGCGGGTTGCCGCTCGATTTGCCGCTGCGGGAGATGGACGCGGCCGACTGTCCGCCAACGCTCGGCATCGAACCCAGCGACGGGGCGTCGCCGGTCCGCTGCTTCTGGGCCTTCTTAAGGGCGTCGTTAATTAAACTCATGGAGTTTACTGGAAAACTGAAGGCTGAAGGCTGAAGGCTGAAAAGCAAACAGAGGGAATTTTTGAGATTGAGGCATTGATTTCAGCTTTCAAGTTTCAGCTTTCTCGGCGAGCGCGCTTAATCCGTGAGCTTTTCCAGATCCTTCGCGGCGCGGCGGGCGTCCCAGTAGTTGACTTCGTCGGATTCGCGGATGAAGGCCGAGAGAATCGACTTGTCGCAAAGATTGTTGATGATGCGCGGAATTCCGCGGCTGGCCTTGAAGAGGTGGCGCAGCGCCCAGGGCGTGAAATGGGGCCGGCCCATGCTGCCGGACACCGTCAGGCGGTGGTGGATGTAGCGGTCCATCTCGTCGCGGGTGAAGGGCCGCAGCTCGTAGTGGACGAGGATGCGCTGGCGGAGCTGGCGGAGTTCCTCGGCGGCGAGGCGGTCCTTCAACTCGGTCTGGCCCATCAGGACGATCTGCAGGAGCTTTTGCTTGTCGGTCTCGAGATTGGATAGGAGGCGCACCTGCTCGAAGACCTCGAAGGAAAGGTTTTGGGCCTCGTCGATGATGAGGACGATCTCGCGACCGTTGGCGATGCGGTCGAGCAGCACCTGGTTCATCTGGGCGACGAGGTCGTTCTTGCTGCGGGCGAGGTTGGGTTCGCCGAGCTCGGTCAGGATGGCCTTGAGCATCTGCGTCTCGGTGACGCGCGGATTGAGGACCAAGGCGGTGTCGTAGTGGTTGGGGTCGAGTTCACTCAGGAATTTGCGGCAGAGGGTGGTCTTGCCGCAGCCGACCTCGCCGATGAGCACGATGAAGCCCTTTTTCTCGGAAACGCCGTATTTCAGGTGCTGCAGGGCTTCCTGGTGGGTGGCGCTGAGGTAGAGGAACTTCGGGTCCGGAGTGATGTGAAACGGCATCTCCGTAAAACCGTAGTAGCTTTGATACATCGCGTGGGCAACTATCTGGGCCGCACGGGAAAAAGCACGCCAAAACCGCGTGAATAGGTTTTGAAAAACGTTGCCCGTGCCGGGCTTTTGACCACGGATTGGGCAGACAGAATGAATCGAACCGCACCAAAGCATTTTCCCGCGGATCACGCGGATGAACACGGATGGAAACAAACCATCCTGGATATGCCTTTATCCGCTGCATCCGCGCTATTCGCGGGAAATTCCGAGGGCTTGGCATGAATTTCAGCAAGCTGATCCTTGGATTTTATGGCGCGCTATTTGTGGGGGTAACCCTGTGGGCCGTGAGCTTCTTCGTGCAGATGCACCGCGACATCACCGCGCTGCGCGGCCAGGAGAGCCTCAACCAGCGCCGGCTGGCCGACGCGGAAGCGCGGCTGTCCACCCAGGAAAAATACCTGGAGCAGTTGCGCCACGATCCGGTCCTGGTCGAACAACTGATCCGCCAGAAGCTCGGCTACGCCAAGGGCGCGGAGTTTGTTTTTAGGTTCGAAGAGGAGAAGAAATGAAGATGACGACCAATGCATTCCCGCGGATAACGCAGATGGCACGGATGGGAACATGTAACCCGACTCCTCATTTATCCGTATCATCCGCGCTATCCGCGGCGAAAATTCCTGAATCCCGCCATGGAAATTGAACAATTGATCGCCTCCTACCAAGCCGCCGGCCAGGGCCAGGTTTTTGCCTTCTGGGATTTCCTGCCACCGAGCGAACGCGCCGCGCTGGCCAACCAGGCGGCCGAGATCGATCTCGTGGAGGTCGAGCGCCTGAACCGCACGCTGGTCCTGAACCAAGGCGGGGCGGGCGTGAACCTTGCTGGCCTCGCGCCAGCGCCATGCGAGCGCCTGCCGGAGAACGGCGGCCCTACTTCGCCCAAGGGCTCCGAAGGGCACGGCGACCCGGCGAAGTGGGCGGCGGCCAAGGCCGCGGGCGAAGCGGCGTTGCGCGGGGGCCGCGTGGCCGCATTCACAGTGGCGGGCGGGCAGGGGACGCGCCTCGGCTACGACGGCCCGAAAGGAACGTTTGCCGTCACGCCGCTCAAAAATAAACCCCTCTTCCAAGTCTTCGCCGAAAAGATCAAGGCGGCCGGCCTGCGCTACGGGAAGCCACTACACTGGTTCATCATGACCAGCCACGCCAACCACGAGCAGACGGAGCAGTTCTTCGCGGCGAACAAGTTCTTCGGCTTGGACAAAGCCCGCGTGCATTTCTTCCGCCAGGGTCGCATGCCGGCGGTGGGTTTCGACGGCAAGATCCTGCTCGAGACGCGTTCGTCGCTCGCCTTGAGTCCCGATGGTCATGGCGGCTCGCTGCGCGCGTTGCATCGCAGCGGAGCGCTCGATTTGATGGCGAAAGAAGGCATCGACACCATCAGTTACTTCCAGGTGGACAACCCGCTGGTGCGTTGCATCGATCCGGCCTTCATTGGTTTTCACCTGCTGGCGAAGTCCGGCATGTCGAGCAAGATGGTCCCCAAGGCCTATCCCGAGGAGAAGGTGGGGCATTTCTGCCGACAGAACGGCAAGGTCGTCGTGGTAGAATACAGCGACATGCCGATGGCGATGCAGCGGGAGACGAACGCCGACGGGTCGCTCCGCTACAGCGCCGGCAGCATCGCAATCCACATCATCGACCGCGAGTTCGCCCGCCGCATGGCGACGGGCGAACAGAAACCTGAAACCGGAAACCTGAAACCTGAAGGGTCCGATCCCAAGGCTTCTTTGTCTTCTACTCAGGTTTCGGCGTCAGGTCTCAGGTCTCAGGTTTCAGGTTTCCCGACGGCTGCTTCCGTGCCGACCTTGCCCTTTCACCGCGCAGACAAGAAGATCCAGACTATCGATGAAAAGGGCGCCGTCGTCCGGCCGTCGTCGGCCAACGGCGTGAAGTTCGAGATGTTCGTCTTCGATGCGCTGCCCTTTGCCGACAACTCCATCGTGATCGAGACGGCCCGGGCGGACGACTTCAGCCCGGTCAAGAACGCCGAGGGCGTCGACTCGCCGCAGACCTGCCGCGACGACCAACTCCGGCAGTTTGCACGCTGGCTGAGGGCCGTGGGTGCCACGGTCGAGAACGACGCCACCGGTTTGCCCAAATGCGGGTTGGAAATCTCCCCGCTCTTCGGGTATGACACCGACTCGTTCACTGCGCGCTGGCAGTCCCTGCCGATCAAGCCGGTCGTCGCCGACGGGCTGTATCTCGAGTAGGACTCGAGATGGAGACCTGAGACCTGAAACCTGAGACCTGAAATTTCGGAGCTAAGAGCCGGAAAGCCTTCCGCTGAAACCGGAATTTGGGCAGCCCCTGTTTTCGGCATTTCCTTTTCAGGTCTCAGGTCTCAGGTTTCAGGTCTCTGAATTTATGAGCTCCATCGATAAAATTTCCGCGGCCGTCAAGGACGGCAAACTGATGGCAAGCGCCGCCGACAACCTGAATGCCTGGCTGCAGGGCGGCCTGCCCGCCTGGGCGCAGGCGAGCCTGGCCGAGCTGATCGAGCGCGGCGAATGGAGCGAACTCAACGACCGCTTCTACCGCTACCTCGAGTTCGGCACCGGCGGCATGCGGGGCCGCACCATTGGCCGCGTGGCGGCCAAGGCCGAGACCGGCACGCTCAGCGCCACCGGCTCGCCCGAGCACGCCAACGTCGGTAGCAACCTGCTCAATGAATTCACCCTGACCCGCGCCATCATCGGCCTGCACCGCTACATCGCGAAATACCTCGCGGCGCAGAAGAGCAAGGCCAAGCCGAAGATCGTCATCGCGCACGACATCCGGCATTTCTCGCGGCATTTTTGCGAACTGGCCGCGTCCACCTGGACGAAGCTGGGCGGCGAGGCGGTGATCTTCGACGGCCCGCGCTCGACGCCGCAGCTGAGTTTCTCGGTGCGCTACCTGAAGGCGCACACGGGCGTGGTCATCACAGCGAGCCACAATCCGCCGCACGACAACGGCTTCAAGGCCTACTTCGATGATGGCGCGCAGGTCACGCCGCCGCACGACAAGGGCATCATCGCCGAGGTGGATGCCGTGCCGCTGTCGGCCGTGCACGAATTCCTGAAGAAAGACATCACCAAGGTCACCACGCTCGGGTCGCAGGCCGATGCCGCTTATCTCGCGACGGCGGCCCAGGCCTTGTTGGACCCGACGATTTTCAAGAAGGCCCCGTTGAAGGTGGTCTACACGAACATCCACGGCGTCGGTGCGGTCTCGGCCATCCCCTTGCTCAAGCAGGCCGGCGTAGACGTGACGCCGGTGCCGGAGCAACTGGCCTTTGACCCGCGTTTCCCGACGGTGAAGTCGCCGAACCCGGAGAACGCCGAGGCGATGACGCTGGCGCTCGCGCTCGCCAACAAGGGCGGCCACGACCTCGTGATGGCGACGGACCCCGATGACGACCGCATGGGTGCGGCGGTGCGCAACAAAGCCGGCCAGCTCGAGCTGCTCACCGGCAACCAGGTCGGCGCGCTGATGGCCGACTATCGCATCGCGAAATACAAGGAGCTCGGCTGGATCCCGGCGGCCGGCACGCAGTCGGCCGCGATCATCAAGACTTTTGTCACCACGCCGCTGCAGGATGCGATTGGCGCCGGCCACAAGGTGAAGGTCATCAATACGCTGACCGGTTTCAAGTGGATCGCGGGCAAGATGCGCGGCTACGAGGAGAAGCTCACCAAGGCGATGGGCCCGGGTTTCGATTATGATGGCACGCCGTTCAAGGAGCGCGCCGCGCTCTTGCAGAAGCACAGCACGTTCTACCTCTTCGGCACCGAGGAGAGCTACGGCTACCTGCCGAACGACCTGCTGCGCGACAAGGATGGCAACGCGGCGTGCCTGATGTTCGCCGAGGTCTGCGCGTGGGTGAAATCGCGCGGCCTGACGGTGCCGGAATACCTCGACGAGATTTATCTGAAATACGGCTTCTTCCTCGAGGGTGTCATCAACATCTACTACGAAGGCGCCAGCGGTGCGGCGAAGATCAAGCGCATCCTCGACACCTACCGTTCGGCCCCGCCCAAGGCGTTTGGCGACACGAAGGTGACGAAGTTCCAGGACTTCGGCCGCGAGAAGTTCTACGACACGGATGGTGAACTCATCCCGGCGCAGGATCTCTACCTTGTCACGCTCGCCAACGGGTATTCATTCGCCGCGCGCGGCAGCGGCACGGAGCCGAAGATGAAATTCTACCTCTTCGCGCAGGAGCCGGTGAAGGGCGCCGCGGACCTGCCCGCCGCGAAAGCGAAGGCCAAGGCGACGCTCGATGCGCTCAAGGCACTGATCGAAGCCGATGCGCGCAAGCGCGCATCGGAAACCTGAGGATTTAGCGCAAAGACGCAGAGACGCGAAGGGCTTTCTTTGCGGCTTCGCGTCTTTGCGTTTAACGGGTGCTTTAAACCGGGCGGGGCCAAGCGCGGTAGCGCTGTTAAACCAGAAATTTTGCCACGAAAGAACGCATAGATCACGGAGGGGAATGCCCTGAAAGGTTACCTTTGCGCTCTTTGCATTCGTCCGGCTACGATCTTGTTTAAATGCTCCAACGGTCAGCGGGCAGGGCGTAAACCAGGACCCAGCTACTGGCGATCACGGCGAAGAGGGAGAGGACCGCGATAACGAGCGTGGAACTGCGCTCGCTTGGATCCTCCTCCCGGATGGGTTCGGATCCTTCTTTCTCCAGAAGCGGAATTTCATCCCCGAATGTGACAGAACTGATCCTAGATCTCATATACCTAACAGGAGCCCAGATCGACCACTGTGATCTCTGGGACCGCTGTGTTAAAAACAAACGAGGCGCGCCGGGTGGCGCGCCTTGAGAGGAAATGGCCCGCAGGGACGCGGGCCCTCCATTAAACTAGGAGGAGCGCCGGCTTTTCCATCAGATCCTTGAAGGCGCCAAGATACTGCGCGGCCACGGCGCCGTCGAAGACGCGGTGGTCGGCACTGAGCGTCACGGTCATCGTCTGGCCCACGACGATCTGGCCGTGCTTCACGACGGGCTTGGTGACCGTGGTGCCAACGGCGAGTATGGCGGAGTTAGGCGGGTTGATAATGGCGGTGAACTTCGGGATGCCCATCATGCCGAGGTTGGAGACGCAGAAGGTGCCGCCGGTGTAATCGTTCGGCGCGAGCTTCTTCTCCTTGGCCTTTTTGCCGAGGGCCTTGGCCTCGGTGCTGATCTGAAAGACGGACTTGGCATGCGCGTCGCGGACGACCGGGGTGATGAGGCCGTCCTCCAGGGCCACCGCAAAGGCCATGTGCACGGCGCCGAAATACTGGACGCCGGAGCCCTGCCAGGAGCTGTTGACGGCCGGCACGCGGCGCAGCGCCTCGGCGCAGGCCTTGAGCACGAAGTCGTTGACCGAGAGTTTCACGCCCTGGGCCTCGAGGCCGGTGTTGAGCTGGGTGCGGATGGCCAGCAGCGACTCCATGTCGATCTCGATGTCGACGTAGATGTAGGGGATGGTCGTCGTGGACTCGACCATGCGCTTGGCGATGACGCCGCGCATCGTGGAGACGGGGACGGTCCGGTCCGGCTGGATCGGGCTGCCCGATCCAGGGAAACCTGAAACCTGAGACCTGAAACCTGAAGTCGAACCAGCGGGACCACCAGCGGACTTGAGCAGGGCGGGATTCGCCGCGGCGGCGAGGACGTCGGCCTTGACGATGCGGCCGTGCGGGCCGGTGCCGGTGAGGCGCGAGGCGTCGACTTTCTGGTCGGCGGCGATCTTCTTCGCGAGGGGAGAGATTTTCAGGCGGCCTTCGGCCATTGAGCTGGGAGCAGGGAGCGGGGAGCTCGGAGCAGCAACCACGGGCGCAGGGGCTGTGGCTTGTGCCGGAGCAGCTGTGGGAGACGGTCCGCCGGCAAGCGGCGACCCTACATTCGAACCAGGAGCTTCCGTCTTCTGGGCAGGTGCCGGCGCGGGAGCGCTGCCGAGGTCGGGCGCGGCTTCACCGGGCTTGCCGATGGCGCAGAGCGGGGCGCCGATCGCGACCTGGGAACCGGGCTGGGCGTAGATCTTGATCAGCGTGCCGGTGAAGAACGTCTCGAGCTCCATCGTCGCCTTGTCGGTCTCGACCTCGGCGAGCATGTCGCCGGCCTTGACGGCGTCGCCTTCCTTTTTGAGCCATTTGACCAGCGTGCCCACCGTCATGGTGTCGCTGAGCTTGGGCATATCGATGATGTCGGCCATGGGATTGGGGGAGTGAGAGTGAAAGTGAGAGTGAGGGTGAGAAACGGAAGGCGCGAGCGAGCTGGCTGGCCCACTTATTTGAGGGTTTCGAGCGCGGCCTGGTAGATGCGGTCGACGGAGGGTAGCTGCAGCTTCTCGAGCGGCATGCTGTAGATGGCGGGTGCGTCAATCGAGTTGAGGCGCTTGACCGGGGCGTCGAGGTAGTCGAAGGCCTTGTCCGAGATGATGGCGGCGACCATGGCGCCGACGGAGCAGAAGGGCTTGGATTCCTCGACGTAGAGCGCGCGGTTGGTCTTCTTGACGGAGTTGAGGATGGTCTCCTCGTCGAGCGGGCGGATCGAGCGCAGGTCGATGACCTCGGCGCTGATGTTGTGCTTCTCCTTGAGGAGGTCGGCGGACTTGAGGGCCATCTGGATGGCGCGGCCGTGGCCGATGATGGAGAGGTCCTTGCCCTCGCGGAGGACGCTGGCCTTGCCGAGCGGCACGAGATACTCGCCGTCCGGCACCTCCATCGTCTCGCCGTAGAGGATGGTGTTCTCCATGAACATCACGGGGTCGTTGTCGCGGATGGCGGACTTCATCAGGCCCTTGGCGTCGTAGGCGTTGGACGGGACGACGACCTTGATGCCCGGGTGGTAGGCGGCGATGGACTCGGGCGTGTGGGAATGGGTGGCGCCGACGTTGGTGCCGCCGTTGGCGGGGCCGCGGAGGACGATCGGGCAGTTGATCAGGCCGCCGGACATGTAGCGGATGTTGGCCGCGTTGTTGAAGATCTGGTCGAAGGCGACCGAGTAGAAGCTGAAGAACATCAGCTCCATGACGGGACGCAGGCCGAGCATGGCGGCGCCGACGCCCATGCCGATGAAGCCGGCCTCGGAGATCGGCGTGTCGACGATGCGCTTGGGGCCGTATTTCTCGAGCATGCCCTCGGAGATTTTGTAGGCCCCGTTGAACTGGGCGACTTCCTCGCCCATGAGGACGACGTTCGGATCGCGTTCGATTTCCTCGGACATGGCGGCCCGGAGGGCTTCGCGGTAGGAGATGACAGGCATGGGACGGAAAGTTGAGAGCTGAGAGTTGAGAGATGAGAGACGGAGAGTCGGCGGCTCAGTTGAAGAAGAGCGTGCCCTGCGACTTGCGGTCGGCGGGATTGTCGGCCTCCCAATAGACATCCTTCTGGATGTCCTCGACGGTGGGGAAGGGGCTCGCCTCGGCGAACTGCGCGGAGGTCTCGGCCTCGGCGCGGGCGGCCTCGTCGATCTTGGCGATGAGCTCGTCGGTCAGCACCTTTTCGCCCAGCAGCTGGTTCTGGCAGAACATGAGCGGGTCCTTGGTGGCCTTGTATTCCTCGATCTCCTTCTTGTCGCGGTAGGTGGTGTCGGGGTCGGCGACGGAGTGGCCGCGGTAGCGGTAGGTGCGAATTTCGAGGACGCTCGGGAGGGACTTCTCGTGGGCGAGCTTGATGGCGGCGGCGACTTTGTCGCGGACCTCGAGGACGTCGTGGCCGTTCTCGATGATGTCCCAGTTCATGCCATAGCCTTCGGCGCGCTGGGCGAGGCTCGGGCCGGCGGAGGAGCGCTCCTGCGAGGTGCCCATGGAGTAGCCGTTGTTCTCGATGACGAAGATGACAGGCAGCGACCAGAGGGCCGCGAGGTTGTAGGATTCGTGGACCGCGCCCTGATTGACGGCGCCGTCGCCCATGAAGGCGAGGGCGCAGCCCTTGAGGCCCTTGTATTTGAGGGCGTAGGCGAGGCCGGTGCCGAGCGGGATCTGGCCGCCGACGATGCCGTGGCCGCCCCAGAAATTGCGCGACGGGTCGAAATAGTGCATCGAGCCGCCCTTGCCCTTGGAGCAGCCGGTATATTTGCCGTAGTTCTCGGCCATCATCTCGTTCATGCCCATGCCGACGGCGAGCGCGTGGCCGTGGTCGCGGTAGGCTGTGATGACATGATCGTTCTTGCCCATGACCGAGACGACGCCGACGGCGATGGACTCCTGGCCGATGTAGAGGTGGAGGAAGCCGCCGATCTTGCCCTGCTGGTAGCTCCGCAGGCAGCGCTCCTCGAAGCGGCGGATCCGCACCATGTCGCGGTAGAGGGCGATCAGCTCGTCGTTCCCGAGCTTGGCGTTGATGGGGGCCTGCCGGGCATTATAGCCAGCGACTTCGGCCTTTTTCGTAGGAGCGGGTTTCTTGGTCACAGGGAAATAGTTTGAGTTTGAAGCAATATCTGGAGCGCAGGATTCTGTCTTCCAGCCAAAGAGGCAGGATGACAAGCGAAAGTTTATCTTTAACGCAAAGACACAAAGGCGCGAAGGGCATTGGCTTTCTCTGCGCCTTGGCGCCTTTGCGTTACGTCTTGGTCAGGCACCCATTTATTACCTTCAGGCCTCTGGTTTGCGTCGCCGGCAAGGCGGGTGAGGCGGGCGAAGCGGCGATGGTTGAACGCTTGCCTGAACCGGTCCGAAGGATTGACTGAAGACCTCGAAGTGAACCGGGCATTAAAACATCGGCTGGTAACAGGCTTGGGTCTTTCCCTATTGGCCGCCGCACCCTTGGTGGCCGAGGAATGGAACAACCTGCTGACGGCCTCTCCTTTCGGGTCGCCGCGGGCGGCAACGTCCGGCGCAACATCGGCGCAACCGGAATTCCGGGGCCTCGTGCATGACAATGGTGAGCTGATGATCAGCCTGTTCGATCCCCAGTCGCGAACCTCCCAGTGGATTTCCGTGCCAGGGCGCGGGCCCGGCCTGGAGGTAAAATCATATGATCCGATGACGCAGAGTGTGACCATCATGCAGGGCGCCCGGGAAATCACCCTTTGGTTGAAGCAAGCCCACGTGCAGCTCACGGAACCGGCCGCGGCGACCGCGAGCGAAAAGACGGGCGCCGAGGGTGATGACACAGAGAAGGACGCGGCGCGCGTGACGCCGAAGGCCATTCGCGGTTTACCTCCCGAAATTCGTGCCCTGTCCGAGGAGTATTTGCGGCGACGCCGGACGCGGGAGTCGGGAAGCGGTGACCCGCAGACTCGGGTCGTCAAAGGGTAAGAGAGGCTGGGGAGTCAAACCGGGCCAAGGCGGCCCGCACCCTGCGCAGGACCCTGGCTTACCGCGGTGCAGTGATCTGTTCGACCGTTATCTTGATGGGCGAGGCGGTGCAGTCGGCCTTCAGCGCCACGAAACTGTCGCGGTATTGGTCGAAAATCGGCCAGAGCGCGGCCTTGTCGGTCTCGGGGATGGGCAGGTCCTTGATTTTCTCGCGCGAGAAGAAGGCGAATTTCCCCTCGGCGATGTCCGGCGGCAGCGCGTCAATTGGTTTGCGGCAGCGGAAAAGAAACATCAGCCAGTGGGTGTCGCCCTGGTAAGCCTTCTCGGCGATCATGGCAAAGAGGTGCAGGTCGGCGGCCGTGACCTGCAGGCCGGTCTCCTCCTCCGTCTCCCGCACGGCGCACTCAAAGGGGGATTCGCCAGTGGTCATTTCCAGTTTGCCGCCGATCGGCGTCCAAACGCCGAGATTGGGCTGCTTGGCCCGCAGCATGAGCAACTGCTCACCGGCGGCGTTTTCAATAAAGACCAGCACGCTGATCTTGTAGGGCAGGACAAAAGCCATGTGACGATAGCGTGAGAGCAGCCGCCTCTGGCGTGCAAACAAAACCCGCTGACCTGGGTGGCCCAGCGCAAAACACCGCCTGCCATAAGGTGGATTCGGTCGCCGAAGCTCGGGCCGGCACTTGGTAACGTGACTTACGGGCCAGGAGGATTTGAGCCCATGAGTTTTCGAGAAATAGTGATCGAGTGCGGCGCCAGTCGACTGGCGTTCGCCGCATTCAGCCGCCGCCGAGACCGGATCAGGCTGGAGAACCATGATTCGATTGACCTAGCCGGCATGGCCGAGACCAGCTGGCTGCACGCGGTTAGTAATGCACTGATGACCTTGGGAGGGCGGGTTATGCGCAAAGGGCCGGTGACCATCGTCCTGCCGCCGCACCTTGTGCTCATGAAATTCATCCGCGTCCCGCGGATTGAATCCGCCAAGCTCGCCAAGGTCATTGCCTTCGAGGCGGAGCAAAACATTCCATTCGCTCTGGCGGACGTGGTTTGGGACAGCGTCACCACAGCTGAATACGATCACGAGCAGGAGTTGCTATTAGCTGCGGCCAAGCTCGAGGCAGTCGAACCCTTATGCGCTGCTGTGCAGGCGGCGGGCTTCGTGCCGCGATTGATTCTACCCTTGCCGTTGGCGACCCTCGCAGCGTTCCGCTTGGTGTACGCCACGCCCAAGGAGCCGGCCCTCGTGCTGAACCTCGGCGCCCGGTCCACCACGCTGCTCCAGGTGGAAGGGGCCCGATTTGTCGCGCGCACCTTCGCGCTGGCCAGTCAGACTGCCGACACCAGGGAAACGTTCGCCACGCGGCTGGCGCAGGAAATCATTCGGTCGGGGTTGTTTTTCAAGCGACAGAGCGGCATGGAAAATCCGGTGCGAATTTACCTCACTGGCGGCAGAGCACGGCTCGCTGGGCTCAGTGAGGCCCTGGCCGCGAAGCTCAAGGTGCCGGTTGATCGCCTTGATGTGCTCGGGGCCATCGAGGTCGGACCCGATGCCGTCCGCTCAAACGCGACCGAGCAGGCGCTCATGCTGACTGACCTCGCTGGCGCGGCCGTGATCCAGCTGAGGCCGGGATTGCCCTCGCTCAATCTCTTGCCGTCACGGCTCCGGAGCCAAGAAAGCCTGCGCCGACGGCAGCCCTGGTTGGCGACCGCGGCCTTTCTCGCCACGCTGGTGTTGCTGCCTCCGTTGTTTCATTTCCGCGCCGTAGCGGCAGCGGCGCGGCACAAGACCGATGCCATAGAGCGCGCACTCGCGCCCCTGCGCGAGCGCGATGCCCGCAATCGCGCCAACCTGCAGAAGCTCGCCGAGCTCAAGCAACAGGTTGCCCAGCTGCAGGGCATCCATGACCGCCGCATCGGTTGGCTGATGCTCCTGGCCGACCTCCAGGACCGCCTGGTGAAGGTCGAGGACGTCTGGCTGGAGCGAATGTCCGTGCTGTCCGCGCCCGGCGCTCCGCTCAAGCTGGCGGTGTCGGGCCGCATGCTCGACCAGACCAACCCACTCTCGCAGGTCAGCCCCGAGACCTTCAACCGCGTGAAGGCGCTGCTGGCGAATTTCGTGGGCTTGCCCTTCGTCGCCCGCGTCGAAGCCGAGCGCTTCGACCACGAGCAGCCCGGCATCCTGAAATTCGACTGCGTGCTCGTCGCCGACCCAGTCCGGCCGCTCTAAGTTTTGTTTTTAACACAGAGGACTCAGAGTGAACCTAGAGACAATCAACCAACTCACGCAGCAGATCATCGGTGCGGCAATTGAAGTTCACCGCGAGAAGGGACCGGGATTGCTGGAGTCGGCCTACGAAGCTTGCTTCGCCCATGAGCTGGAGCTGCAGAATCTCAGGATATCCCGCCAAGTTTCCGTTCCAGTGATCTACAAAGGTATTACCATCGAAAGTGGATTTCGAGTGGATCTGATAATCGAGAATCGGGTGCTGGTGGAGTTAAAGGCCATCGAAGCAGTGCTTCCCGTGCACAAGGCCCAGGTGCTCTCGTATATTTGGGAGACTGGGCATCCTTTGGGCCTGCTGATCAATTTTCATGCTCCTCGGCTTGTGGATGGAATTACCCGGATAGTGAACGACAGACCTCAGGCTTCATTCTCCGCGTCCTCTGTGTTAAAAACCCAAACGCCGGAGGCCGTGCGATGAACTGGCTGAAACGCAATCCGCTGTTGGGGGCCGTGCTGCTGGCCTGCACGTTGTCGATCGCGGCAGAGGGCTGGTTCCTGGCGCAGGCCCGGCAGCTGGGGACGCGAGCGCTGGCGGGGTTGGAGCAGAAAAAGCAGGAGCGCGACTGGCTGGGGCGGCAATCGCCGACACTGAGCGTGGCGAACGAGCAGGCCATCAACCGGGATCTCGCTCAAGCGGACGAAGTGCTCGCGGACCTGCGCACGGCGCTGCAGGGCCGCGCGCCGAAAATCCTCGCGACGCCACTGCCCGTGAAACCGATCGACGCCTATTTCGACCTTGCGGCCTTCATTGAGAAGCTACGCGCCACGGCGGCGCGTGCCGGAGTGGCCCTCAAGCCCGACGAGCGCTTCGGGTTTGCCACCCACTCGAACGAGGGGCCGGAGGCGGACTTGGTGCCAGCGGTGTTTCGCCAGCGGCTGGTCGGCCAATGTCTGGTGGAAGCGCTCCTGGAGGCCCGGCCCCGCGCGCTCGTGAGCGTGCAGCGCGAGCGGCCCCTGACTGCCGCGCAAAGGGCCTGGCGCAACCAGCCCGGTCAGCCCCCGGCTTCCGTTCCGGGCGCACCGGCTGCCGGGGGAGTAGCGGCGGATTTTTTCGAGTTCGACGCACCGGGTTCACTGCGAGTGCCCGGCCGGGTGGAAAGCATGGCCTTCCGGGTCGAGTTCACCGGGCAGACCCCGGCCTTGCGGACGTTTTTGAACAACCTCGCGGTCCTGCCGTTGCCCATCATCGCGCGCCGCGTGGAAGTGGAGCCTCTGGCGGGCGAGGCCACGCCGCCCGCGGGTCTCGCCCCCGGCGCCCCGGTGCCCTTGGTGGCGCAGAATTTTTCAAAGTTTGCGGTCGTCGTGGAATGGGTTGAGCCGCTGGCCCCGCCCGAACCGTCCAACCCATGAGCCAGTTCATCAAGGCCAATTACGACAAACTACTGGTCGCGCTCGCGGCTGCCGTGCTGGCCGTGAGCGGCGGGTGGGTGTGGTCGCACCGGGCGGAACTCGTGCGGCTGCGGCACCAGCCCGTGGCGGTCGACGTGTCCGGCGCGGCTTACGTCCCTTCCGGTCTGACCTCCCCAGAGGCCAAGCGGGCGGTCTGGACCCAGCCGTCCACGCAATCGAGCGGCAGCGGCTGGCTCTACGAGGTCTTCACCCCGCCTGTCATCTATTACAACCCGCTTGCCCGGTCCTTCACCGTCACGCCGCAGTTGAACCTTGCCGACGGCGGCACGCCGTTTGGCCTCGAGTTGCTCGCCGTGAAGCTCGAGCCCTACCGGCTGCAGCTGGCCGGCTATTTTGGCGCGCCGGACGACTACCTCGCGGCGTTGGTCAGCCCGGGCCAGCCGGAAACCCTGCTCGCGCGCAGCGGCCGGCGCTTTGAGTCGCTCGGCCTCACCTTGAAAAGTTTCGACGTGCGGAAGGTCGAGGTGACGAACCCCGATGCGCTGCCGGTATACGACGTGGCTGCCCTCGCCGTGCTGCTCGACGAGAGGACGGGCGAGGAGGTCGGGCTCGACAGCCGCAAGCGCAAGCTGACCGACACGCCGCTCGCCGTGCTACGCCTGTCCACCGCGGGCGCTGCGCCCCGGACCCTGCATGAGGGAGACGCCTTTGCCGACGACAACGCCACATATCGCATTGAGCGTATCCAGCTCGAGCCACCCGAGGTGATCGTGGCGAAGCAGACCCCGGGGGTGCCGCTGCCCGAGACGCGGATCCTCCGGCCGGCGGGCAAGGAAGGGGGCCTCGCGGCCAAGCCCCGGAAATTTCCCGTCTCGTCCCAGACCGCCCTCGCCACCGACGGCAACTGATCTCCCTCCGCATGAACCGTCCCGTCCGTCTTTTCGTCGCGCTGCTCATCCTCGTTGCGGGCCGCGTCTTCGCGGCGCTGCCCGCCGTCCCAGATGCCGCGGAGATGAAGATCCTTTTGCTCTCCGCCGCCCTGCAGGCCCGCGACACCGGGGACACGGCCAAGGCCCGCAGGAGCTTGGAAAAACTGCTCGCGCTCAGCCCGAACGACGAGACGGTGAAGCGCCTGCTCGCCAGCCTGAACTGGCTGCCGGCGAAAAAAAACATCGTGGTGGGCGGCACGCCGGTTCCCGCCGCCAGTTCCGCCCTGCTCGCCGAGGCCGACCAGCTCGCCCGGGCGGAGGAGGACCGGATGGGCCGCCTGCTCATCGCCGCCGGCACCGCGACCAAGGAGGCCCGGGCCCTGGCCCGGCAGAACCAGTTTTCCGCGGCCCTCGACACGCTGGACCGCGCGCGGGCGAGCCTGCCCGAGAACAACCTGACCAAAGACGTCATCGCCGAGCTTTGCATCGCCAAGGCGGAGATCACTGCGGCCCGCGATAAATATCTCCTGACCGTTCCCGGCACGGCCGCGGCTCCCGAGCCGGCGGCACCGGACCAGGTGGAGGAGCCGGTGGCCGTGGCCCCCTCTCCGGCGCCTGCGAGCGAAGTTTCCCGCTTGATCGCGCGGGCCCGCAGCCAGTATCTCGCGGGGGAATCGGCCGCCGCCGCCCATACCTTCCGGCAGGTTGAGGCGATCGTTCCCGGCAACGCGGCCGCCAAGTATTTCCTGGCCCGCATCGCCCGCGAGGCGACCACCAGTTCCGCGCGGGCGCGCACCAGCGGCCAGATGATCAAGGAGGTGGACAAGGCGTGGCAGCGGCCGGCCGTGTTCGAGGAGAAACCCGCCAGCGAGGTCCCGCGTACGGGAACCTCGCCGCTGCTGGAGAAGCTGAACAGGATCGTGCTCCCCAGCGTGAACTTCAGCGGCATGGAGCTCAGCCGCGTGGTCAATACGCTCAGCGTCATCTCGGAGGAATTCGACCGGACCGGCACCAGCCCCGGGGGCGTGAACATCGTCCTGCTCGACCAGAGCAACGCCAACCCGGTCGTCAGCATCACGCTGCGCAACCTTCCGCTGAAACGCGTGCTCGATTTCATCACCGACTCCGTCGGCTACCAATATGAGGTGCAGGTGGACGCCGTTATTGTGCGCCCCGGCGGCGAGCAGTCGACAATGGAGACCCAGTTCTTCCCGGTCTCGCGCTCGACGGTGCTCCGCCTGACAGGGAAGGGAGCGACGCTTCACGCCGCGGTTGGCGCGGACCCGCTGGCCGGCGGCGCCGCGGCGGCGACGATCGCCACGGAAAGCGAGGGCCGGGCCATCCAGAATTTCCTGCAGCTGGCAGGTGTGAGCTTCGAGGGCGTGAAGGGCAGCACGCTGGCCTTTGACGGCTCGCAGCTCATCGCGACGCAGACCCCGCGTAACCTCGAGCGCATGCGGAACATCCTGAACCGCTACAACGACGTGCGGCAGGTCGAGATCGAGGCGAAGTTCATGGAAGTGCAACAGGGCGCGCTCGACGAACTCGGCGTGCAATGGAACATCGCGACGAAGGCCACCCAGCACAACGCGGCCCAAGCGACCTACACGACAGGTGACGGCATCAACCGCACGCTGGCCGACGCTTTCCGCAACGCGACGACCTCCCAGCAGATCTCCATTTCCGGCACCGGTCAGCCTGAGGGCGGGGTCAACCTATCCGCCGCGGCCCCGACCATCCCCGGCGGAGTGTTGCTGGGCTCGGGCGCCGGCGCCCTGGCGAACATTGCGGGCATCGTCGGCGAATTCGACGTCCAGGCCGTGATCCGGGCGCTTTCGCAGAAGAGCGGCACCGAACTGCTCAGCGCGCCTAAACTCACCGTGCTCTCCGGCAACCCGGCGACGATCACCGTCGCGCAGGAGTTGCGCTACCCGCAATCCTACGGCCAGATCCAGAGCCAGGTGGGCACGGGCAGTAATTCCGGCGGCGGCTCCGCCGGCGTGTCGATCACCTCGGGCACGCCGCAGGAGTTCACGACCCGCAACGTCGGCGTGGAGCTGAAGGTCACGCCGACCGTGGAGGAAGACGATTATTCCGTGAGCCTCGACCTGAATCCGAAGGTCACCGAGTTCGAGGGCTTCGTGGAATACGGCGGGCCGAGCGTCGCCATCTCCGGCGGCACGACGGTAACAGTCCCGCCCGGGTTTTATCAGCCGATCTTTGCCGTGCGCGAGGTGACCACCAAGGTGACGATCTGGGACGGCGCCACGATTGTCATGGGCGGCCTGACGCGCGAGGACGTGAAGAAGGTCAGCGACAAGGTCCCGGTGCTCGGCAGCCTGCCCGGCATCGGCCGGCTCTTCCGCAGCCAGGGCGAGAGCACGCAGAAGCGCAACCTGCTGATCTTTGTCACGGCGAACCTCGTCAGCCCCGGCGGCTCGCTGAAAAAGCAGACCGTGTCGGGTGTGACGCCCGGCACGCTCTACCAGAATCCCACGATCGTAACGCCCGCCGGCCCGAGCCCGCGGAAGAAGTGAGCGTGGGGCAGCGAGCAAGCTCGCTGGCCCACGGGGAATTGCGTTTACGCGCCGCGGGTTTGCGGTTTGCGTCGGGCGATGGCGAAATGGCTTTTGGTGGACGGCTACAACATGGCGTTCCGGGCGTTCTATGGGATGCCCGAGCTGACACGGGCCGACGGTTTTCCCACCGGGGCGCTGCACGGCTGGGTGAAGACCATGTGGCGGCTGCAGGACCAGGAGAAGCCGGACGCCATGGTGGTGTTCTTCGACCTTGGCGGCTCCCAGGACCGGCTGGCGTTGCACCCGGAATACAAGGCGCACCGCAAGGAGACCCCCGAGCCGCTGGAGAAACAGATCCCGGTGATCAAGGAACTCACGCGGGCGATGGGCCTCGTGGGCGTGGAGCTGGACGGCGTGGAGTCGGACGACTTGCTGGCGGCGGAGGCGCGCCGGCTGGCGAAGGCGGGGCACGACGTGTTTATCGTCAGTGCCGACAAGGACTTTGCGCAGTGCGTGGACGGGCGGATCAAGATCCTGCTCCCGCCGTCGACCGCCAACCCGAAGCTCGGCTGGCGCGTGCTCGACCCGGCCGGGGTGGTGGAGAAATTTGGCGTGCCGCCCGCGCAGATCGCGGAGTATCTGGCGCTGATCGGCGATACCTCGGATAATATTCCCGGCATCAGCGGTGTCGGCCCGAAGACCGCGGTGAAATGGTTCCAGGAGTTCGCGAGCCTCGAAGGCATCATCGCGCACGCGGCGGAGCTGAAGCCCGAGCGTTTCCGCGAGGTGGTCGCCAAGGAGGCCGACAAGCTGCGGATGAACCTGAAGCTGACGACGCTGCCGGCGGAGTCGCCGCTGCCGTCCGTGGCGGCCGGCGAGCCGCAAGCGGGCGAACTGTTCGCGCTGCTGGAAAAACTCGAGATGAAGTCCAGCCTGACCGAGGCGAAGGAACGTTATTCGGGACAGAAAGAGCTGTTCTGACGCCGAGCAAACCGGACTTGCCAACGCGGGGCGGGGAACGAGTATGAGTTCAGGAGACAATCATGGATAAGAAAACCGCCATGCAAGACATCATCGCCAAGGTGGGCCGGGAACGGGCTATCGACATGGTGATGAAAGCCTACGACACGGAGCTGATGACCACGCTCCTGAACCGTTTGGAGGAAGGTAAATCCAAGATGATCGGCGCCTACAAGCGGCGTGACCACCTCGAGGCGGCGCTCCTGCGCGTGCTGGAAGTCTGCGAACTGGCCAGTCCCTGATTGCGGACGAGATTGTAGGGCCGGTCTGTGACCGGCCCGGACCAGTCGAAGACTGGTCCTACTTGGCCGGCGGCTCGAAGATATAGCCGATACCGTGGACGGTCCGGAAGCAGTCGAGGGAAAGCCCGTTCTTTTCGAAGGCGGCGCGCACCTTGACGATGTATTGGTCGAGTGAGCGGCTGCGAATGTCGGCGTGGATGCCCCAGACGGAATGGATCAGCTCCTTGCGGGTGATGACGACGCCGACGTGGGTGTGCAGGTAGGCGAGGATGCCGAGTTCCTTGCGGCCGGTCTTGAGCGTGACGCCGTTGGGGAAATCGAGTTCGAGGCGATCCGGGTGCACCTTGACGCCGAGAAGCTCAAAGGGGCCGTCGGTAGTGCGGACATTCTTGGTGACGTTGAAATCTCCCTGGCCCTCGGCGCGGCGGAGGACGGCGTTGATGCGCGCGATCAGTTCCGTGTAGCTGAAGGGCTTGGTGATGTAGTCATCGCCGCCGAGATTGAGACCCTTGACCTTGTCCTCGTCCTGCGAGTTGGCGGTGAGGAAAATGGCGGGGGTGCTGATGTCCTGTTCCCGCATCTGCTTGAGGAGATCGAAGCCGGAGCCTTCGGGCATGTTGACATCGAGCAGGACCAAGTTCGCGAAATTGTGCTGCAGGAAACGCAGCGCTGGCGAGATGCGGCTGTAGGCCTGCACATTCATGCCGGCATCCTCAAGGTGCTGGGAGATAATTTTCGACAGCTCTTCCTCGTCTTCGACGACGACAATCAGAGGGCGGGGTTCGGCGCACATGGTAGGGTGAGGGAGGAGTGTCGGGGTTGCTTTTACAATTAACCGGCGGGTTGTCAAAGCCTTGTTGCAGGGTGCTGCAGGCGCTTGGGGCCGAGAGATTTCTTGTCATTCCGGCCCGGAGGCGTTCGCTCGTGGCTGATGAAAGTCACTTTGGGGCTGCTCCAACACGCCTGCGCCGCGTCGCCGGCCGAAAATCTGAAAAAAACCCTCGCCCTGGCCGAACAGGCCGCGAAGAAGGGCGCCAAGATCATTTGCACGCAGGAGCTCTTCCGCTCGCAGTATTTCTGCCAAAGCGAGAACCACGACTATTTCAAGCTGGCCGAGCCGATCCCGGGGCCCAGCACGGTGGCCTTCCAGAAAATCGCAAAGAAGCACAAGGTCGTGATCATCGCCTCGCTCTTCGAGAAGCGCGCCGGCGGCCTCTATCACAACACCGCCGTCATCATCGACGCGGACGGCAAGCTGCTCGGCATCTACCGGAAGATGCACATCCCGGACGACCCGCTCTACTACGAGAAATTCTATTTCACCCCCGGCGACACGGGCTTCAAGGCCTGGCAGACCAAGTATGGCAAGATCGGCGTGCTCATCTGTTGGGACCAGTGGTATCCCGAAGGCGCGCGCCTCACGGCTCTCCAGGGAGCAGAGATCCTTTTTTATCCGACGGCGATTGGCTGGCATCCCAGCGAGAAGAAGGAATTCGGGACCAACCAGCACGGCGCGTGGGAAACCATCCAGCGCTCGCACGGCGTCGCCAACGGCTGTTATGTCGCGGTCACCAATCGCATCGGCACGGAGACGCCGATCGGCGGCGACGGCATCGAGTTCTGGGGCCAGAGCTTCGTGGCCGGCACCAGCGGGCAGATCCTGGCCAAGGCCAGCGTCAACAGGGAGGAGATTCTCCTCGTCCCGATCGACCTCGGCAAGGTGGACATCACGCGCACGCACTGGCCGTTCCTGCGCGACCGGCGCATCGATGCCTACGGCGACCTGACCAAACGCTACATCGACTGATTATCCCCGGTGGAGGGCTCGCGTCCCTGCGAGCCGGCCCGCAGAGACGCGGGCCCTCCATCAGCACCAAGATGTCCGCATCGAAATTCACCAACACGCCCGCCGCCCTCGGTTTCCGCATGCCGGCCGAGTGGGAGCCGCAAGCTGCCTTGTGGCTGTCGTGGCCGCATAACCTCGAGACGTGGCCCGGCCAGTTCCGGCCGATCCCCGGCGTGTTCGCCGACATCGTCGCGCAGATCAGCCGCTTCGAACCGGTGCGGATCAATTGCGCCGAGAAATTGCAGGCCCGGGCGAAGCAACTCTGCGCCAAGGCGGGCGCTGACATGACGCGCGTCACTTTCTACAACCACCCGACGAACGACGCCTGGTGCCGCGACCATGGCCCGATCTTTGTGAAGAACGACCGTTCCCGCGAGGTCGCGGTGACCGACTGGGTGCACAACGCGTGGGGCAACAAGTATCCGCCGTTCGACTTGGACAACAAGATCCCGCCGCGCATCGCCGAGAAACTTGGGATGCGCCGCTTCGAGAACGACATGGTGCTCGAGGGCGGTTCGATTGACGTGAACGGGCAGGGCTTGCTGCTAACGAGCGAGCAGTGTCTCCTGAACAAAAATCGCAACCCGCACCTGTTCCGGGAGGAGATCGAGCGGAACCTGATGGATTACCTCGGGGTAAAACAGGTGCTGTGGGTGGGCGAGGGGATCGTGGGCGACGATACCGACGGCCACATCGACGACATCACGCGCTTCTTCAAGCCCGACGGATTCATCACCGTGGTGGAGCCGAACAAGCGCGATCCGAATCACGAGCTGCTCGAGGAAAACCTGGAACGCCTGAAGGGATTCCGGACGCCGAAAGGCAGGAAATTCGACATCGTGAAACTGCCGATGCCGAAGCCGTTTGGTTTTCGCGGTCAGCAGGTGCCGGCGAGCTACGCGAATTTTCTCATCATCAACGGCGCCGTGCTCGTGCCGCAGTTCCGGCAGAAGAAGCGCGACGCCGAGGTCTGCGAGATTATCGGGAACTGCTTTCCGGGACGGGAGGTCATTCCGGTCGACTGCTACCACCTGATCTGGGGTCTCGGCACCCTGCACTGCATCTCCCAACAACAGCCGGCCTGATTCCATGCGCGCTTTCCTCATAATCCTGACCCTTGCCGCCCTGCTGCTCGCCGGTTGCGAATCCATGGGCGACCGCTTCAGCGAAGTGCCGCCCAAGCAACAGGTGTTCAATGGCGAGCCGTCCGCGATCAGTGTGGCGGCGGTGCAGGCGTTCAAGCGGCTGGATTTCCAGATGACGCATTCCAAGAGCGTCGACCTCGAGGCCGTCAGTCGCATCCACACGAGCGCGGCCTTCGCCGACTCGCGCCAGCTCACAGCGAAGCTCCATCTGAGCAGCGTCGGCCCGGGGAAAACCGAGGTCGAGTTGAGCCTGACCGAGCAGGTCCAAAGCGAGCACGTCGGCGGCACCAGCCAGCAAACCCTGCGGGAGAACGGTTTCTTCCAGCTTTATTTCGCTACGCTGCAGCAGGTTCTGGATGAGAATGGGGCGGGTGGTCCGGCCAAGAAAAACTGATTTTGCTCTTGCCGGGGACGGGGGGATAAGGGACTTTGAACTTTCCGCGGCGTTCTTAAGTCAAGCCGGTGTTGCCGCGACACTTCCACCGGTTTGTCCGACAGTCCAACCCTCAACCAACGGATCCGCAAGGGTCCACGCCGGAAGCCGTCCGCCCTGAAGTAAGCGGCCGTTGTTCCGACACACAGTTAATATGAGTTCGTTAATGCAAGACCTGCTCGCCCAGAGCTCCTTCGACAAGCTGAAGGAAGGCTCCATCGTCTCGGGCGTTATCACCGAAATCCGCGCCAATGAAGTCGTCGTCGACATCGGCGGCAAAGCGGAAGGCGTCATTTCCGCCAATGAGTTCTCCGATCTCGGCGAGCTCCAGATCGGCTCCACCATCGAGGTCATCCTCGAGAAGCTCGAGGACAAGGAGGGCAATCCCATCCTCTCCTACGAGCAGGCCCAACAGAAGAAGAATTGGGAGAACATCCTGGTCAAGTGTCAGGAGGGCTCCATCGTCCCCGGTCGCGTCAAGGCCAAGGTCAAGGGCGGCCTGATCGTCTCGATCGGCGTCGACTCCTTCCTGCCTGCCTCGCACATCGACATCCAGCCCCCCAAGAACCTGGATCAATACGTCGGCCAGACTTACGACTTCAAGGTCCTCAAGATCAATCACGAGCGCCAGAACATCGTCCTGTCGCGCCGCGAACTCATCGAGGAACAGCGCGTCAACAAGCGCCGCGACCTCCTTGAGAAACTCCAGCCCGGCCAGATCCGCAAGGGCGTCGTCAAGAACATCACCGACTTCGGTGCGTTCATCGACCTCGACGGCATGGACGGCCTGCTGCACATCACCGACATGAGCTGGGGCCGTATCGGCCACCCGTCCGAGCTGCTGAAGCAGGGCGAGGAGATCGAGGTGATGATCATCGACATCAACCGCGAGAAAGAGCGCGTGTCGCTCGGTCTCAAGCAGACCAAGAACAATCCTTGGGACAACATCGACCACAAGTTCCCGGTCGGTTCCAAGATCCACGGCAAGGTCGTCAACCTCGTTCCCTACGGCGCGTTCATCGAACTCGAGCCGGGCGTCGAGGGTCTCGTCCACATCACCGAGATGTCCTGGACCAAACGCATCAGCAAACCCTCCGAACTGCTCAAGGTCGGTCAGGAACTTGATGCGGTCGTCCTCGGCATCCAGAAGGAAGAGCAGAAGATCTCCCTCGGCCTCCGCCAGCTGGAGCCGAACCCGTGGGACATGGTCCGCCACAACTACCCGGTCTGCGCCCGCGTCCGCGGCAAGGTGCGCAACATGACCACCTACGGCGCCTTCGTCGAACTCGAGGAAGGCATCGACGGCATGGTGCATGTCTCCGACATGTCCTGGACCCGCAAGATCAACCACCCGTCCGAAATGCTCAAGAAGGGCGACGAAGTGGACGCCATCGTCCTCGACGTCGATCCGAACCAGCAGCGCATCAGCCTCGGCATGAAGCAGCTCGCGACGGATCCGTGGACCGACATCGACTCCTTCTTCCGCATTGGCGACGTCGTCCCGGGCGTGATCTCCAAGGTCACGACCTTCGGCGCCTTCGTCGAGCTGAAGGACGGCATCGACGGCCTCGTGCACATCTCGCAGATCCAGGAAGATCGCGTGGACAAGATCAAGGACGTGCTCAAGCAGGGCCAGGAAGTCACCGCCCGTGTCATCAAGATCGACCGCGAGCAGCGCCGCATCGGCCTCTCGATCAAGGCCGCCAACTACTCCGCCGAGCAATTGGCGCAGGAGACGGCGACCTACGACCAGTTCGCGAAGAGCACGGGCGCTTCCGACCTGACGAACCTCGGCGACATCTTCGACGAGGCTTCCAAGAAGGAATAAGGTCATGGAGGCGGGGTGCCCTCACCCCGCAAATCCTTTCAAAGGTGTCCCGCGAGAGCGGGACGCCTTTTTTCTTGTCCGGTCAAATCCGCCGGCACCTTGATCAAAAGGACCCGCAGCCCGGCCACCCGCCGGAATTGGCGGTCGGTGGTCACCACGGGCAGCTGCTGCTCCAGCGCATGGGCCGCGATCCAGCAGATGGGATCGGGGGCGGGGACGCCCTCCGCCAGCAGGCGGGCCCGGACTTGCGCGCAAAGATCCGGCGTCAGGCTGGTCTGGGCCAGCATCTCGAAAGGCGCGAGAAAGAGCCGGGCGGCGATCACGGTGGCGTCGGTCGCCCGGGTTTGAAACTGGGCGTAGATGTATTCCCCCACCACATGCGAGCACACCACGGGGGGATAGTTCTTCAGCGCGAGGGACTCGACGCGCCGATACCGTCGACGCAGCAGCTCCAGGGCTCCGGTGTCAAATAGGGCCGGCACGGGACGCAATGCTGGCCCGTGTGTTGGTGAGCTTCTTCAGAAGCCATTCGCCGGCTCGGTCGAGTTCCGCGTTGGCCGGCCGCGCCCAGAAAACCTTGTTCGCCGTGGTGACTTTAAGCGGCGAGCGGGTGGTTGTCTTGGCTGGGAGCGCAGCGGCCATGTGCAGAAGGAAATCGCCGGCCCGATAGGGTTCAACCGAAAAATAAAAAGGCGCTCACGTGAAATGAGCGCCTTGATTTAGGTGGTTGGGATTACTGCGCTGCGACCGCGGCCTTCGAAACGAAGTCGCGGATGACCTCGGCACGCTCTTCGGCATGACGCTCCTCCTCGACCTCGTCGGCGGTGCGGATCTTGTTATGGCTCTGCATCTGCCGGCGGATTTTCGCCAGGGCGAGATACTCGAGTTGGCGGATGCGTTCGCGGGTGACCTTGAATTTCTTGCCGACCTCCTCGAGCGTCAGCTCCTTCTGGCCCTCGAGGCCGAAGCGGAGCTTGATGATGCTGGCCTCGCGAGGGTCGAGGGAATTGACCATGGCGCTGAGGTCCTCCTTGAGGTTCTTGTCGCCCAAGCCCTCGTAGGGGCTGACCGCGGCCTCGTCGCCGACGAGATCGCCGAGCGTCGCGGAGCTGTCGTCCTCGCCGACGGGGGCGTCGAGCGAGGCCGGACGGACGCTGACGGTCTTGAGCAGGGCGACCTTGGCGGTCGGGATCTGCAGCTCGGCAGCGATCTCCTCGTTCTCGGGCTCGCGGCCGAGCTCATCGGTGAGCTTGGCGATCATCTTCCGCATGCGGGAGATCTTGTCAACGAGGTGGACGGGGAGACGGATGGTCTTAGATTGGTTCGCCAGGGCGCGCTTCATCGACTGCTTGATCCACCAGGCGGCATAAGTGGAGAGCTTGCCGCCCTTGGCCGGGTCGAAGCGCTCGACAGCCTTGATCAAGCCGAGGTTGCCCTCGCTGATCAGGTCCATGAGCGGGAGGCCCATCTGGTTGTAGTCGTAGGCGATCTTCACGACGAGGCGCAGGTTGGCCTTGATCATGTGGTCGCGGGCGGCCTTGTCGCCCTTCTTGATGCGGGCGGCGAGCGTGATCTCCTCCGCGATGGTCAGGAGGGGAGTCTGGCGGATCTCGTTAAGATAGAGCTGTAGGTTCGAGCGTTCGTCGCGGCGGTCGACCGGGGAAGCCTGGTCAAACTGCGAGGGCGCGGCGGCGGGCTTGAGCTCGGGACGGACGGTGAGGCCTTCCTCGACGGAAGGAATTAAAACGGGGGCTGAGGCACGATCCGCCGGCAGCGTGACTGCGGCCGTGGAGCGGAGAGTCTTTTTGCGGTTAGGCATGATTAGAAATTCTGAAGTTTGAGCCAACTGGGTTATTACCCCGCGACTCCCCGCATATTGGATGCCGAAGAGCGGAAGGAAATTCCCGGTTGATCTGTTCCGACCCTAATTACGCGGCTCTGTGCCGCGCGGACGCTCAACGGGAGAGCTTATCGGCCAGGATTATGGCCTTAAACAAGGCGGAGGCCTTGTTGATCGTCTCTTGGTATTCGGCGGCCGGCACCGAATCGGCGACGATACCGGCCCCGGCTTGGATATGCACCTGGCCGTCCTTAACCAATGCAGTGCGCAGGGTTATACAGGAGTCGAGATTGCCATCGTAGCTGAAATAACCGAGCGCACCGGCGTAACTACCGCGCTGGGTGCCCTCATTTTGCGCAATCAGCTGCATGGCGCGGATTTTCGGGGCACCGCTGACCGTGCCGGCGGGAAAAGTGGCACGCATGAGGTCGAAAGCGGAGCGTTCTGGCGCAAGTTGTCCCTCCACCTGTGACACAATGTGCATCACATGGGAGTAGCGCTCAATGGTCTTGAACTCCGGCACCTTGATCGTGCCGTAGCTGCAAACGCGGCCGATATCGTTGCGGGCCAAGTCAACCAACATGAGGTGTTCCGCAAGTTCCTTCTCGTCGGCGAGCAGGTCCTTTTCAAACGCGAGATCCTCGGCCGTCGTCTTGCCGCGCGGCCGGGTGCCGGCGATGGGGCGGATCTCGACCTTCCGGCCGGTGAGGCGCACATGCACCTCGGGCGAGGCTCCGACCAGCGCGAA
>JANYAM010000236.1 GCA_025361365.1 Opitutus sp. | reverse complement strand
CAGAGCAGGCGCGGCTTTGCCGGCGACTGCGCGAGGGAGCGGGCGAGCGTGTGTTCGCGTCCGCCGGAGCCGACGATCAGAACGGATTTAGGGAGGGTGGACATTAACGGAGATCAGAAGCCGGTGACCGCGAGCACATCGCGCCAGTCCGTGCGCGCGATAGCGAGATGCCGACGGAAAGCCGCCGGGTCGCCGGCCGCGAGGTGCAGGATGGCCAGATGGACGCGTTCACCATTGTTGGAGATGTTGGGAAGATCAGTGTCGTCCAGCTCGGTGCAAGCGAGCACCGCGTCATCCCGGGAAAAACTTTTTTCCGCTTCGCGACGCACGCGGGGAGTGACGGCGACCTTCATGGGTCACAGCACCTGCAGCGTCTTCCGGTAGAAGCGCACGACCTCGTCAGCGTCGTCGGTGAAGAGCACGTAGTCCTTCATCCACGCCGGGGCGCGCTTCTGGTCGATCATCGCGTAGAACTGTTTCTGCAGGTCCTTCCAGAACCCGGCGCCGTAGAAGACATACGGCGTGCGCGGCCGGATGCCGAGCTTGAGGTTGCACATTTCGATGCCGATTTCCTCAAGCGTGCCGACGCCGCCGACGTTGAAGATGCAGAAATCCGCCGCCTCGAACCATTTTTGGCGGAAGTGGCGCGATGATTCCTGAAAGGTGTTGAAGAAATCCACGCCGAGCTCGGGCGGCTGGGCCTCGAGTTCGAGAAAGCACGCGCCGGTCAGGGCGCCCTTGGAGCGCGCGGTCTCGGTGGCGAGGCGCATGACGCCGCCGCCGCCGCCGGTGAGCACGCCGAGGTTGGAACCGATGAAGGCCGTGAGTTTGTCGACCAGGCCACTGATGCGCGCGGTGTCCGCCTGCTCGAGCGTGTAGGCCGAGCCGTAGAAGGCCAGCACGGTGGACTCCTTGAATTTCTGCGCCATCTCCTCGCGCACGAAGAACCCGTGGTCCTTCTTGTAAGTGTGCATATAGACGTCCTTCGTCGTCTCGTCATACCAGTAGACGCCGACGCCGATGGCGTCGAAAGTGTCGAGGCGGGCATGAGCGTTGCTTGAGAGGAAGTAGCCGTGGGTGCGCGAAGCCTTGCGGAAGACGATGCGCTTGAGCTTCACGTCGCCGATGCGGGTGATGAGCTCCATGTGCTCGAGCAGGTCGGGAAAATAATCCACGACGAGCGTGTCGGCGTCGGGCGCCGCGGCGTCGAGCGCCTGGATCATGGTGCGGTAACCGAGCGGGCAGGCCTTGGCGGCGAGCAGCTTTCGCAGGTCCTCGTCGCCGGCACGGATGAAAATGGCGCGGTTCTCCATCGTGGCGCTCTGGCCGCGGACGGTGATCTTGGTCTTCGGCTTCGCCTCGCCGGTGGCGACGGCCGGGCTGTCGTCGAGGCAGCGGAACATGTCGGTGGCGGTGGTGAGGAGGCGCTGGCGTTTCTTGGCGAGCGCCTTGACCTCGGGGTCGGTGCCTTCGGGGGCGCGGAAGATGTCGACCGAGACCATCGGGTTGACCACCGGCTGGTCACCGGTGTTGTAGATCTCGAGCATGATATTCGTGCCGAAGGTCTTGATCGGGTCGAGCAGCACGGCCGAGGTGTGGATGCCGAGGTTGCCCGGGCCCTGGTTGAGGACGACGAAGTGCTCCTTCAAATACATGGAGCAGCTGGTGAGCACGCCGGAGCGCGGCGGGATGATGAGCGGCGAGGCGTCGTGGCGCTGCTGCACCTTGTCGAGGAAGCCGCGGCCGGCGTTGCCGGAGACGATGCGCTCGAACGTCAGGCGCGGCAGTCGCGGGTTGATGGTGTAGGTGACCTGGTGGGGCGTGAGGAAGACGCGGCCGACGTGGTCGATGGAAATGGTGTTGGGCAGCTTGAGGCGGTTCTCCTTCAGGGCTTGCCAGATTTCGTCCGAGGTGAGCTTGGCGGCGGCAGGGGCGCGAAACAGGCGCCCGACGGGCGTGCCGGGGCGGAGGAGCTTCTTGAAGTATTCGAAGTTCGGGAAGCTCTCGTCATACATGAAGGCCTCGGCCTCCAGCGTCAGGCGGTTGCCGTCGACGGCGGGCGCGCCCTTCGTGATCATCTCGATGCCGATGCGCGCGAGGGAGCTGCGCTCGGTGAACTTGAGCTCGGCGAGGTGCGCCTTGAGGAAATCCATCTCGGCGGGCGAGCGCGGCCAGAAGACAAGAGTGAGCGCCACGGGGCCGTCTTTTTTCGGGCGGACGGTGAGAATCTGGCCGTCGGTGCTGTGCCAGAATTGGTTTTCGTTCATGGGATTGGCGAGCTTTGGGGACGTTGCCGGGCCTGACAAGCCCGGGGTTGGGCGGGGGAATCACGGGGGAGCCCTCCCTAAGGGGTTGATTTTTGCCCGGGGCCTGAGCAATTTCGCGCCTTTTACGGCACAAAACCGCCCGGGCCGTTTCCCAACCGGGCTACCTCCATCGCAATGAAATTCACCTCCCAAGTCAGCGCAGCCCTTCTCAGCCTGGGCCTGCTCACCGCCGTGTCCGCAGAAGACGCGGTCAAGTTCAACGTCCCGAGCGTCTCGGCTCCGGCCAGCACGCCCGCCGCGCCGGCCAAGGCCGCCGCCCCGGCTGGCAAGTTCACCGAGGCGCAGCTGATGGAGGCCTTCGGCTACATCTTCATCCTGCAGTCCGGCTTCGCCGGCCAGATGGAGGCGATGGAATTCACGCCCGCCGCCCGCGAGTCCGTGGTCCGCGGCATGACGCTCGCCATGGGCGGCAAGGACCTGCCCTACGATCAGGCGCAAAACCAGGTGCTCCAGGCGCAGCTGCAGGAGTTCATGAAGACCAAGCAGGAGGCCTACCTCGCCAAGCGCGAGGCCTTCCTGACCAAGCTGCGCATGCAGAATCTCAACGACAACATCGCCTTCTTCACCAAGCTGAAGGAGAACAAGAACATTCTCGAGCTGCCCAGCGGCCTCCGCTACGAGATCCTCAAGCCGGCCACCGGTGCGGCCCCTAAGCTCGGCCAGGTGGCCACCATCCACTACACCGGCTCGCTGGTGAACGGCCAGGTGTTTGACAGCACGGCCACGAACGGCGGCCAGCCGATTGACCTGCCCCTGATCGTCGCCACGCAGGAAAATCCCAACGGCACCATCGCCGGCATGGTCGAAGGCCTCACGAAAATTGGCATCGGCGGCAAGGCCAAGCTCTACATCCCGCCGTCCCTCGCCTACGGCGACAGCGGCAACCAGGGCATCCCCCCGGGCGCTGCCCTCATCTTCGAGATCGAGGTCATCGCCGTGAAGGAAATGCCGAAGGAAGCGGCCGCTCCGGCGGGCAAGTAAGTCCCGCCTCTGGTCACGATTTCGCGCCTCCCCGACGGGAGGCGCTTTTTTTTGGAGGGTCCAGCTCCAGCTGGACCGCGGCTCAGCTGGAGCTGAGCCCTCCACGACATACCGGCCGGTCGGAGACCGGCCTTACCGCGCGGCGCGCAGGTCGGCGACGAAGCGGTCGATCGCCTCCGGCGGCGTGGCCCACGAGCACATCAGCCGGTAGCCGTGCGCGCCGATGAATTTGTAGAAATGCCAGCCGCGCGCCTCGAGCGCCGCCACGGTGGCGGGTGGCAGCTCGACGAACACCCCGTTCACCTCCGGTTCGCCGATGAGCTTCGCCCCGGCGGCGCGGAGCGCGGCGGCGAGTTTTTGCGCCATCGCGTTGGCGTGCGCGGCGTGGCGCAGCCACGCGCCGCCCTCGAGCATTCCGCACCATTGCGCGGCGGCGAAGCGCATCTTCGAGGCGAGCTGGCCGGCCTGCTTGACGCGATACTCGAACTCGCGGGCGTGCTCCCGGTTGAAAAAGACGACAGCCTCGGTCGTGTTCATGCCGCCCTTCGTGCCGCCCAGGCAGACCACATCCACGCCGGCGCGCCACGTGAAGTCGGCCGGCGTCACGCCGCGGGTCGCCAGCGCGGCGGCGGCATTGGCGAGGCGGGCGCCGTCCAGGTGCACGGCCATCCCGTGCGCCTTGGCCACGGCGCCGAGTGCCCGCACCTCGTCGGGAGTATAGACCGTGCCGAGTTCGGTGGACTGCGTGAGCGAAAGCGCGCCGGGCTTCGGGTAATGGATGCCGTGGCCGCGCGCGAAGACCGGGGCGAGGTCCGCGGCGCGCAGCTTGCCGTCGGGTCCGCCGAGGGTGATGACCTTGCTGCCGCCGGTGAAGAATTCCGGCGCGCCGCACTCGTCGGTGTCGACGTGCGACATGGCGTGGCAGAGGATGCTGTGGTGGCTGCGGCAAAATTGCGCGAGCGCCAGGGAATTGGCGGCGGTGCCGTTGAAGACGAAGAACACTTCGCATTCCGCGGCGAAGAATTCCGCGATCAGCCGCTTGGCGCGGGCCGTCCACGCGTCGTCCCCGTAGGAGGGCGCCGGGCCGGGGTTGGCGGCGGTGAGCGCGGCCAGCGCCTCGGGCGCCAGGCCGGCGGTGTTGTCGCTGGCGAACGTGTAGTCGGGGGCGGCGGACATGCGCGGGCAGCGTGCCGGTTTTCCCACGGCTTGAACAGGGTGAACTTGACGCAACCTGCACTTGCGCCGGTGCAGCGCGCGGTGTTCGTTGGGGCCCGACCAATGACTCCGCCGGACACCAACCTCTACCTTGTGGGCTTCATGGGCACGGGCAAAAGCACCGTGGGCCGGCAGGTCGCGCGGCAGCTGGACTTCCAGTTCCTCGACAGCGACCACGAGATCGAGCGCGCCCAAGGCAAGCCGGTGGCGAAAATCTTTGCCGAGGAAGGAGAGCCGCGCTTCCGCGCGCTGGAACGCGAGTTCATCGAGCGCGGCCACCCGGCGTCGCGCTGCATCATCGCCTGCGGCGGCGGGCTGGTCGTGCCGCCCGGCATGCTGGAGCTGCTGCGCAGCCGCGGGGTGGTGATCTGCATGCACGCGCCGATCGAGACTATCTTGCAGCGCACGATGCACACCAACCACCGGCCGCTGCTGCAGGTGGACGACCGGGAAAAACGCCTGCGCGAGCTTTACGCCCAGCGCGAGGAAATCTACCGCCGCACCGGCACCATGGTGCTAACCGACAGCCGGCCGCTGCGGGAAATCGCCGGCCACGTGCTGCGCGTCTACCGGCTCGAGGCGGCGCATTTCATAAAATGACCGCCGGGTCGCAGGTTGGGGGAGCCGGGCGCGAGGTGCTGCGCGAAAAATTGCGCGCGCTCGGTTTCGACGAGGTGCGTTTCGCCGCGGTCGGGGCGGAGGCCGGCGCCGGGTTGCGCGACTGGCTGGCCAAAGGCATGCACGGCGACATGGCCTGGATGGAACGCACGGCGGAAAAGCGCGCGGCGGTGGACCTCGTGCTGCCGGGGGTGCGGTCGGTGATTTTGCTCGGCGTGAATTATTGGAGTGAGTTGTGGGAGCGACCTTGGTCGCGACAAGGCGCCGAAGTCGCGAGCAAGCTCGCTCCCACAAATAAAAATCCCATCTGGGCGCGGTATGCGCTGCACGAGGATTATCACGACACCATGAAACCGGGCCTCGAGGCGGCCGGCCGCGTGCTGGAGGGGATGGGCGGCGTCACGGCGGCGGATTACCGCTACTATGTGGACACCGGGCCGGTGCTGGAGCGCGGCTGGGCGGCGCGCAGCGGCCTCGGCTTCCGCGGCAAGAATGCGATGCTCATTTCCAAGCAGCACGGCAACTGGCTCTTTCTCGCCTCGATCCTCACGCGGCTCGACATCGCGCCCGACGAGCCGCTGCGGAAAAAACCGGCGCCCGATGGCGGCGAACCCGCCGGCCTGCTGTGCGGCAAGTGCACGCGCTGTCTCGACGCGTGCCCGACGGACGCCTTCGCGGCGCCGGGCGTGGTGGATGCGCGGCGCTGCATTTCCTACCAGACGATCGAGAACAAGGGCATCATCCCGCGCGAACTGCGCGCCGGCATCGGCACGCACATCTATGGCTGCGACATCTGTCTCGAGGTCTGCCCATGGAATCGCTTCGCCCAGGCCGGCCGGCACCTGTTGCTGGCGGCGCGGCACGATCTGGCGGAGCTGACGTTGCCGGAAATGCTCGAGCTGACTCCGGTGCGGTTCGCGGAGATATTCCGGCGCACGGCCGTCAAGCGGCTCAAGCTGACCGGCCTGCTGCGTAACGCCTGCGTGGTCGCGGGCAACGCGGGCGACGCGAGCCTGCTGCCCGCATTGGTGAAACTCGCCGCGCACGAGTCGGCCGTGGTCCGGGCGCACGCGGTGTGGGCGGTGGGCCGGATCGCCGGCAGCGGCGCGCAGGAATTGCTTAGGTTAGTCCGCGAGAAGGAAACGGATGCGACCGTGCTGGCCGAATATTGAGACTTACTTGAACACCGCGCGCATCTTCGCCGCGAAATCGGCGGGCGGGCGGACCGGCTCGCCTTTCTTATTGATGAAGGCGTGGGTCGTGAAACCGGTGACGAGCAGCTCGTCGACGCGGCGCACCTCGTATTCGAGGTGGATGCGCAGCAGCGGGCGCTCCTTGAGTCGCGTGATGATCGTCACGACATCGTCGTAAAGCGCGGGCTTGAAGAATTTCGTGCCGAGCTCGATCACCGGTAGGTGGTAACCCTGCGCCTCCAACTCGCGGTAGGGCAGCCCGCATTCCTTGAGCAGGGTGGTGCGGCCGACTTCGAACCACGGCAGGTAGCTGCCATGGTAGACGATGCCCATCATGTCGGTCTCGGCGTAGCGGACGGTGATGGTGGTGCGCGATTCGAGCATGGGGTCAGGTTGCGCGGTCCGCGGGCGGTTGTCCAAACAAGGCTGAGGCGGAATCGCGCCAGGTGTGTACCCGGGCGCGGGCGCGGCCGGCGTCGCCGAGGCGGCGTCGCAGCGCGGGATCGCCGAGCAGGCGGGCGAAGGCGACGGTGAGCGCCGCGCTGTCGCCAGGCGCGACAAGCAGGCCGGTCTCGCCGTCGACGACCGCCTCGGGCACGCCGCCGATGGCGTGGGCGACGACCGGCAGGCCGTGGGCGCCGGCCTCGAGGTAGACGAGCCCGAAGCCCTCGACGCTGTGTTTGTGCGGCATGCTGGTCATCGCGAAGATGTCTGCCTCCGCGTAGATCGCACCGAGTTTTTCATCGGGAATGTCACCAAGGAACTTGACGGGAAAATCCGCCCGGGCGGCCGCGGCCGCCAGCGCGGCGCCGTAGTTTTCCTTGTGATGGGCGCCGACGAGCCGGTATTCGACCCGGTCGCGCAGCGCGTCGGGCAGGGCCTGCAGCGCGGTGATGATCTCCAGCTGCCCTTTGCGCGGGTTGATCCGGGCGACGGTGAGGATGACGATCTTCCGGCGAGGCTTGGGGTCCGCGGGTTCCACGGCGAGGTCGGTGCGCAACGCGCCGGGCGTGATGACCACCTTGCCGGCCGCCGCGGGAAATCCCCGTTGCAGCAAATCCCGCGCAAAGGCGCTGACGACGCTGATGCGGGTGGCCTTGGCGAGCAGGTGAGACGTGCTCCAGCGCAGCAGCCGGCGGGAGGAGAGACGCTGGATCTCCGAGCCGTGGAAGGTCAGCATCAACTGCGCGGGCCGGAGCGTGTCGAAATACTGCAGCAGCAGCATCGCCAGCAGCGGCCCAGGCTCGGGGATGTAGAGCGTCGCCGCGCGCAGGCGGTCGCGGTGGGCCATCAGTTCGCGCGCCATACGCCACTGGCTGAGAAGGCTGTGATCGCCGGCGAGCGGCAGCCGGCGCACCGCGAAGGGCCAGGCCGGGTCCGTGCCGCCGGGTGGGAGGGCGGGGGCCCAGACTTCGACGGCATAGCCCAGTTCCTGGGCAGCCCGGGCCATTTCGACGGCATAGACCGCGATCCCCCCGCGATGGGGGTAAAATTCATGCGTCACCAGAACCAGGTGCCGGCCGGGGGGACTGCTGGAGGCGGGTGGCTGCATCTACCGGGTATAATAGAGGAAACCCTTCGCTCGATTGTCAGTCTGAATGAAGGAAGCGGGCATGTGGCCGCGCAAGCACCAGCAAGTCAACAGGCTAAATTAGCCCACGGGAGGGCACAGTTCTGGCTTTTCCCGCTTTTTTTTGGGTTTACATAGTCGCAAGCTTTAACTTATCTAATCCTCCAATGGCTCAGGCAGTAACCAATCCTTCGGGCATTCCACTCAAACCGTTTACGCCCGAGGACGATGCAAACCTCCGCGAGGCAATTAAGCGCTGCTCGGCAGCGACTTATGAGGCGGCTGCACAATTTCGCAAAACCGGCAATACCGAGCATCTGCCTGCCATTGTGTTGGGTATCATTGAGCGTTACGTGGAGCCGGATCTGCGCGCGAAATTGAAGGATGCGGATGATGATCTGCGGATTATCGAGGATCTTGGCATCGATTCGCTGACCATGATGGAAATCGTCATCCTCGTGGAGGATGTGCTCCAGATGACCATCAACAACGAGGAGTTGCGCTACCTGCGCACCGTCGGCGACGTGAAGACCTTTATCGAGTGCAAGGTGCGCGGCCTGCCCCTGCCGAAGCCCACCAAGTTCATCCCGATCGAGCAGATCATCTCGATCATGCCGATCCAGCCGCCGTTCCTGTTCCTCGGCGAGGCTTCGATCAATGCGCACGGCGCCAACGCCAAATACAAGATCAGCGGCCAGGAATTTTTCCTGCAGGGCCATTTCAAGGACAACCCCGTGCTGCCCGCCTCCATCATGCTCGAGGCGCTCGGCCAGCTCGCCGTCCTCTTCCTGCTCGAGGGCCAGGTCGGCGAGGCCGGCAAGGTCGTCGATCACCGCACCATTTTCTTCACCTCCTGCGAGGGCGTCCGCTGCCACCGCGTGTGCAAGCCGGGCGACGTGCTCAACCTTTCCATCAAGCCCAAGCGCCTCAAGTCGCCGCTCGCGACCTTCGAGGGCCAGATCCGCGTGGGCCAGGAGAAGGCGGCCATCGCCGAGGAAATCACGCTCACCTTTGCGTTCGCCGAGGAAGTCGTCCAGCCCGCCGCGCAAGCGCAGCCGGTGGATGCCGTCGCTCCCGCCGCCAAGGCTGCGGTCAACTCCTGAGCGCCTTGGCCGGCCGGCCCGTTCGCTCTCTGGCTGCGGCTGTTGACCGGCCCGGCAAAAGCGCTTTGATAGCCCGCACTCCGCGTGTCGCGCCCCGTGCCCGACCCGCGTCCTAATCCCCGCATGCGGAAAGTTTACATCACCGGCGTCGGCTTCATCACCAGCATTGGCAACGATGCCCTGGTGGTGACGGAAAGCCTGCGCGAACTGCGCCACGGCATGGTGCAATACCCGCCGTTCCAGAAACCCGACGTGCCGGTCAAGGTCGCCGCCCCGATCCGCGATTTCCAGACCGATACGACGGACCAGGAGGACTGGATCTTTCCGGCCCGCTACAGCATCCGCCGGGAAACCCTGCGCGGCATGGCGCCCCACGGCATCTACGCCTACTGCGCCATGCAGCAGGCGGTCGAGGACGCCAAGCTGACCGAGGCCGACTGGTCCAATCCGCACACCGGCCTCTACGCGGCCTCCGCCGGCTCACCCTTCCTGCTCACCCATCACCTGGAGAAGATGCGCAAGCAGGGCGTCATGCGCTGCCCGCCGCTCGGGGTCGTCGCGTCCATTTCGGGCACGGTGAATTTCAACCTGGTCTCACAGTTCAAGATCAAGGGCGCCTCGACCGGCTTCTCCTCCGCCTGCGCCTCGTCGGCCCACGCGATGGGCTTCGCCTACGATGAGATCGCGCTCGGCCGCCAGAAGCGCATGTTCGTCGTTGGCGCGGAGGACGGCAACGTCGAGAGCATCCTGCCCTTCGCCGGCATGCGCGCGCTCTCCCTGCAGACCGATCCGTCCATCGCCTCGCGGCCGTTCGACATCGCGCGCGACGGTTTCGTCGGCACCGGCGGCGCCACGGTGCTGGTGCTGGAGAGCGAGGAGGAGGTCGCCCGCCGCAAGCCCAAGATTTACGCCGAGTTCGCCGGCTGGGGCCAGGCCTCCGACGGCCACAACGTCGCCATCTCGCATCCCGAGGGCAACGGCCTGCGCATGGCGATCGAGAATGCCCTGAAATACTCCGACACCACCGCCGAGCAGGTCGACTACGTCAACGCCCATGCCACCTCGACGCCCATCGGCGACCTCTCGGAGGTTCGCGCGCTCAAGGCCGTCTTCAATAATTCCCCCACGCGTCCCGCCATCAGCAGCACCAAGGCGCTCACCGGGCACGGCCTGTCGCTCGCCGGCGCGATGGAGGCGGGTTTCTGCGCGCTGGCCATGAAGGCGGGCTTCATGCCCGGCTCGGCCCATATCACGAAAATCGACCCGGCCTGTGATGGGCTGAACATCATCCGCGCCACGCTGCCGCACCGGCCGCAGGTCGTGCTCAGCAACAGCAGCGGCTTCGGCGGGGCCAACGTTGCCCTGATCTTCAAGGCGGTCTGA
>JANYAM010000191.1 GCA_025361365.1 Opitutus sp. | reverse complement strand
GCGCCGAGCGTGTGGGCCGCGCTGCGCGAGCTCGGCGCCACGCGCATCGGGCACTGCGTCCGGGCGGTAGACGACCCGAAGCTGATGGACCACCTCGCCGCCCATCGCATCGGCATCGAGGCCAACCTCACCAGCAATGTGCAGACCAACACCGTGCCCAGCCTGGCCGCGCACCCGCTGAAGAAATTCCTCGAGCGCGGCTTGCTCGCGACGATCAACACCGACGACCCGAGCATCAGTGGCATCGACCTGCGGCATGAGCTCGAGGTCGCCGCGCCGGCCGCCGGGTTGACGCCGGCGCAGGTCCGGCAGGCGCAGCGGAACGCGCTGGAGATTGCGTTTCTCAGCGCGGAGGAGAAAACCGCGCTGATTAACGCAAAGGCGCAGAGACGCTGAGGGCGACGGCGACGGACAACGTTCAACGTCCAACGCTGAACTTTGAACGTTCAAGTCCGGGACTGGCTTTGAGTGTTGGCTGTTGAAAGTTGGGCGTTGGCTGTTGTGTTCAGGGCGTGAACATCATCCGCCTTGCCGGTCTCCTGCTCGCCCTGATTGCGGTGGCGCACGCGCAAAACGTCGTCGTCAACCTGCTGGCGCCGGTCGAGGCCGCCAGCCCGGGCGGCGAGGTGCGCGTGGACCTGGTGGTCCTCAACCCGACGCCGACGGAGGTCGTCTTCGAGACGCCGCTGACGCTGAGCGGCACGTTGAGCAGCGAGCGGCGCAGCTGGAAGGTCGAGCTGCGCGGGCAGGCGGGTGGTGGGGCGTTGGTGGCCGCGCGGGGTTTTTCCTACCGTTCGTTCATCTTCACGGTGCCGGCGGACGCCCGCGGGCGGTTGGTGCTGGACTTGGATCGGCCGCAGCCGGTGCGGGCGCTGATCGAGGTCAAGGCCGCGGCCGATCCCGGCCGCGAGCCACAACTCGTGTCGGCGCCGCTGAGCACCAGCCTGCCCGGCCAGCCGGCGGCGTCGGTGATCCAGCGGACCTTCGCCGGGCGCTTCAGCCCGCACGAGCCGGTGTATTTCATCTACGGGCCGGACGCCCCCGGGGCGAAGTTCCAGTTCAGCTTCAAATACCGCGTGCTCGGCGAGAAGGCCGGGCTGGGCAAGACGCTGCCGGCGCTGCGCGGTCTCTACGCGGGCTTTACCCAGCGCTCGCTCTGGGATATCGATGCGCAGTCCAGCCCCTTCTACGACAGCAGCTACATGCCGGAGTTGATGCTGGAATCGCAGTCCGTCGTGGATTCGGGCGGCGACGGCGGCTTCAAGCTGCTCGGCTACCAGGCCGGCGTGCGGCACGAGTCAAACGGGCAGCAGGGCGTCGATTCGCGCAGCGTGAACATCGCCTATGTCCGGCCGGTGTTCTCCGTCGGCCGGCTTGACGGGTGGAACCTGCTCGTGATCCCGCGCGTGTTCGGCTACATCGCGGACCTGAAAGACAACCCGGACATCGCGGCCTACCGCGGCCACGTGGAGCTGACGGCCATCCTCGGACGCAACGACCGCGCGGCGCTCGCGCTGACGGGCCGCATCGGCAACGGCTTCCACAAAGGCAGCCTGCAGGCCGACCTGACGTTTCCGGTGAAGTTCGACCGGATGTTCGATTTCGCGACCTACGTGCTCATCCAATATTGGAACGGCTACGGTGAGAGCCTGCGCGACTACAACAAGCAGACCTCGAAGGTGCGCGCGGGGTTCTCGTTGGTGCGGTAGGGTGTAGGGTCGGCGCTCGCCGGCGGACCTCTGCTGCACGGTCCGGCGACAAGCGCCGACCCTACATCATGCAGCCGGCAGGCCGGACTGGCTGGTGGTCTCGAGCTCGGCTAGTTCCGCGGGCGTGAGGAGCACGGGGAGGGCGGCGACGCTGTCCTCGAGCTGGGCGATAGTGCGGGGGCCGATGATTGGGACGACGGGGAACGGGCGCGACCACAAGTAGGCGAGCACGATGGCGCTGAGGTTCACGCCGCGCTGCTGCGCGATGCGGCCGGCGATGGCTGCTGCGGCGAGGTTGGCCGGCGTGTAGTTCTCGTTCGCCGCGAGGTTGGCCGGCCGCTGGTCCGGCGGGAGCGCGAGCTTGGTGTAGAAGCCCTTGGCTTGCGACATGTAGGGGATGACCGCGAGGCCTGTCTCGCGGTGGAAATCATAGGCCGGGCGGTCGAAGCGCACCAAGCCGGGGTCCGACGGCGGACGGGCGCCGATGCTGCCCAGGCACCAGAGCGGCTGGTTGGCGACGAAGCCCTGCTGGCCGGATTGCTGCGCGTAGGTGTTGGCGGCGCGGAGGCGGGCGACGTTCCAGTTCGAGCAACCGAAGGCGCGGATCTTGCCCGTGCGCTGGAAGCTGTTGAGCAGGTCGATGAAGTGCTCGATGGGCCGCGTGGCGTCGTCGCGGTGCAGCCAGTAGACATCGATGACGTCGGTGCGCAGTGTGCGCAGGCTGCCCTCGAGGTCGTCGCGGATCTCGGCGCCGGACGTGCGCGGCGTGGTGAGCGACTCGATGAAGGGATGCGCGCCCTTGGTGGAGATGACGAGTTTGCCGCGGTGGCCGCGGGCGGCCATCCAGTCGCCGAGGATGCGCTCGCTGCGGCGCAGTTCGCCCGGCACCCAGTCGGAGTAAATGCGTGCCGTGTCGATGAAGTTACCGCCCAGCGCCACGAAGCGGTCGAGGAGGGTGCAGGTCTCCGCCTCGGTGATGGTGTTGCCGAAGGGGACGCCGCCGAGGCAGAGGGGCGAGACGGAGAGGGTGGTTCCGGGCAGCGTGAGGGGTTTCACGAGGGAAAGCTGGGACCTGAGGGAGGAAAGCTGAAGGACAAAACGTCGAACGTCCAACGACCAACGTTCAACTTTCAATCAGGCGGGGTCGGTGGGCGTCGGTTTCCATACCGGCGCCTGTCGCCGGTGTGGAAACCGGCGACCACCTTATCTGTGCCCGAGCTTCCGGTAGTCGAGAACGGTGTGGCTGATGGCGCCGGCCTCGATGCACTTGAGGTCGGTGAGCAGGTCGGGCGGGGAGACGTCCTCGCCCTCGCACCAGATGAGCTTGTGGCGGCCGTCGGCGTCGGGCGGCGTGAACAGGCCCGGCACGAAGAAATGCGCCGGCACGGTGGACTTCAGCGCAGTCTCGGGCCGGCAGGGGAAGGGGAAATTGATATTGTGGACGGTGAAGCTGCGCGGCGGGGTCTGCGGCAGCAGCTCGGCGGCGAGGCGCGCGGCGTGGGCGGCGGAGTGCTCGAGCGTGGCGCTCAGCTCGGCGCCGGGTTTGCCGCCGTGTTCCTTCAGGTCGTAGTAGACGCCCTCGGAGACGTCCTGCGAGAACGCCATGGCGGGCAGGCCGTGCAGCGTGCCCTCAAGGGCGGCGGAGACGGTGCCGCTGGCGATGATGAAGCCGAGCGTGCAGTTGAAGCCGACGTTGATGCCGCTGACGACAGCGTCGACCTTGACCGGCAGGAGGTGGGCGATGGCGATGTTGACGCAGTCGGAGGGCGTGCCGTCCACCGTCCAGGTCGGGCAGCCGAAGCCGTGGTCGGCGACGGCGGACTGCACGGCGCGGTGGCGGGTCTTGGAGGCACCGGTCCAGCTCTGCTCGGTGAGGGGCGCCACGACATAAAGCTCGTGCCCGGCGACCTTGAGCGCGCGGACGAGCGCGTGAAAAAAGACCGAGTTGATGCCGTCGTCGTTCGTGACGAGGAGTTTCATGGGGAGCGCCTGAACGGAATACGGGGCCGGGAAGATTGGGAAGCGCGAAAACCCTAGCCGGCCGGCTAGGGCAGCGTGTCGGCGGCGGCCTGGGCCTGGACGCGGCGCGACTCGGTGAGCAACCAGACCATGTAGGCGACGATGATGAGATTCAGCAGGAGCGCGGCGAGCCGGAGCCAGGTCAGGTGCTGCGCCAGTTCGTAGATCTCGATCGGGATATAGATGGCGCCGCTGAGCGCGGCGAACCACTCAGCCCAGCGCCGGCCGTGCCACAGGCCGTAGGCTTCGGCAAACCGCACCGCCGCATACAGGGTCGCGAAGGCGGTCAGCAGCATGAGCCGCGTGTCCGACGCCTCGGCGAGCATGCGGATTAGGCCGTGCAGGTAACGGTTGGCCGGGTCGAAGTGCATGCGCACAAAGAACTGCTCCAGGAAGCTTTCATTCTCCCGGCCCAGGAAACCCAGGATGCCGAAACCCAAAATGAAAACGATGGCCCCCTTGATTGCTTCGAAGACGGCGATGGGCTTGAGGGCCTTGTGGACGGAGCGGGACACGGGGTGGGGGGGAATTTGTCCCGGGACTGGTGGCGGCAATCAAGCAGAAAGGGGAAAGAATCGCGTGGGGGTAGGGCGCGGACTCCGTTCCGCGCCGTCCTGGCGGTGAAGGGACTCACCGCCCTACCTTTCCGGACAAAACAAAAGCCGCGACTTGCGTCGCGGCTTGGGAGAGCAATGTAAGGTTGGACCTTACTGGGCGGCAGGCGCCGCGGCTTCGGCCGGGGCGGGGGCGCCGGCGTGCTTCTGCGCCTCGAGCTCGGCCATCGCGGCCTTGCGGCTGAGACGGACCTTGCCGGAGCGCTCGTCGATGCCGACGACCTTGACGGTGATCGAGTCGCCCATCTTGACGACATCCTCGGTGCGGCGCACGCGGAAGTCCGCGAGCTCGGAGATGTGGCACAGGCCTTCCTTGCCCGGGAGACACTCGACGAAGCAGCCGAATTCCTTGATGCCGGTGACGCGGCCGGTGTAGGTCTTGCCCATCTCGAGCTGGGAACCGCCGCCGCAGAGGGCGTCGATTTCCTGCATGGCGCGGTTCATCGCGTCGGCATTGTTCGAGTAGATGAAGACCTTGCCCGAGTCGTCGTCGGCGATGTCGATCTGCGCCCCGGTCGTCTCGGTGATGCGGCGGATCGTCTTGCCGCCGGGCCCGATGAGCAGGCCGATCTTCTCGGGATCGATCTGGATCGTCTGGATGCGCGGGGCGTATTGGCTGAGGTCCTTGCGGGGCGCCGGGAGGGAAGCGAGCATGACCTTGAGGATCTCGATGCGGGCCTCGCGGCACTGGTGCACGGCGGCTTTGACGATCTCGAAGGGCAGGCCGTTGATCTTCAGGTCGAGCTGGAAGCCCGTGATACCCTTGGTCGTGCCGGCGATCTTGAAGTCCATGTCGCCGAAGTGATCTTCCTCACCGAGGATGTCGGTGATAGTCGTCCACTTCGTGATGGCGCCGTGGGCATCCATCTCGGTCATGAGGCCGCAGGAGATGCCGGCGACGGGGGCGATGATCGGCACGCCGGCGTCCATGAGGGCGAGGCAGCCGCCGCAGATCGAGGCCATTGAGGTCGAGCCGTTGGAGGCCATGATCTCGGAGACGACGCGGATGGAGTAGGGGAACGCATCCTCGGGCGGGAGCACCGGCACGAGCGAGCGCTCGGCGAGGGCGCCGTGGCCGATTTCGCGGCGGCCGGGGCCGATGAAGCGGCCGGCCTCGCCGACGGAGAACGGCGGGAAGTTATAATGGAGGATGAACGACTTGGAGGTCGCGCCGCCGGTGAGGCCGTCCATGTCCTGGGCTTCCTTGGTCGGCCCGAGGGTGACGATGGCGATGTTCTGGGTGTCACCACGCTGGAACATGGCGGAACCATGGACGCGGGGCAGCACGCCGACCTGGGCGTTGAGCGGACGGAGCGACTTGGCGTCGCGGTGGTCCGAGCGGGTGCCCTTGGCGAGCACGGTGGCGCGGTAGGCCTTGTATTGCAGGTCCTCGAACACGACGTTCAGGTCGACGTCGGTGAACTTGCCTTCGCCCAGTTCCTTCAGGAGGGCGGCCTTGGCCTCTTCCTTGAGGAGTTTGACGTTGTTGGAGCGGACGTTCTTCTCGAAGCCGAAGATGGCAGCGGAGACGCGCTCGGCGGGGACCACGCGCTCGATGATGGCGCGGGCCTCGGGGGTGGCACCCACGAGCTTGAAGGTGGCCTTCGGTTTGCCGGCGAGCTTCTGCAGCTCCTTGATTGCGGCGATGACCGGCTGGATGGCCTGGTGGCCGAACGCGAGCGCCTCGATGAACTTGTCCTCGGCGATCTGGTCGGCGGAACCCTCGATCATCAGCATGTCCTTCTCGTTGCCGACATAGATGAGGTCGAGCGCGGACGAATACATCTGCTCGATGTTCGGGTTGGCGACGAACTGGTCGTCGATGAGGGCGACGCGCACGCAGCCGATCGGCCCGTTCCACGGGATGTCGGAGATGGCGAGGGCGGCGCTGGCGCCGTTGACCATCGCGATGTCGGAGTCGTGGATGAGGTCGGCCGACAGGAGCGTGCCGATGATCTGCACCTCATTGAGGAAACCCTCGGGGAAGAGCGGGCGGCAGGGACGGTCGCAGAGGCGGGAGATCAGGATCTCGCGCTCGGAGGGACGGCCCTCGCGCTTGAAGTAGCCGCCCGGGAAGCGGCCGGCCGCGGCATATTTGTCGCGGTAGTCGCAGGTCAGCGGGAAGAAGTCCTGGCCCGGGCGCATGGTCTGCGCGGCGCAGGCGGTGACGAAGACGTTGGTCTCGCCGACGTTGACGTTGACGGCGCCGCCCGCGAGCTGGGCGATGGAGCCGGTGGAGAAGGTCATGCCCAAGCCGGGCACGGTGACATTATGTTTCTGATTCATTTTCTTTTCTGGTTCTTGCGCGGTGCCGGCCGGATTGCCGGACATCGTGCGGGGTTCGGATGAACCGTTTTCTTGGACTCCTTGAATCAGCTCCCGGGAAATTTCGGATTACGGCTTTCGGGTGGAGCGCGTTGCCCTCAACGCGCTTGGTGGGCTTTAAAACGCGTTGGGGGCAACGCGTTTCACCGAGGAAAGAAGTAAGCGGAAATGTCCCTGGGGTCTGGTTGGGGGGAGCTTGAACAAAAGGCGGCCCGTCGGTGGGCCGCCTTTCGTGAAAACGGGTTACTTGCGGAGACTCAGCTTCTGCAGCAGGTCGTTGTATTTGGCGAGGTCCTCGCTCTTGACGTAATCAAGAAGCTTGCGACGGCGGCTGGCCATCTGGAGAAGGCCGCGGCGGCTGTGGAAGTCCTTGCGATGCGTGCGCAGGTGCTCGGTCAAGTGATTGATCCGGGCGGTGAGCAGCGCGATCTGGACGTCGCTGGAGCCGGTGTCCTTCTCGTGGATTTTATACTGGGCGATGACTTCTGACTTAACGGGTTGTGACATGGTTTAGGTTGTTGATGACGCGGTCTTTGTTGGAGCTTTCGCTCCGTGCCGCCCGCTTTTGGAAGGCCGGCGGCACCGTTAGTTGTCCGGTTGCCCGGACTGACCGTGGTGGGAGCCTGCGACCAGCAGACTCTCACTAACGAAGGGGCCATTAACTAAACCGAGGCCCCCTCCTGCAAGCGAAATTTTGCAGGGATAAAGTGGGACAGGGTGGCGCTGAATTATCCACTTTCAGGATCGTCTGACTGTCGCTGCCGCCCCCATTCCCGCATTGAGTTCCAGTAACGAATGCGTTCTACGAACGATATCGCAGCTAGCGATACAAAGCCTGCGGCCAAAATTATCGCAGCGAGTTTATCGCTTCGTTTAAGTGCAACGATCATCAAAACACCGTAAGTAAATCCAAACAGGCAGCTAACTTTCAGGATCTTTAAGAAGATCCCTCCTTGAAAGAGGTGATACTTAGGGCGCTCCAAGCTCATGTAATTGCTCACCCAGACCGCAGCGCCAAGCCCTTGATCTCACCACAACCCGGCAGTTTCCGGAGCTTTTCAACGATGGAGTCCTTGTGCATGAACAGCTCATTGCGGACGACGGCATGCGAGACGAGCACGACGAGGAGTTTCTTCTCCACGGTGAGGGGATGCGAGTAGGTGGCGTTGGGGACGCCGACGAGCTCGGACCATTTTTCGCGGATGCTGTGCTCCACCGAGTCATGGCTGATGCGATATTTAACCAACAGCTCGTCGATGACCGTGGTCAGCTCGGTCGGTCGGCGCTTTTTCGACCGGCTGCCGTCCTCCGGCAGGTTGCGGATACCGGCGATCAGGTTTTCCACCGCGCGGCTGAATTCTTTCGGTTCGGAAGGCATCGGATTAATTTTTAGCCACAAAGAACACAAAAAGCGCAAAAAAAATCAGGAAGCAGAATTCGGAAACCAAGACGGTTGAAGCGAAATCATTTTGTGCTCCTTGTGTTCTTTGTGGCCAACCTGTCTTGGTCAGAGCGCCGTGGACTGGCGGTCGTAGAGCGACTTGTAGAGTGCGTTGCCGGCGTAGAGCGAGGCGTGGTCGCCCTGTGCGACGATCTCGCCCTGGTCGAACACGAGGATCATCGACGCGTCGCGGATCGTGCTGAAGCGGTGGGCGATGATGAGCACGGTCCGGCCCGAGACGAGCCGGCGGAGGGCGTCCTGCACGGCCGCCTCGCTGTCCGAGTCGAGCGCGCTGGTGGCCTCGTCGAGGATGAGGATGGGCGCGTGACGGAGGAAGGCGCGGGCGATGGCGATGCGCTGCTTCTGGCCACCGGAGAGCAGGGCGCCGCGCTCGCCGACCATCGTGTCGTAGCCCTGCGGCAGCTTCTCGATGAACTCGTGGGCGTGGGCCAGGCGGGCGGCGGTCAGGATCTCCTCGCGCGACGCGACAGCGGTGCCGAGCGCGAGATTGTTGTAGATGGTGTCGTTGAAGAGGACGGGCTCCTGCGAGACGAGGGCGATGTTGCGGCGCAGGTCGGAGAGCTTCATCGCGCGCACGTCGATGCCGTCGATGGTGATCGCGCCGGCGCCGGCCTCGAAGAAGCGCGGCACGAGGTTGGCGAAGGTGCTCTTGCCCGCGCCGCTCGGGCCGACCAGCGCGCAGACCGTGCCGGCGGGAATGCTGGCGGTGACTTTTTTCAGCGCCGGGCTGTCGCCATAGGAGAAGGTGACGTTGTTGAACGCCACGTGGCCGCGGAGCTTGGTGACCGCGACGGGCGTGGCGGGATCGGTGATGGTCAGCGGCTCGTGCAGGACGGTCTCGAGGCGGTCCAGCGAGGCCAGGCCGCGGTTCATCTCACTGTTGAGGTAGCCGATCTTCTTGATCGGCTCGTAGCACAGGTAGAGCGCGGTGATGACCGCGAGGAAGGTGTCCCACTTGACGCCCGCCCGGTAGGCTACCACCAGCGTCACGGCGATGCCGAAGGACGAGAACAGCTCGATGACCGGGGTCAGGGCCTGGGCGTATTTCACGATTTTCATCTGGGCGATGACGAGTGCGCTGGTGGAGCGGCCGAAGCGGTCGATCTCGCGCTGCTCGAGGCCGAAGGCCCGCACCTCGCGCGCGGCCGAGAGGTTCTCGATGAAATGCGAGGACACCTCGCCCAGCTGAGTTTGCATCTGCGAGGCACGTTTCACGATCTTCTTGCCCACGTAGTGGACGGGCAGGACGGTGAGCGGCACGATGGCCAGGCAGATCAGCACCAGCAGCGCGCCATCGGTGGTGAAGGCCTGCCAGCCGAGAAACACGATGGCGCCGACCAGCTGCATCGGCTGCTTCACGCCGTCGTTGGCGATGAGCGAGAGGGTGAACTGCAGCTGCGAGGTGTCGGCCAGGCCGCGCGAGACGAGGTCGCCGCTCGACTTGCGCTGGAGATAAGACAGCGGTAGCAGCTGGAGCTTGCGGAAATAGTCGAGCCGCACGGCCTCCAGCACGCGCACGCCGGTCAGTTGCACATAATAACTGTTGAGGTAGCCGCTGACCGCGCGCAGCAGGAAGAGCACCGGCACGCTCGCCGCAATCAGCCAGACCGTCCGGGCCTCGAGCGGCGTTCCGCTGTGGTCGAAGATCGGCGGGAAGACGTATTTGACGAGGCTCGGCAGGCCCAGGCCGCTGGTCGCGCCGAAGAGCAAACCGTAGAACACCGCCGCATAGAGCGTGCTCCGGTTGGACTGCAGGTAGCGGAAATAGGGACGGAAGCGGCGGAGCATGAGGCGAGCGAGCGGCGGTTAGGGTTTTTCCACCCCGTGCAGAAATTCACGCACGGCGGCACAATACGCCGCCGGCTGTTCGACGTAGGTCATGTGGGAGGCACCGGCGAAGACCTTGATCTTCGCGCCCGGGGTTTTGCTTTGATAGAAGGCGGTGGCCGCCGGGGTGGCTTCGTCAAACTCCCCGCAAGTGTAGAGCGTCGGCACGCGGATTTCAGCGAGCCGGTCGGTCCGCTCGTAGGTTCCGAGGGTGCCGGTGCAGGTGAATTCGCTCGGCCCCCACATGTAGAGATAGACGGCTTCGCCAAACCGGCCGCGCGTCATGGACGGGGGCCACTCATCCATCCGCAGCAGGTGCTGCCGGTAGTAGGCGGCGACGGCCGCCTTGTATTCGGGCGAGGTGATCGTGCCGGCGGCCTCATTTTTTGCGACCGCATCGCGCATGCTTTGCGGCATCTGCGCCAGGTAGGCTTTCTGATCATCCACCCAACGCTTCGCGCTCAGGCACGGGCCGGCGAAAATGAGGCTCTCCACTCCCTCGGGCTTGGTGAGCATATAGTCCAGTCCCAGCATTGTGCCCCAGGAGTGCCCCAGCAGGTGCACGCGCTTAAGCCCGAGGGCCGCCCGGACCTGGGCGAGTTCCTCGACGTAGCGTTCCACCCGGTAAAGGGAGTTGTCCGCCGGCACATCCGACCGCCCCGAACCGAGCTGATCGTAGACCACGAGCGGGCGTTCGTCCGTCAAGGGCGCCAGCAGTTCCAATGCATCGGACGTGGCCCCCGGACCGCCATGCAGGGCCAGCAGCGGGATGCCCGGCTTGTCGGCGCCAAGGATCCTGAACCAGACCTTGCCGCCCGTGACCGCGATGAATCCCTCGCGCACATTTTGCTGGGCGAAGATCTGCCCCGGTTCAGCCGCGCGCAGCGAAACCACCGCCAGTGCGGCGACCAGCACGCTCGCGAGCAGCCGCGCGGCCAGCGTGGCTCTGACCGGGAGGCGCGATCGGCGCTGCGGGAGGCGATTCATGAACGGTCTTGTTAGTCCTTCGCCGCCCTGACGTCGAGCGCATCCCTCAACCCGTCGCCGAGGAAGTTGAGCGAGAAGAGCGTCAGCGAGAAGATGCCGCCGGGGAAGACGAGCAGCCACCAGAACTCCTCCATCTTCTCGGCGCCGTCCTTGATGAGTGTGCCCCACGAACTCATGGGCGGCTGGACGCCGAGG
>JANYAM010000189.1 GCA_025361365.1 Opitutus sp. | reverse complement strand
ATGGCCGCGGCCAACGCCCAGCAGATCAAGGCAGGCGACGTCGTCGTCATCCGCTACGAGGGACCGAAGGGCGGCCCCGGCATGCGCGAGATGCTCGGCGTAACGGGCGCGCTGGCGGGGCAGGGGCTGGCTGACTCCGTCGCGCTGCTCACCGACGGCCGGTTTTCCGGCGCGACGCGCGGTTTCTCCATCGGCCACGTGGCGCCCGAGGCCTTCGTCGGCGGCTTGATCGCCTTCGTCCAGGAGGGCGACACCATCGAGATTGACGTCGCGACGCGCAAGTTGCAGGTCGAGATCGCCCCCGCCGAGCTGGCCAAGCGCCAGGCGGGCTGGAAAGCCCCGGCTCCGCGTTATGCGCGCGGGGTCATGGCCAAGTATGCCAATACCGTCTCATCGGCCGCCGAGGGCGCCGTCACCACCTGATCACTTTCAAAACCACCAAACCTCAAGGGACATCATGAAACTCACCGGAGCAGAAATCATTTGGGAATGCTTACAGAAGGAAGGCGTTAACGTCGTGTTCGGTTATCCGGGCGGCGCGATCCTGCCGACCTACGACGCGATGACCAAGTATCCGAAGATCCACCATGTGCTCGTGCGCCACGAACAGGGCGCCACGCACATGGCCGACGGCTACGCCCGTGCCAGCGGCAAGGTCGGCGTCGCCATCGCGACCTCTGGCCCCGGCGCGACCAACATGGTCACCGGCATTGCCACCGCCATGATGGACTCCTCGCCCATTGTGTGCATCACCGGCCAAGTCGGCTCGAAGGCGATCGGCACCGACGCCTTCCAGGAGACGGACGTGACCGGCGTCACGCTCCCGATCACCAAGCACAATTATCTCGTGACGAAGCCCGGCGACATCGCCCGGGCCATCCGCGAAGCGTTCTACATCGCCAGTAGCGGCCGGCCCGGTCCGGTGTTGATCGATATTACGAAGGACGCGCAACAGATGACGACGGAGTTCGACTGGGCGGCCGCCGCCCCGCGCCTGCCGGGCTACCGCCCGAGCTACCACGCCCCCGCGTCGGAGTTCGCCCGCGCCGCCGAGCTGATCAATTCCGCCAAGCGTCCGCTCATTTTTGTGGGGCAGGGCGTCGTCAAGTCCGGCACGACCGCCGAGGTGCTCAAGCTCGCCAAGACGGCCGGCATCCCGATCACCACGACGCTCCTCGGCATTGGCGCCATCCCCGCGTCGTCCGAGTTCAACCTCGGCATGATGGGCATGCACGGCGAGTCCTGGGTCAACGAGGCCATCCAGCAGGCCGACCTGCTCATCGCGCTCGGCATGCGCTTCGACGACCGCGTCACGGGCAACCTCAAGACCTACGCGCTCAACGCGAAGAAGATCCACGTCGATATCGACCCGACCGAGATCAACAAGAACGTCCCGGTGGATGTCGCCCTCATCGGCGATCTCCGCGAAGTCCTCTCGCTCATCCAGCCGCAGGTGAAGAAGGCCGAGCACAAGGAGTGGTGGGCCGACATCAATGCCCGCCGCGGTGACTCCGCCGTGCGCGACATCCAGAACCTGCCCGACAGCGGCCACCTCTACGCCGCCCATGTCATCAACGACATCTGGCGCCTCACGCAGAAGCGCGACACCATCGTCGTCACGGACGTCGGCCAGCATCAGATGTGGGAAGCCCAGTATTTCCGCCACGAGAAGCCCCGCTCGCTCATCACCTCGGGCGGCCTCGGCACGATGGGCTTCGCGCTCCCCGCGGCCATCGGCGCCAAGTTCGCGTGTCCCGACAAGGACGTGTGGGTGGTCGTCGGCGACGGCGGTTTCCAGATGACCTCCTGCGAACTGGCCACGGCCGAGCAGGAAGGCATCAAGGTCAACGTCGCCATCATCAACAACGCCTTCCTGGGCATGGTGCGCCAGTGGCAGGAGTTCTTCTACGACAAGCGCTACGCCGCCACGCCGATGACCGGCCCGAACTTCGTGAAACTGGCCGAGGCCTACCGCCTCACAGGTTTCCTGTGCGACAAGCGTTCCGACGTGAAGGCGACCGTGGAGAAGACCCTCGCGGCCAAGGGCACCGTCGTCATCGATTTCGTCGTCGAGAAGGAGGACACGGTGTTCCCGATGGTCCCTGCCGGCGCCGATCTCGACAAGATGATCCGCCGCCCGAAGCAGGACGTAATGCTCGAGTCCGGTTCCGACAAGGACTGGGAGATGCCCTCGCCCGCGCTGCCAAATGTCTTCGCTGAGGCGAAAGCCGAGGCCAAGGCCCTTAACGGCCGCGGCAAGGTCGCCCAGAAGCCGGCGAAGGCGCCCGCCCGCAAGGTCACGAAAACTTCCCGCCGCTAACCCAACCCTCCCATGGCCAAACATACGCTCATCGCCTACGTGGAAGACGTGCCCGGCGTCCTGAACCGGATCGCGTCGCTCTTCCGCCGGCGCAACTTCAACATTGATTCGCTCACGGTCGGCCGCACCGAGCAGCCGGGCGTGTCGCGCCTCACGGTCGTGGTCGACGCCACCGAGGCCGGCGCCCGCATCGTCGAGGCCAACCTCTACAAGCTGGTCAACGTCCTCCGCGTGGACGACCTCACCCATAAGCCCTCGCTCTTCCGCGAGCTCGGCCTGGTCAAGGTCAAGGTCACCAACCAGACGCGCGCCGAGGTGTTGCAGCTGACCGATGTCTTCCGCGCCCGCGTCGTCGACGTGGACGAGGCGACGTTGGTCATCGAGGTCACCGGCACGCCGGAAAAAATCGGCAAGTTCGAGATGGTCCTGCGCCCCTACGGTATCGTCGAGATCGTCCGCACCGGCGCTGTCGCGATGGCGCGCGGCCACGAGCTGCTCTCCGCCGCCCCGCCACTGGTCCGCACCACCGCGGACGACCACCATCCCGACCATGCCGGCGTCTCCATGTCCGTCTAATCCCCAGAACCCAGACCCTAAATCCCAGACTCAATTTTACTACCATGGCTAAAATCTACTACGACAAGGACGCTAACCTCTCCCTCATCCGCGCCAAGAAGGTCGCGATCATCGGCTACGGCTCCCAGGGCCACGCCCACGCGCTCAATCTCAAGGAGAGCGGCGTCAAGGTCCGCGTCGGCCTCGCGCCGACGAGCAAGTCCGTCGCCAAGGCCAAGAAGGCCGGTCTGACCGTCACCTCCGTCGCCGAGGCGGCCAAGTGGGCCGACGTCATCATGGTGCTCGTGCCGGACCACGTCCAGGCCCGCCTCTACAAGGCGGAGATCGCGCCGTATCTCACCGCCGGCAAGATGCTGATGTTCGCGCACGGCTTTAATATCCGCTTCAAGGGCGTCGTCCCGCCGAAGAACGTCGACGTGACCATGATCGCCCCGAAGTCCCCCGGCCATCGCGTGCGCGAGGTCTTCCAGGAGGGCGGCGGCGTCCCCGGCCTCATCGCCGTCCACCAGAACGCCACCGGCCACGCCAAGAAGCTCGCGCTGTCCTATGGCCGCGGCATCGGCTGCACCCGCGCGGGCGTGCTCGAGACGACCTTCAGCGAGGAGACCGAGACCGATCTCTTCGGCGAGCAGGCGGTCCTCTGCGGCGGTTGCGCCGAGCTGGTCAAGGCCGGCTTCAAGACCCTCGTCGACGCGGGCTACCAGCCCGAGATCGCCTACTTCGAGTGCATGCACGAGCTGAAGCTCATCGTGGACCTGATGTATCGCGGCGGCCTCAATTACATGCGCTATTCCGTCTCCGACACCGCGGAGTGGGGCGATTACGTTTCCGGCCCGCGCGTCGTCACCAAGAAGACGCAGGCCGAGATGAAGCGCATCCTCAAGGACATCACGACCGGCAAGTTCGCCAAACGCTTCATCGACGAGAACAACAAGCATGGTCGCAAGACCATGGACAAGTTCCGCAACCGCGAGCGCGGCCAGAAGATCGAAGTCGTCGGCGCCAAGCTGCGCGCGATGATGCCGTTCCTCAACCCCGTGGTCATTTCCAAATGACCACGGAGTGAGAGGGAAAGTGAATGTGAAAGTGTCCAATCCATGAACGCCCGCACCAAATTGATGAACTACGGCGCCTACACCAAGGCGCTGGAGCTCTTTGATTTTGTCGTGGCGGACATGGCGTTGCTCTCCGGGGTTCGGTCGTGCGAGCGTCTGCTGGCCCAGCAGCTAGCCAGTGCGGATTCGATCCCCTCGAACATCGAGGAAGGTTACGGTCGCGGGACCAAGAAAGAATACTGCCAGTTCCTGGTCATCTCCCGTGGCTCTGCCCAGGAAACGGCCGGTCGCTACCTGCGACTTAGACACTGGCTGCCAGCCGGCCTGCCGGAGACTCGTATCGCCCTTTGTGACGAGATCATCGGCATCCTGACAGCCAGTATTCTGAAGCTTCGCTCTCAGTTGGCCTCCTCGAAATAACTCCGTTCACCTTCACTTTCACTCTCGCCATGTCCTCTTCCAAATCCAACTACGTTAGAATCTTCGACACCAGCCTCCGCGACGGCGAGCAGGCGCCCGGTGCTTCCATGACCTCGGCTGAAAAGCTCGAGGTCGCCCGCGCGCTCGCCCGCCTCGGCGTCGACGTGATCGAGGCCGGCTTCCCCGCCGCTTCGCCCGACGACCTCGCCGCGGTGCAATCCATCGCCGCCGAAATCGGCCAGACCGCCATCGAGGGCCGCCCGCAGGCCACGCCGCCCATCATCTGCGGTCTCGCGCGCTGCACCAAGAACGACATCGACGCGGCCTGGCAGGGCGTCAAGGGCGCCAAGCACCCGCGCATCCACACTTTCCTCGCGACCAGCGATCTCCACCTCACGCACAAGCTGCGCATGTCGCGCGAGGAGATGACCGCGAAGGCCGTCGAGATGGTCGCCTATGCGCGTTCGCTCTGCAAGGACGTCGAGTTCTCGCCCGAGGACGCCGGGCGCAGCGACCCGGAGTTCCTCTACAAGGTGCTCACCGCCGTCATCAAGGCCGGCGCCACCACGCTCAACATCCCGGACACGGTCGGCTACACCATGCCCGATGAGTTCGGCGCGTTGATCGAGGGCATCATCAAGCATACGCCGGGCGCCAAGGACGTGATCATCTCCGTGCATTGCCACGATGATCTCGGCCTGGCCGTCGCCAACTCGCTCGCCGGCCTCCGCGCCGGCGCGCGCCAGGCGGAGGTCACGGTCAACGGCATCGGCGAGCGCGCGGGCAACGCGTCGCTCGAGGAGGTCGTCATGGCCATCCGCACCCGCGGCGCGAAGATCGGCCTCCAGACCGGCGTCGACGCCACCCAGCTCTGCCGCATCAGCAAGCTTGTCTCCCGCAGCACCAGCTATCCCGTGCCACCGAACAAGGCCATCGTCGGCGCCAACGCCTTCGCGCACGAGTCAGGCATTCACCAGGACGGCATGATCAAGAATGCCGAGACCTACGAGATCATGAAGCCGCAGGACGTTGGCGCGACGCACACCATGCTCGTGCTCGGCAAGCATTCCGGTCGCGCGGCCTTCTCCAAGCGTCTCACCGAACTTGGTTACCCGCTCGAGGGCGATGCGCTGCTCAAGGCCTTCAACGAGTTCAAGAAGCTCGCCGACCGCAAGAAAGCCGTGCAGGACGCCGACCTCATCGCGCTCGCCTCCGACGAGCGCACCACCGTGCCTGAGCTCTGGGCCCTAGACTCACTGCAGGTGATGTGCGGCACCACCGGCATGCCGACCGCCAGCGTTCGTCTCCGCGATCCCGATGGCAAGATCCGCAGCGCGGCCGCCCTCGGCACCGGTCCCGTTGACGCCGCCTACAAGGCGATCAACGGCATCGTCCAGCTGCCGGTCGAATTACTCGAGTTCGGCATCAGCGCCGTCACCGAGGGCGTCGACGCCCTCGCGGAGGCCACCGTCCGCGTCCGCCACGAGGAGCAGCGTTCCTCGCACGGCCACGGCGCGGACAGCGACATCGTCGTCGCCGCGGCCAAGGCCTACATCGCCTCCCTCAACCACGTGCTGTCGCGCTCGTCCAGTGGCCGGGCCCAGCACCCGCAGAGCACGCCCACCGAAGTTTCCCGCTGATTCCGCATGGCTTCATCCCCCCAGTCCGACTCCGTCGAAATCTTCGATACCACCCTCCGGGATGGCGGGCAGACCGAAGGCATTTCGTATTCGGTCGACGACAAGCTGCGCATCGCGCGCAAGCTGGATGAGCTGGGTGTGGCCTTCATCGAGGGCGGCTGGCCGGGTTCGAACCCGAAGGACGTGGCGTTCTTCGAGCAGGCCCGGACGATGACGTGGAAAAACGCCAAGATCGTCGCCTTCGGCGCCACGCGCCGCGCGAACATCAAGCCGGGCGACGATGCCAGCGTGCGCGGCCTGGTCGAGGCCGGCACCGAGGTGTGCGCGATCTTTGGCAAATCCTCCGTCATGCAGGTGAAGGAAGTCCTGCGCACGACGCTGGAGGAAAACCTGAAGATGATTGAGGAGACCGTCGCTTTCCTCCGGACCAACGGGAAACGGGTCATCTACGATGCCGAGCATTTCTTCGACGGTTACCGCCTGGATTCCGCCTATGCCTTGCAAACCCTGCAGGCCGCGGTGAAGGGTGGGGCGGAGACGCTCGCCCTGTGCGATACCAACGGTGGTTCGCTGCCCTGGCAGATGGAGACGATCGTCAGCGACGTCATCGCCAAGCTAGGTAAATCGGTCCGCGTCGGCGTGCACCTGCACGACGATTCCGGCTGCGGCGTGGCGAACAGCCTCGCGGCGATCCGGGTGGGTGCGCGGCATGTCCAGGGCACGATCAACGGCTACGGCGAGCGCTGCGGCAACGCCAACCTCTGCATCGTCATCCCGAACATCGAGCTGAAGCTCGGGCTGCGTGCGCTGCCCGCCGGCGCGCTGGCCCGGTTGCACGAGACGGCCCGTTTTGTGGCCGAGGTGACGAACTTCGCGCCCAATGACCAGATGCCCTACGTGGGCAACAGCGCCTTCGCCCACAAGGCCGGCGTGCACGTCTCGGCGATGCAGCGCCATCCGGACGCCTACCAGCACGTCGACCCGAAGCTCGTCGGCAACGAGATGCGGGTGGTCGTCAGCGAGCTGTCCGGCCGGTCCAATATTGTCGAGAAGGCCAGTGAACTCGGCCTACAGAATGTCGACGCCGCCGTCGGCGCGAAAGTGGTCGAGCTCATCAAGGCGAAGGAACACGAGGGCTTTTCGTTCGAGGCGGCCGAGGCCAGCGTCGCGCTGCTGGTCCGCCGGTTGTCCCCGGGTTACCAGCCGTTGTTCACGCTGCTGGATTACCGCAGCATGGTCAGCCGCCACGGCGACCGCAGCATGGCGGAGGCGACCATCAAGCTCACTATCGGCGGCCACGAAGTCCACACGGCGGCCGAGGGCAACGGCCCGGTCAACGCCTTCGACCAGGCACTGCGCAAGGCGCTGGAGCCGCGCTTCCCGGCGGTGAAGGACATCTCCCTGGCTGACTACAAGGTCCGCATCCTCAATTCCAACCTCGGCACCGCCGCCATCACCCGCGTGCTCATCGACTGGCACGACGGCGTCCGCCGCTGGAGCACGGTCGGCGCCGGCAGCAACATCCTCGACGCCACGTGGCTGGCGCTGGCGGACGGCTACGAATACAGCCTGACGCCGGCGGCTGTCCGGTCCTAATCTTACATGAAAGCAAGCATCGCACTCACTCCCGGTGACGGCATTGGTCCCGAAGTCGTCAATGAAGCCCGGCTCGTGCTAGAGGCCATCGCCAAGCGCCATGGCCACGAGTTCAAGTTCTCCGAGCACCTGCTCGGGGGCTGCGCCATCGACGCGAAGGGCACAGCCATGCCGGACGAGACGCTCGCTGCCGCCAAGGCCTCCGATGCCGTGCTGCTGGGCGCCGTGGGCGGCCCGAAGTGGGATGACCCCCAGGCCAAGGTCCGCCCGGAGCAGGGCCTGCTCGCTATCCGCAAGGCCCTCGGTCTCTACGCCAACGTCCGCCCCGTGTGCCCGTATCCGTCCCTGGCCAAACTGTCGCCACTCAAGCCCGAGCGCGTCGCCGGCGTGGACTTCGTGGTCATCCGCGAGCTGACGGGCGGCCTCTATTTCGGCACGCCGAAGGGCCGCACCCAGACGCCCGAGGGCGAAGTCGCCGTTGATACCCTCATCTATACGGAGAAGGAAATCCGCCGCATTGTGCTGCTGGCTTTCCAGATGGCGCAGAAGCGTCGCAAGCTCGTGACCTCGGTCGACAAGGCCAACGTGCTCGAGTCGTCCCGCCTCTGGCGCAAGGTCGCCATCGAGATCGGCAAACAGTTTCCCGAAGTGAAGCTGGAGCACCAGCTGGTCGATTCCTGCGCCATGCGCCTGATCACCCACGCGCCGTCGTTCGACGTGATCGTCACCGAGAACATGTTCGGCGACATCCTGACGGACGAGGCCGCGGTGCTGGCCGGCTCGCTCGGCGTGTTGCCCAGCGCGTCGCTCGGTGAGGGGAAGCTCGGCCTCTACGAGCCCATCCACGGCTCGGCGCCGGACATCGCGGGCAAGGGTATTGCCAACCCGACCGGCACCATCCTTTCCGCGGCCATGCTGCTGCGGTATTCCCTCGGCTTGGAGGCCGAGGCCCGAGCTATCGAGGCGGCCGTAAGCGCCGCCCTCGATGCCGGCTGCCACACCGCCGATCTCGGCGCCAAGCAGCCGCTGACCACCGCCCAGATGGGCCACGCCATCCGTGAACGGCTGGCGCCTTAGATCCTCCAACCTTATATCCCGAATTTTTCCATGAGCCTTTCCTCCCAACCGCCACTCGATACGACCCGCTTCATTGCGCGTCACGTGGCGGGCCTGCGCCGTTCCGGCATCCGTGATTTTTTTGAACTCGTCGCGAAGACCGACGGCGTCATCTCCCTCGGCATCGGCGAACCCGATTTCGACACCCCGCAGCCCATCCGTGACGCCGTCAAGACCGCCATGGACACCGGCAAGACCCATTACACGTCGAATCTCGGTCTGCCCGAGCTCCGCAAGGAGATCTGCCGCTACGCCGAGGGGCATTTCAAGGTCGGCTACCGCTGGGACGACGAGGTCCTAGTGACCGTCGGCGTTTCCGAGGGTCTCGACCTGGCCCTCCGCTCGCTACTCAATCCGGGCGACAAGGTAATGTATCACCAGCCCTGTTATGTTTCCTACGCCCCGTCGGTGGACCTAGTTCACGCGGTGGGAGTCCCGGTCGGCACGCACGCCACCGAGTTGTTCTCGCTCGACGCCCCGGCGCTGGCGGCGGCCTGGCAGCCCGGCTGCAAGCTCCTCCTGCTGAACCTGCCCTGCAACCCGACGGGCGGCGTCTGCTCCAAGGAGCAGCTGGAGCGCATCGCGAAGTTCGCGATCGAGAAGGACCTGATCGTGATCAGCGACGAGATCTACTCGGAGCTGGTGTTTGAGGGTGTCCACACGAGCATCGCCAGCCTGCCCGGCATGCGCGAGCGGACTATCCTCCTGCACGGTTTTTCGAAGGCTTTTGCGATGACCGGATTCCGGCTCGGCTACGCCTGCGGCCCGGCGCCGCTGATCGAGGCGATGATGAAGGTGCACCAGTATTCGATGCTGTGCGCCCCGAGCATCAGCCAGGAAGGCGCCGTGGCCGCGCTGCGCCTCGGCGACGATGCCACCAAATTCATGCGCGACCGCTACCGCGAGCGCCGCGACCTCTTTGTCCGCCGGATCAACGCGGCCGGCCTGCAGTGCCATTCGCCGCGCGGGTCGTTCTACGCCTTCCCGTCGGTGAAGGGGACCGGGCTGGACGAAGGTGAGTTTGCCCGCCGGCTGCTGAGCGAGCAGAAAGTCGCGGTTGTGCCCGGCACGGCGTTTGGCGACGCGGGCAAGGGGCACGTGCGCGCCTGCTTCACGGCGAACGAGGAGAAGCTGACAGCGGCCTGCGACCGGATCGAGCGGATGCTGAACACGCTGAAGGCGCCCGTCCTTCGCTGAAGCTACGGAGGGCGCGGCCGGTCGGGGCGTGAGGCGCCCATAAAAAGGCCCGGGCGGAATACGCCCGGGCCGGATGGGAGCGTGGTGGCCGGTTAGAATGTAATCGCGTAGCTGATGGTGAGTACGCCGCGGCCGACCGCGGCGGTGTTGGCCACCTTGCCGGCAACCCCCTGCTTGAAGAAGTTACTGGAACCCTTCGTGTAGGCGAAGCCAACCGTGAGCTTGGAATCCTTGCTGACCTGGAAGGGGGCGGCGACGCCGAGCAGGTAGTAGTTACCCCAGTTTTTGATGTCTGGGCTCGTGTCGGGGACAGCCGATGTCCACTTGAATGTGCCGTAGGTGCCGGTGAAATCGAGCTCAGTGCTGAGATCCTTGAGCGGAACGGCGTAGGCGGCGGTCAATTCAGCCGTCGGGCCCTTGAGCACGAAATCATAATAGAGCTTCGGGCTGAATTTCACTCCGCCTACCGTGTAGTTGAGGGCGAGGTTCGGTTCAAAGGTCGCCTTGTAGAAACCGTTGGCCTTTTTCGCATTCGGGTAGGTGTAGATCGTGACGCCCGGCGCGATCGACAGCGTGTCCTTGACCAAATCCATCGTATAGGAACCGTAGAAATCGAACTCGGGGTCCGACTGACCGTCGACTTTGTCCTTCAAGGGGACGTTGGCCCACACGCCGACGGCGAAGGAACCGGAGTCGTATTCAAGGGAGGGCTCGAAGGACGGGCCGCCCAGCCGAGCACCACGGAACATGTATTGGGAAGTGAAGGCGGGTGTGAACACCCAGGAGCTGGAGGCTGCCTCGGGTGTGGCCGGCGCGGCCGGGGCTTGGGCCGAGAGCGAAGCGCCCGCAACGAGCGCCGCGAGGATGAGTGCAATCTTCTTCATGATGTAGTTTAGGTAGTGGTTGGTTGGAACGTCAGCACCCGGCTAAAAGCAGCCCGCGGGCCAATCCGGCCGTTTTCAAAAGAAGGGGGTGGGTTATATGACACAACGGCCCGATCCGGCGTTGAACAGAAATGACTTAGCCGGCGAGTCCACCGATCCTTGTAGGTCTGGCTTTATGCCCGACAGTGAGCCGGTTGAGTCGGGGATAAACCCCGACCTACAAAATGCCGGGCCAGCCGGAGTGGGCTTGGGCGACAAAAAAGCCGCACCGGAGGGTGCGGCTCGAATGAGGCTGTCGGGATTATTTCGCGGCGGGGGGCGGCGGGGGCGGCGCGACGGCGATGGAGCTGTCGTTGAGCTTCTTCGCAACCATGTCGAGCATGCGCTGGATCTCCAACTCGGCATTGCGCCGGTTGATCTTGGCCAGTTCCACCTGCTTGGCCAGTTCCAGGCTCTCGCGGGTGAGCCGCTCCTTGTCGTTACGGGTCTGGATAATGCCGGCTTCGAGGTCGGCGGCCTCCTTGGTCAGCTTGGCGGTCTGGCCCGCGTAATCGTCGGCCTCGTCCTTAAGCTTCGTCATCGCGTCCGCGTAATCTTTTTCCTTCTTGGCGGCCTTGGCCGCGTCATCCGCCTCGCGCTTTTTCTGACGCTCCAAGGCCTCGGCCTGGGCCTTCTTCTCAACGTCCGCCTTGCGGTCGGCGTCCGCTTTGGTGGCGGCATCGATCTTGGCGATGCGGGCCGCTTCCTTCTCGGCCATTTCCTTCAACGCGCCGTTATAAACGAAGCCGAAGATGGCGAGCAGGATGGCCGGGACGATCAAATATGACTTGTTCATGAGAGTCGGGTGGTGGGGCGGTTAGGCTTTCTTGGCGGCGGCGGCGGCCGCCGCGGCTTGCGCGGCCTTCGCCTTCTCGGCCGCGTCGATCTTCTCAAGCAGGTCGTAGTAATACTTCACGTTGGCCTCGGCCTGCTTGACGTAGGTTTTGAGGAAAGCCTGCTCGTCGAGGGATTTCTTCTTGTCCTCTTCGATCTTGGTGAAGGTGCCTTTGACCTCGTCGAGGTCCTTCTTGAGGCGGCCGACCTGGTCGCGGGCGCGGTTGCGCTCGTCGTAGGTCTTCTGGCGGCGGTCCTCGGCGTCCTGGCGGGCGGTCGCCTTCTGCTCGGCGAGCCGGTCGCGTTCCTTCCGTTCGGCCTCGCGCTTCTTGGCTGATTCGACAGCGGCGGCAATCGCCGTGGCCCGGTCCGCGACATCCTTGGCCACCTTGGCCTTCAGGGTGGCGTCGGCCGCGGCCTTGATGTCGGCCTGTTTCTGCTCATAGCCCTTGTCGAAGCTGTAGTAGAACGCGCCAAAGATCAGGGTGCAGATCAGCGGGAAGATGATGTAGACTTTGTTCATGGTCGGGTGCGGTGTGCGTTAAAGGGGATTACGACTTGGATTTCTCTTTCTTGGCATCGCGTTCCTTGATGATGTCCTCGATGCCCTTGAGCAGGCCCTGGGCCTGCCGGTCCTTGGCGCCTTCCGGATCGGCGACCGCTTTCCTGGCGGCATCCAGCGCGATATCGAATTTCTTCAGCTCGTAGGCCACGTAGGCGAGATAGCTGTAGACCTGGTGGGGCTTGGTGAGGTTGCCCTTGGCGACGGCGGCCTGCAGGTGGGGGAGGGCCTCGTCCGATTTTTCCAGGCCGTTGTAGGCCTGGGCGATCATGAATTCCAACTGGCCCGATTTCGGGAAGACCTTGGCGGCCTGCTTGAGCACCTCGATGCTCTTCAGCGGACGTTCCAGCTGCTGGTAGCAGAGGGCGAGAAGTTCCCAGTTCTTCTGTTCGTTTTCGATCGTGCCGGCCTTCAGCCCGGCCTCCAGCAGGTCGGCGGCCTTCTCAAACTGGCCCATGTTGAAGTAAATGCCGACCAGGTTGAAATTGTATTGGGGCGTCGCCATGTGCCCCTGGGCCTGGGCGCGCTCGATGGTGAGGGCGGCGCGCAATTCCTGGCCGATACCCAGGTAGGTGGCGGCGAGCTGCTGGTAGTAGGTGGCGCTTTCGGGCTTCTGCTTGATCAGCAGCTCGAACATCTCCGCCGTCTCGGCCGTGCGGCCGAGCTGCTGGAGGGCAGCGAGCTTGATCAGGTAGAAAGTGTCTTTCGGGTGGATGGCCAGATGAAGACCGATCTCGGTCTGGTCTAGGGCGCGCTGGACGAGCTTCAGGTCGGGCTTCTCGGAGTTCTGGGTGGCCCAGGCATAGAGCAGCTGGGAGTAGAGGAGCTGGCCATCCGCCGAGGAGCCGGGGGTAAGCTTGAGCCATTGCTGCATGCTGATATCCGCCTTCTCGAACAGTTTGCCGGCGATGGCGGGATTCTTTGAGGCTACGGCTTCCTGCACATAGAGCTGGGTCAGGTAGTTCTGCAGGTCGCGGCTGATGCGGTCCTCGAAATACGTCGGCGTATGGGCGTTGGAGAGAGCCAAGGCCCGCTCCATCGGTTCGATGGCCTTGGCGAAATCGCCCTTCTGAAACAGGGTCTGGACCTTGATCTGGTTGAGCATCGCCGCGTCATAGCTGTCCGCGGGCACCTTGGCGATCTGGGCGTCCAGGATGGCGATCGCGGCGTCGTAGTTCTTCGCTTCGACGGTCGTCTTGAATTTCGGGAGCACCTCCTGGGTGGCGTCGGTGAACGCGTAGTCGCGGACGGGCTGCTGCGCCGCCAGCGTCACCGCCAGCGCGGCCGCCGCGAGGAGGGTGAGAAGGGAACGAGGGGAGGGGAAAGTGAATTGGGACATGGCGACCGGCGGGATCATTTGTTATCCTCGAGATTGAACTCGATGAGCTGGGAGGCCTTGGTGGCGACCGCCTTGCCGCCCTTGCGGCCGGGCTTAAACTTCCACTTTTGCACAGCCTGCATGGCCGGCACCTCGAACTCACGGTGGGAGGAGCGGATGACGCGGGTCTCCACCACGTCGCCGCTGGAATTGATGATGAACTCGACCGCGACCTCGCCGCTGATGCCGGCGCGGCTCATCTCGTAGGGATACTGCGGCGGGTTCTGGACGCGGGCGACCGGCTTCTGGTCGAGGTTGTTGATGTCGAAAAGATCCTTGATGCCTCGGCCGAAGTTGGCGCCGGGCGGGTTAACCGGGATGTTGATGGCACCCTTGTTGGCCGTCATGCCCGGGGGCGGGGGCGGCTGGAGGGGCTGCGTGAAGGCGTTCACCGGCACAACCGTCGGAAGATCCACAAGGCTCGGCGGGGCCATGACATTTTCCATGGGCTGCTCGTCGAGTTCCTCGACCTTCTTTTCGTCATCGTCCGGCAGGTCGGGCATGACCATCTGCACGACTTCATCCTTCGCGAGGGCCTCGCGCTTCGGCGGCGGCTGTTTGCCCGAAAACGGATTCAGGGCGATGAGATGGACCGCGACGGAGACCAGCAGGCCGATGATGAGATCTTTGTTCATGGCGCTTATTTGCCCGTCGGGCGGGTGCGGGTTTCGACCGAGAATTTGTCGATGCCGGCCTTGCGGACCTCATCCAGGACCTGGACGGTGGCGCCGAAGCGGGCCTTTTCGTCGCCGGCGATCAGGACGCGGGCTTCCTTGCCCGAGGAGTCCATCTGGGACTTGTAGGCCGTGATCCGGCTGGGGAGGTCAACCATCTGCATCGGGTCCTTGTTCCAGAAGAGGGAGTCGTCGGCGGAAACCTGGATGGTGACACTGTCATCCTCCGGTGGCGGCTTCTGATCAGCGTTCGGCACGGGCATGTCCACCGGCACGGACTGGATGCGATTCAGCGAAAGGGTGAACAAGACGAAGGTCGCCAGCAGGAAGAAGATGACGTCAATGAGGGGGATGATCTCAATGCGCGCCTTCTTGCGGGCCGGGAGTTTGATTTTGGTACCTTCCATTTTAAGGGCTGCGTTCGGTAGTGATTAGACGCGCAAGAAATCGGTTTGTTAGGGCGGGCTTACTTGACGTGGGTTTCCACATACACCCGGGTGAACCCCGCCTTGCGGGCCTCGTCGAAGACGTAGACGGCCTGGGCGAAGAACGCACGCTCGTCGCCGTTGATGAGGATGCGGCCGTCCGGCTGCTCCCGCTTGAACTGGAGGAGGCGCTGGGTGAACTCGTCGAGGGTGATGATGTCCTTGTTCCACGCGACGGAGCCCTCGTCGGTCACGCTGATGGTGACGGTGCCGTTCGGGTCGCGGGGCACGCTGGTGATCGCCGTCGGCAGCTTGACGCTGATGCCGTTGGACTTGTTCAGCGAGAGCGTGAACAGAACGAATGTTGCGAGCAGGAAGAAGATGACGTCAATGAGAGGGATGATCTCAATGCGTGCCCTTTTCTTGCCGCCTGGGCCTGTGCCGCCTCCGCCACCGTGCATGACAGTAAGGGATTAGAGGTTGAAAGTCGTGAGGGCCGGGGCGCTCAGCGGCTCTTGGCGCTCTCGGCCTTGTTGATGATGATCTCGAGCGAGTTGGAGGCGTCCTCGATGTCGTGACGGGCCTCTTCCGAACGGGCGTTGAGATAATTGAAGGGCAGGAGGCCCATGATGGCGATGGCCAGACCGCACATCGTGGCGATGAGCGCCTCGGCGACGCCGCCGGTGATCTTGGTGGCGGCCGAGCCGATGTCACCGCTGCCGCTGTTCAGCGCGGCGAAGGTGCCCATCATGCCGGTCACAGTGCCGAGGAGGCCGAGGAGCGGCGCGGCGGTGATGCAGGTGTCGAGGGTCGGGAGGCCTTGGGCGAAGCGCTGCATCTCCTGGCTGGCGGCGCGGGTGAAGGCGTTGCCGAGGGAGTGCTCCTTGTGGGTGAGGGCGTAGACGAGGATGCGGGCCACGTAGTCCTGGCTCTTCTTGCCCAGCTCGACGGCGCCGTCGATGTCATTGGCCTCGACCTTCTCGAGCATCTTGTCGACGAGCTCGGGCTCGCGGCGGCGATTTTCGCGGACGATGAAGAGCACGCGCTCGATGGCGACCGTGATCAGGAGGAACGACACAACCAGAATGGGCCACATGATGGGGCCGCCATGCTTGAAGAGCTCCATGGAGGTCATGGGGCTGCCGTCCGGGTTAGTAAGCAGAATCGCCAAGGGCAGGGATGCGGTGATCATAGTGCGTGTGGGATGATTGGTTTAACCGTGGGTAATATTCCTTATTGGAAAATCAGAAAGCGTGAAGCAAGCAGCGCGCCAGAAGTAGACACATTATCGCCGGCACCGGTTGCACGGCGAGGGGAAAAAGGAGTGGGGAAGCGGAAGCAATGTGACCAAAATATATCGGGGAACGAAATGTTGCCGAGATTCACTTTGGAGTGTCAATGCGCTTTGTTAGTGCCGCTGAAAAATTAATGACAGTTCAGGATTGATTGGCTGCCCGACTAGGAGTCGAACCTAGACAGAACGAGTCAGAGTCGTTCGTGCTACCATTACACCATCGGGCAGTGATCAATCTTTTGCGTGCGCTTCAGCGGGTCTCGTTCGCGCATGACCGACGGAAAAATGGAGCCGGCGATGGGATTCGAACCCGCAACCGCCTGTTTACAAAACAGGTGCTCTACCGTTGAGCTACGCCGGCGAGGCGTTGCTGCGCAACTGAACCAAAGTGACTGGCAAAAAACAGAAATTGGTGGCTCCCCCGGGACTCGAACCCGGAACCAATTGATTAAGAGTCAACTGCTCTACCATTGAGCTAGGAAGCCAAAAAACGAAGGGGCAAAAGTTATTATCGCCCGGGCCATGTCAACGACATTTCCCGGTTTTGCCGCCGCCGCGATTTTCCCTCGGAAAAAGGCGTGCGACGACGAGGGCCGGCGGGCCCGGCGCCCCGCCCCTGTAGGGGCCTGCGGGGGGCGGAGTTAGGCGGGTGTTTCCGGCGCCCCGCACTTTGTTGGACAAAACTCTTGCCAAGCCTGCGCGCGTGCTCTGTTTTCGGCCACTCCTCCCATGCAAAAGACCAAAAAGTCCGTTGCCAAGCGCTTCAAGATTTCCGCCACCGGAAAGCTGATCCGCCGCACGCCTGGCTTCCGTCACCTGCTGGCCGCGAAGAGCACGAAGTCCAAACGACGTGCCTCCCGCGACAAGCTCGTGGCCCCTGGCCATGCGAAGCCGCTGCTCCGCTGTCTGCCCACCGGTCTCCGGTAAGCAAACCGAAGCGCAAAAACCATAACTTGCCTGGCGGGTGAATCCTAACGAGACGACCCGCCGGCACTAAAACCACCTAATAACATGGCTCGTGTCACTAACTCCCCCGCGTCGCGCAAGCGCCGCAAGAAAGTGCTGAAATACGCCAAGGGCTATTTCGGCAACAAATCCAAGCTCTACCGCTACGCCAAGGAAGCGGTGCAGCACGCCTGGCAATACGCCTACATCGACCGCAAGAAGAAGAAGGCGAACATGCGCGCCCTCTGGATCGTGCGGTTGAACGCGGCCTGCCGCGAGGCCGGCATCTCCTACAGCCGCTTCATCGAGGGCCTCAAGGCCGCCAACATCCAGCTCGACCGTCGCCAGCTCTCCGAGATCGCGATCGCCGACGCCACGGCGTTTGCCAGCCTCATCAAGCAGGCCCAGGCCGCGCTGAAGTCCAAGGCCGCCAAGGCCTGACGCACCGGCGGGCCTTTGGAGGCTCGCCTTCCGGTCAAAAAGACCATTTCAGTGAAGGACGGGCTCCCCGCGGGCCCGTCCTTTTTATTTTCTGACAGAATGAACAGAATGGACAAAATGAGCTACGATCTGGCCGGCCAGGTCATTGGTTGCGCCATGAAGGTTCATTCTGTGCTCGGGCCAGGCTTTTTGGAGTCAGTCTATCAAAACGCCTTGGCCCATGAGCTGCGAACAGCCGGTATCGACGTGGAGTTGGAGGTAAGGCTGCAAGTCAGGTATGACGGCATCGTGGTCGGGACCTTTGATGCGGATATGCTCGTGAACAAGGCAGTGTTGATTGAGAACAAGGCGGTGCAGGCCTTGGTGCCAGTCCATGAAGTTCAGTTGGTCAATTACCTGACGGCAACCGGCCTGGATGAGGGCTTGGTGTTGAATTTCGGCGCCTCGCGGCTCGAATTCAAAAAGAAGTTTCGCGTCTACCAGCCAACTGCAAATCCTCAGTCCTGATTCTGTCCATTTTGTTCATTCTGTCCAAAATCTCCTGATGCAAGCCACCCTCACTGCCCTCCTCGCCAAGGCCACGGCCGAGCTCCCGTCGCTGAAGACGCGCGCCGACTTCGAGGCCGCCAAGGCGCGCTACGTCGGCCCGAACGGCGAGTTCACCGCGCTGATGAAGCAGATGGGCACCGTGCCGAAGGAGGAGCGCCCCGCCATGGGCAAGCTCATCAACGAGGCCAAGGCGCAGCTCCAGGTCCAGCTCGACGCCACGCTCCAGCGCCTCGGCGACGCCGAGATCAACGCCCAGCTCGGGCCCGCCATCGACCCCACACTGCCGTCGCCCGACGCCGGCCCGGGCACCTCGCATCCGCTCACGCTCGTGCGCGATGAAATGTGCCGCATCCTCCGCAAGGCCGGCTTCACCGTCGTCGAGGGCCCCGAGGTCGAGACCGAATATTACTGTTTCGACGCCCTCAACACGCCGCCCGATCACCCGGCGCGTGATGCCCAGGACACGTTCTATTTCCCGGAGAAGTCACGCTTCGGCAATATCACGAAGAAGACGCCAGAGGAAAAATACCTGCTGCGCACCCACACCTCCTCGGTGCAGATCCGCACCATGCTCAAGGGCTCGCCGCCCATCCGCGTCGTTTCGCCGGGCCGCGTCTACCGCCGCGACACCTCCGACGCCACGCACAGCGCCAACTTCCACCAGATCGAGTGCCTCTACGTCGACAAGAACGTCACCGTGCGCGACCTGAAGGCGCTGCTCGACTACATCTTCGCCTCGCTGCTTGGCAAGGACACGAAGACCCGCTTCCGCCCGCACTACTTCGGCTACACCGAGCCGAGTTTCGAGGTGGACCTCTCCGCCCAGCACCTGCCCAAGGTCAACAAGCCCTGGATCGAGATCGGCGGCTGCGGCATGGTCGACCCGCTCGTCTTCGAGGGCGTCGGTTACGATCCCAACGTCTGGAGCGGCTACGCCTTCGGCATGGGCCTCGAGCGCCTCGCGATGCTGATGTATGGCATCGATGACATCCGCTACTTCTACCAAAACGACCTGCGCTTCCTGAAACAATTTGCCTGAATCATGTAGGGGCGTCCCTCGTGGACGCCCGCGGGCGCCGTCAAGCGGCGCCCCTACACCAACTCTTTCGCTCCGTGAAAATCTCCCGCAACTGGCTCCGGCAATACGTCCGCCTCTACTCCACCACCGAGGAGCTGCAGCGCGCCATCACCTTCCTCGGCTTCGAGGTCGAGGGCGTGCAGACCACCGGCCTGCCGCCGCTCGAGAACGTCGTGGTCGGCGAGATCAAGACCCGCGCCAAGCACCCGAACGCCGACAAGCTGTCGGTCTGCACGGTCGAGGTCGGCCCCGCCCACGGCGGCATCCGCACCATCGTCTGCGGCGCCGCCAACTGCGATGCCGGCCACCGCGTGCCCGTGGCGCTGCCCGGCGCCGTGCTGCCCGGTGATTTCAAGATCAAGCAATCCAAGATCCGCGGCCAGCAGTCGGACGGCATGATGTGCGCCGCCGATGAACTCGGCCTGAGCGGTGATCACTCCGGCCTCCTGATCCTCGCGCCGGATGCGCCGATCGGCGAAGCGCTGAATAAGGTAATGCCGGATGGCGATACCGTGTTCGACATCGAGGTCACGCCGAACCGTCCCGATGCACTTTGCCACATCGGCATGGCCCGCGAGCTCTCCGCGTGGTTGCGGACCGAGCTGCAGTTCCCGGCGATCAAATTCAACGGCAAGGTGGGAGGGGCTTCACGCCCCGACATTCTTGCGAACATCCGCGTGGATGCGCCCGAGGACTGCCCGCTCTACGTCGGCATCGCTGTCACCGGCGTGAAGGTCGGCCCGAGTCCCGCGTGGATGCAGGAGCGCCTCGCCGCCGTCGGCCTGCGCCCGATCAACAACCTCGTCGACGTCGGCAACTACGTGATGCTCGAGCTCGGCCAGCCGCTGCACGTGTTCGACGCCAAGAAGATCGCCGGCCGGCAGATCGTCGTCCGTCGCGCCACCGACGGCGAGAAGCTCGTCACGCTCGACGGCAAGGAGCGTGCGCTCAACAGCCGCATGCTCGTCATCGCCGACGAGGCCCGGCCGCTCGTCGTGGCCGGCATCATGGGCGGACACGACGCGGGCGTGGACGCGACGACGACCGACATCATTCTGGAGGCGGCTTATTTCCGCCCGCAGTCCGTGCGCTGGACCTCCCGGCGCCTGGGCCTGGCGTCCGATTCCTCCTATCGTTTCGAGCGCGGCGTCGATCCGCACGGCACGGCCGAGGCCGCGCGGCGCGCGATCGACCTCATCCTCGAGACCGCCGGCGGCACCGTCGTCGGTCCGGCCTTCACGGTCGGCGGCGACCGGCCGTGGTCACGCGAGATCACGGTCGCGCCCCATTACATCCGCGCCAAGGTGGGTTTCGACATCACGGACGACGAGATGCGCGACGCCTTCCACGGCCTGCACCTCCCGATCAAGGAGGAGCACGACACCAAGGCGGGCCTTGAGTGGACCGTGGGCATCCCGAGTTACCGCGGCGATCTCGACCGACCCATCGACCTCGTCGAGGAAGTGCTGCGCATCTACGGCACGGACCGCATCCCGCCGCAGGTGAGCGCGGGCCCGGCGCTGGTGGATGGCGACGACGATCCGATTGCGGTCTTCAACCGGCAGGCCACCGACTACCTGGTCGGGCAGCATTTTCATGAAGTGGTCAACTACACGCTGCGCTCGAAGCAGGAACTGGCCACGTGGGCCTCGGCCGCCGCGGTCGAGGAACTCGGCTTGGCGAATCCCTTTGTCGACGACCAGTCGCACCTGCGGCCGACGCTCGTGCTCGGCATCATGGAGTCGCTCAAGCTCAACCAGTCGCGCGGCGTTGCGACCGCGCGCCTGTTCGAGACGGGGCGCGTCTTCATGGAACTCAACGGCACCGTGCAGGAGTGCGTGGCGGTGGGTTTTGTGCTTTGCCACAACCCGAAGGACCGCGCCTGGCTCGCGCGGCCGGAGCCTGATTTCTACGCGGTGAAGCGCCATGTGGAGATTCTCGCCCGCTCGGCCGGGATCGATCTCGCCGCGCAGGAAATGGTCCCGGTGCGCGGCGCCTTCTGGGGCTGGCAGGAAGGCCAGTCGGCCGCGGCCGGCGAAATGAAGGACGGCTGGACCGCGCGCTTCGGCCTGTTGAACCTCGCCATGGTGCGCGCCGCCGGCATCGAGGGCAAGGTGTGGGCGGGCACGCTCGCGCTGCTCCCGGCCAAGCTGGCCGCGGCGGGCGGCCACCGTCGTTACCAGCCGTTCAGTCTTTTCCCGGCGGCCTTGCGCGACCTGGCGCTCGTCGTCGACGCCGCGCGCCACGCTGACGAGGTGCGGACCGTGCTGCTGAAAGCGGCGCGCGCCGCGACGGCAGGCGCGGCCTTTACCGTGGAATCCGTGGCAGTCTTTGACGTCTACGCGGGCAAGGGCCTGCCGGAAGGAAAGAAGAGCCTGGCCTTCGCGCTTTCGTTCCGTTCGGCGGAGCGCACGCTGACGGACGACGAGGTCAACGCAGTCTTTGCGAAAATCCAGCAGGCCATCGCGGCCGACGGTTCGGTGACCGTGCGGGCCTGAGTGCCTGTAGCGACGGTCTGTGACCGCCGTTTCGCCGAGTCGGCGCTCATCGAGCGCCGCTACAGTTCCGTCAGGTCGCGAACCGCTCCAAGAAGGCCCGCACGTCCGAGGGCACGGCCTTCGAGATGTTCGGCACGATCAGGAGGAAAAGCTGGCGCACCTCGGAGACCTGGGTGGGAGTCAGGTGCACTCCCGTGGCTGGGCGGGAGCCTTTGCTGGCGGCCTTGGCTTCCTGATAGCCAATCTGCAGGCCGGGCGTCTGCACGCTGCCGCGGATAAAGTAGTCGTGGGTCAGCAGCTCGAAGTGCTCGATGATCTTGCCACTGGCGTCACGCCAGACGGTGAGCAGGGTGTCCTCGTCGCCCGCATACTGTTCCTTCTTGAGGCCGGGCGCGTCCTGCTCGACGGCCTTTGGGTCGAGGGGCTGGAGGATGGCGCCGAGCGCCACCGGCTCGACGAGCTGGCGAAAGGCCTTTTGCGTGTGGGCGTCGGGAAACTTGAGCGCGACGCCGCAGGTGGCGTATTGCGGCCCGGACCAGAAGTGGGCGACGGTGGCGTCGATCTCGAAGAGCTGGTGGTCGAGCTCGAGCTTCAGCCGGCAGTTCTCGCCGCGCTCGCCCATGGCGGCAGGGTGCAGGCGCATGCTCACGCCGCCGGAGGACATGTTGACCAGCTGCCCGCCCCAATCCATGGCGCGGTTGTCGTCGGCTTTGAGGATCTGGCCCTCGCCGTCGCGACCCACGAGCGTGACCTTCGCCTTGAGGGGGAATTTCACCCCGACGGGATAGCGCGTGGCGCCGCGCTTGTCTCCCAGGCCGCCCACAGCCTTGAAGTTGAGGATCTTTTTGAAAAGAAGCACGGGCGACGGATAGGGGAGTTGCCCCGTAGGTTCAAGCTCGGTCATAGGGCCATCTGGAGCCTTTTGCCGATTGCCAACCGGCGTTTCCACGGCCTGCTTGGAAGCCACATCGGCCACGCGCATGAGCACCCAGCCTGACCTCAATCTCGACTACCTGGCGAACCTCGCCCGCCTTGCGCTGACCGACGCGGAGAAGGCGGAGTTTGCGCAACAGCTGGGTGATATTCTGCACTACGTCGAGAAACTGAAACAGGTGGACGTGAGCGGCGTCGAGCCCATGGCCCACGCCTCGCCGGTCTTCAATGTCTGGCAGCCCGATGTCGTGGCGCCGGGCCTCCCGGTCGAGGCGGCGTTGCGCAACGCGCCGGCCCGGCGGGAGGACATGATCGTGGTGCCCAAAGTCGTGGAGTAGGCGATGGCGGACGAACTTATCTATCAATCCGCCACCCAGCTGGCGGCACAGCTCGCGGCGGGGAAAATCTCCGCGGTGGAGCTGGTGCAGGCCTGCCTCGCCCGCCGCCAGGCCGTCGACGGCCGCGTGAAGGCCTTCAATTCCTGCGACGAAGCCGGCGCGCTAGCGGCGGCGAAAGCATCCGATGCGCGCCGCGCCGCCGGGCAGGCGCGCGGGCCGCTCGACGGCATTCCCGTCGGCTTCAAGGATGTCATCGCCGTCGAGGGCCAGCCGCTGACCTGCTCGAGCAAGATGCTCGCGAACTTCGTGTCGCCCTACGACGCCACGGTGACACTCAAGCTGAAGGCCGCGGGGGCGATTCCCTTCGGCCGGCTCAACATGGACGAGTTTGCCATGGGCTCCTCGACGGAAAATTCCGCGTTCGGCCCGACGGCCAACCCCTGGGACCTGACGCGCGTGCCGGGCGGCAGCTCGGGTGGTTCTGCCGCCGCGGTGGCGGCGGGCGAGGTGCCGCTCACGCTCGGTTCCGACACGGGCGGTTCCATCCGCCAGCCGGCGGCGCTGTGCGGGATCGTCGGCCTCAAGCCGACCTACGGCCTCGTCTCGCGCTACGGGCTCGCGGCGTTTGCGTCCTCGCTCGACCAGATCGGCACGATGGCGCACACGGTGGGGGACGCGGCGCTGCTCCTTGGCGCCATCGCCGGGCACGACCCGCGCGACTCGACGTCCTTCAAAGCTGAGGTGCCGGACTATCGCGCGGCACTGGCGGCGAAGAAAGGCCCGTGGCGGCTCGGCGTGCCCAGGGAATTTTTCGGCGCCGGCCTCGATCCCGAGATCGGCGCGGCCGTGAAGCAGGCCATCGAGTTCTACCGGAAGCAGGGCTGCGAAATCAAAGAGGTAGCGCTGCCGCTCGCGGCGGAATACGCCATTGCGGTCTACTACCTCATCGCGACCGCCGAGGCGTCGTCGAACCTGGCGCGCTACGATGGCATCCGCTACGGCCACCGGTCGAAGGCGGCCACGGATGTGGCTGGCGTCTATTTCCAGTCGCGCGCCGAGGGCTTCGGCCCGGAGGTGAAGCGCCGCATCATCCTCGGCACGCACGTGCTGAGCAGCGGTTACTACGACGCCTATTACCTGCGGGCCCAGAAGGTCCGCACGCTCATCCGCAACGAGTTCACCGCCGTGCTGCGCGATTGCGACGCCCTGCTGTCGCCGACCTCGCCGGTGCCGGCCTTCAAGCTCGGGGAAAAATCAGCCGACCCACTGGCGATGTATCTCACCGACATCTACACCATCAGCGTCAACCTCGCCGGTCTGCCGGGTATCTCGATCCCGTGCGGCTTCACGGGCGGCGGGCTGCCCATCGGATTGCAGCTCATCGGCCGGCCGTTCGATGAAGCCGGCTTGCTCGCGGTCGCCCAGGCCTACGAGTCGGCGCATGATTGGCACACCAAGCATCCAAGCCTGTGAAACCACGAAACACACGAAATACACGAAAACACGAAAGGCCCGGTTCCTTTCGTGTGTTTGGTGTATTTCGTGGTGACCTTCCGCTCTGATGAATTACGAGGCAGTCATCGGCCTGGAGGTCCACGTGCAGCTCAAGACGGCGTCGAAGATGTTCACGCGCGTCGCGGCCGGCTACGGCCAGCCGGAGAACACGCTGACCGATCCCGTCGTGCTCGCGCTGCCGGGGGCACTGCCGGTGCTGAACAAGGAGGCGCTCGACAAGATCATCACGGCCGGCCTGATCCTCGACTGCGCCATCGCGCCGGTGTGCAAGTGGGACCGCAAAAACTATTTTTATCCCGACTCACCGAAGAACTACCAGATCTCGCAATACGACCAGCCGATCTGCGTCGGCGGCACGGTCGAGATCGAGCTGCCCGGCCCGTCGCGCAACGTGATGGGCGAGCATAAAAAAATCCCGCTGACGCGCATCCACCTCGAGGAGGACGTCGGCAAGCTCAACCACGGCGCCAGCGACTCGCTCGTCGACTACAACCGCGCCGGCACGCCGCTGATGGAAATCGTCTCCGAGCCGGCGATGCACAGCGCGGACGAGGCCTTCGCGTTCCTGACCGCGTTGCGCACCGCGATGGTGCAGGGCGGGATCTCCGACTGCGACATGGAGAAGGGCCAGCTGCGCTGCGACGCCAACATTTCCATCCGGCCCGTGGGCGAGACGAAGCTTGGCGTCAAAGTTGAGCTCAAGAATCTCAATTCCATTTCCTTCGTCCGCGACGGCATCGCCCACGAAATCCGCCGGCAGGTCGCCGTGCTCGGCTCCGGCGGCACCATCGTGCAGGAGACGCGCGATTACGATGGACAGACGGGCGCCTCCCAGTCGCTCCGCTCGAAGGAGATGGCGCACGACTACCGGTATTTTCCCGATCCCGACCTGATGCCGGTGAAAGTGGACGAGGCTTGGTTGGCGGTGATCCGTCCCACTTTACCCGAGCGGATGTTCGATCGGCAGCGGCGTTACCTTGAGCAGTTCCAGCTGCCTTACACGCTGACGTCAGTGCTCGTGCCGTCGCTGGCACTGGGCGCGTTCTTCGAGGAAGCGGCGAAGCTCAGTGGCAAGCCGCAGGCGGCGGCCAACTGGATCACCAACGACCTGCAGCGCGAACTGGCCGCGGCTGGCGTCGAACTGGCCGCGAGCAAGGTTCGGCCCGCGCACATCGCCGGCCTGGTGAAGCTCGTCGAGTCGGGCGTCATTTCCAGCAACATCGCCAAGGAGGTCTTCGTCGCGATGTTCGCGACGGGCGAGCAGGCCGACGCGATCGTCGAGCGCAAGGGCTTGAAGCAATCCACCGACACCGGCGAACTGGAGAAATGGGTGACCGACGCCATCGCCGCCGACCCGAAGGCCGCCGCCGGCTTCAAGGGCGGCAACGAGAAGGCCCTCAATGCCATCAAGGGCGCCGTGATGAAGGCCTCGAAAGGCAAGGCAAACCCGCAGCTGGTCGACCAGATTGCCCGCAAGTTGCTCGCCTAGCCGCGAAGAAAGGCGCGCCGGCCTTGCATCGTGGACGGATGCGAGCATGGTTTGGTTCATGAATGCCCCTGAGAACCCGCAGATCACGCGCCGTGACGCGCTGAAAATCATCGGTGCCGGCGTGGCCGTCGCCAGCCTCGGCCTGACCAAGTCCCTCGCCGCCGAAGCCGCCGCCAGCCCCGTCCTCGACTGGGAATTGCCCAAGCTCGGCTACGCTTACGGCGCCCTCGAGCCGCACATTGATGCTCGGACGATGGAAATCCACCACAGCAAGCATCACCAGGCCTACATCACCAACGCGAAGAACCTCCTCAAGGACCACGCCGACCTGCTGGCGCGCGGCCCCGAGGCGCTGGTGCGCGACCTGAGCAGCGTGCCTGAGGCGATCCGCACCGGCATCCGCAACAACGCCGGCGGCCATGTGAACCACACCTTCTTCTGGCAGATCATTGCGCCGGGCGGCGGCGCCCCCGCCGGTCAGCTGGCGACGGCCATCACCGGCGCGTTCGGCTCGATGGATGAGTTCAAGAAACAATTCACCGATGCGGGCATGAAGCGCTTCGGCAGCGGCTGGGCGTGGCTGAGCGTGAAGGACGGGAAACTCGTGGTGCAATCCACCGCCAACCAGGACTCACCGTTGAGCGACGGCGCCAAGCCGGTCATCGGCCTCGATGTCTGGGAGCATGCCTACTACCTGCATTACCAGAATGTCCGGGCCGACTACGTGAAGGCGTTCTGGAACGTGCTCAACTGGACCCAAGCCGAGGCGAACTACGCCGCGGCCTTGAAAGGCTGATTTTTTAACACAGAGGACGCAGAGATCAAAGAGGTCGGATCTAAGGACAAAGTGATTGTTCCTTTCTCTGCGGTCTCTGTGTTATACGCCTTTGCCTTGGTTCTGCCCATTATGGGTGCCAAAACTTTTGACGAGATCGGCCTGCCGACGGCGCGGCACCATTTGTTCCTGTGCGTCGGGCCGGATTGCTGCGCACCGGAGCAGGGGCTCGCGACGTGGGAGCACCTGAAGGGCGCGCTCAAGGAACACCAGATCCCGGCGTTGCGGACCAAGGCCGCGTGCCTGCGGATGTGCACGGACGGCCCATGGCTGGTCGTCTACCCCGAGGGCGTGTGGTATGCCCAGGTCACGCCCGAGCGTTTCGACCGGATCCGGTGCGAGCACCTGGAGGGCGGCGTGCCGGTGGTCGAGTGGGTGCGGGCGACGCAGCCACTGGGCCCAGCCTGAAGCGGCGGACGGAGGCGACGATTACAGCGTCTTGCTGCCGCGGCCGCGGCCGGCGGCGCCGGGCGGACCGGGATTTCCCGGCCCACAGGAAAACGCCCTCGCGGCAAAGCCGAGACTTGCCTGCACCGGCCCGCGGCCTCTCCATGACGCCTTACATTCATGAAACTCCTCGACCTCAACCGCCAAGGCGGCATCGGTGCCAATTCACTTCTGCTGATGATCGGCGAACTCAACATCCTCGTCGATTGCGGCCTGAACCCGAAGACCCCCGGGGTCGGCGCCCTGCCGGACCTCGCCTTGCTGCGGGACATCGAACTCGACCTTATCATCGTCACGCATTGCCACCTGGACCACATCGGTGGCCTGCCCGTTGTGATGCGCCAGCACCCGAAAACCCCGGTGCTGCTCACCCAGTCGAGCCGCATGCTGATCGAGAAGATGCTGCACAATTCCGCCAACGTGATGCAGAAGCAGAAGGAGGAGGACGGCATCCCCGGCTACCCGCTGTTCACGCACAAGGAGATCGAGGGCCTCACGCGGCGCTTTGTCAGCCTGCCGTTCAAGAAGGTCAAAAAGATCAAGGGCCGGCGCGGCGAGCTGGAACTCATGTTCCATCCCTCCGGCCATGTCGCGGGCGCCACCGCTGTGGAAATCCACCACGGGCTGCGCAAGATTTTCCTCACGGGTGACGTGCTCTTCGAGAACCTGCGCACGCTGAAGGGTGCGCATTTCCCCATCGGCCACTTCGACACGCTGATCATCGAGACGACCCGCGGCATGACCGAGCGCGCCTACGGCAAGGAGCGCGTGCATGAGATCGCCCGCCTCATCGACTCGATCAACGACACGATCGCCAAGGGCGGCTCGTTCCTCCTGCCCGTGTTCGCGCTCGGCCGCATGCAGGAGCTGCTCGCGGTGTTCCATGACGCCCGCCGCTTCGGCCGGTTGATCGACTGCCCGATGTATGCCGGCGGCCTCGGCATCGGCCTCTCCGAGCTGTTCGACGAGATGTCGCGCAAGACCAAGGACGTGCAGTTCGACCGCCGGATCCTCCACGACCTGAAGCTGCGCAAGCTGCCCAAGAAGATCATCGCGGGCCAGGAGCCGCACCAGAAGGGCCTCTACATCGTCAGCTCCGGCATGCTCGTGGAGCGCACGCCCAGCTACGCGCTCGCCTCCGGCCTGCTCGGCCATGCGCGCAACACGATCGGCTTTGTCGGCTACTGCGATGCCGACACCCCCGGCGGCAAGCTGCTGGCGGCGAAACCCGGCGCGACCTTCCTGTTCGAGGCCCTCAACGTGAAGGCCAAGGTCAAGGCCCGGGTCGAGCGCTTCGAGCTCAGCGGCCATGCCGAGCGCGGCGAACTGCTCGAGTTCGCGGTGCAGACAAAGGCTCGCAGCATCGTGCTGACCCACGGCGACCCGGATGCGCGCGACTGGTTCAAGTCCCAGCTCGCCGAACAGCTGCCCAAGACGCGGGTCATCGACCCCGTGCCCCTGCGCATGTATGAGGTGTAAAGCGGCCGCCGGGCCGGAAGCTTCCGGTCATTTTTCCAGTGCGGCGTGCCCTGACGGCACGCCGCGCTTGCGGTGAGGCGGCGCGGCCGGCCTACTGGGTTGCCATGAACCTGCCGCCCCCGCCCCCGTCGTTCCGCGCGGTGCTGGCGCGCATTCTCTGGTGCTGGCCGGTCAAGATGGCCGGCACCACCCTCGGCATGGTGGCCTTCTTCGTGATCTACTTCTGGGTGCTCAACCACCCGTTTCAGCCGGTCACCCTGATGCCGCTCACGGCGGTTGACCGGGCCATCGGTTTCCAGGCGTGGGCGCTGCCGTTGTATTTGTCGCTGTGGTTCTACGTGTCGCTGGCCCCGTCATTGGTAATCGACCGGCGCGAGCTGGTGTCCTACGGCGTGGCGTGGGTGGTGCTTAGCGCGCTCGGCTTGGGTGTGTTTCTTTTCTGGCCCACCGCCGTGCCGCCGTCGGACATCGACTGGTTGCAGCACCCGTCGTTTGCCTTCCTTAAGTCGGCGGATGCGCCGGGCAACGCCTGCCCGTCGCTGCACGTGGCCTTTGCGGTATTCAGCGCCGTGTGGTTCGGGCGCCTGCTGCGCCAGATGAAAGCCGGGCGCGCGTGGTTGGTCCTCAACTGGCTGTGGTGCCTCGGCATCCTCTATTCCACGGTGGCGGTCCGCCAGCACGTGTCGCTCGACGTCCTCGCCGGCGCGGTGCTCGGCGCGCTCGTGGCGGCGGCGCATCTGCGCTGGTTGCGCGGCGCTCAGTCCGCCAGCTGACCGGCGGCGGGCACGACACATTGGTAGCCCTGCTCGCGCAATCGTTCGAGCACGCGGCGGAGGGCGTGAACGCGGATCGCCGCCGGCACGCGCGGGCCTTCGTGCAGCAAGAGGATCGCCCCCGGGGCCAGGCCGCGCAGCGTGCGCGCGGCGACCGCCTCGACGCCGCCCGGCCAGTGTTCGAGGCCGCGGGCGCTCCAGCCTACACTGGTGAGGGCGCGGGCGCGCAACGCGGCGGGCAGCCAGAGACTCTTGATCCCGGCCGGCGGGCGAAAGCGGGTCGGGGTCACCCCGGCGGCGCGCAACGCCGCCAGGCCGTCGTCAAGTTCCCGCGCCACCCGGCCCGGCGAGGCGCACCAGAAGGTGGCGAGAGGATGCGTGTGGGTATGGTGCGCGACCTCGTGCCCGGCGGCGACGATCGCGCGGATGAGGGCGGGATGCGCGGCGGCCCTTTCCCCGATCACAAAGAACGTCGCGTGCGCGCCCTCGGCGGCGAGCAGCTCGAGGATTTGCGGCGTGTCCGCCGGGTCGGGACCGTCGTCAAGGGTCAGCCACACCTCGCGCCGCGCCGTGGCGAAGCGCCGGTGCATCCGCACCAAGCCCTGCGCGTTCGGCACGAAGATATGGTAGGCGAGCAGCAGGTCGGGTCCGAACCACAGCGCCAGGCCGGCGGCCGGCGCGCTCCAGCCGACGAGCAGGGCGGCCGCCTTGCCGGCCAGGTTGATAATGAGCAGGACCCACATGGGGCTATGATCCAATCGGATTAGTCACCACGAAATACACTAAAGACACGAAATGATACAGTGCAGAGGAGCCGGCCGTCATCACGAGATATCTTTTCGGGTGTTCAGTGTATTTCGTGGGGCCCTCTGCCGGTATTTTCTTTCCCGCTCAGAACACCCAGGAATAGCCGAGCGTGAAGCCCAGCGCGTCGATGCCGGGATTGGGCTTCGTTTGCCCGCCATTCGACATGTGCTGATACATGATACCGGCGCTGAACCGCTGGTCCTTGGCCGTGACGTGCTCGAGACCGCCGCGGATGAACCAGTTGAACGTGAAGTCCTGGCCCTGGCCCCAGCGGACGCCGCGTGAGTCAATCAACCCGGCGCCGCCGCCGGAGCCGGTGAACAGCGACCACCGGCCGCTCGGGTCCCACCACTCGACGGAGGGCGAACCGGAGAAACCGACGTAATGCGACTCCGGCCCGTTTTCGATCCAGGTGCCGATCAGCGCCAGCCGGTGGCGGACGACGATCCGCGAGCCGTCGGCGAAGACATGATCGAGAGCGGCCTTCGAGCGCCACGCCAGCTGTGTCGGCACGAGCCGGTAGGCGATGGTGGTGCCGGTGCCGATTTCCCAGAGCACGCCCGACTCGACGTTCAGCGCGCTGGTGGCCCACGGCGCCAGCGGCGCGGGCTCGGCCGCGCGGGCCGCGAGCGCGAGGAGGGAACCCAACAGGAGTGACTTGATCAAGGGAGACATGGCGTGGGTTGACAGCTGCAGGCAGCGTGCGTGCCGGTGCCGGGGCGTCAATGCGCATACGTGGGCTTTTTGACCTCGGATTATTTTGCCACGAAGGATCACAAGGCTCGCAAAGAAAATGCCATGGCTTGATCTCTGTGATCCTTCGTGGCTAAAGAATGTATTTCCTGATTTCGAATTTGTAGCTGCCAAAATTGACCAGCAAACCATGGGTTCGTCGCGCCGATTTGAGATAACCGAGCAGTTGAGCCACATGCTCGTCCGCCAGGGCACGGCAGGCTTTCAATTCCACCAATAGCGTATCTTCGACCAGGAGATCGGAGAAGTAGTCGCCGAGCAGGGTGCCATCCTCGTCGTGAACCTGAAGCGGCGCTTGCGGCACGACCTTCAATCCGGCCTTTCCGAGTCGATGGGCCAGGGCATTTTCATAGACCTTCTCCAGATGGCCGTGCCCGTGGTAAACATGGATGGCAAACGCGGTTTGCCGCACGATGTCGCATAGTTCGTTGATGCTTTGCATAAGAACAGAAAAATGAGCCTGGATCGCCTATTTCTCAGTGCATGGTTTCACCTGTTTCCGGGTGGTTTAATTCCGAGGGTTGGCCACGAAGGATCACAAAGCTCGCAAAGAAAATGCATGGCTTGATCTCTGCGATCCTTGTGATCCTTCGTGGCTAAAACATCTTCCTTTGACCTTGAGTGCGCCGGCCCGGCATAGTGTCCCGTTCATGGAAACCCTTCCGTCCCCTCCCGCCCGTCGCTGGAAAAAAAGACACCTCCTGCTCCTCGCCGGCCTGGCCGCGGGCGCGGGCATCGCGGTCTTGGTGGCGCTGCATTACGACCTGCGCGCGGCGGTCAACACCGTGATCCTGGCGCTGCGCGAGGCGGGCCCGGGGGTTTTCTTCGTGGCGATGGCGCTGCTGCCGGCCGCGGGTTTCCCGCTGATGGCGTTCACGCTGGCCGCCGGCCCGGTGTTTGGGCCGACCTTGGGAACCACCGCAGTGATTGGCTGGTCCTTGACTGCGGTGCTTTTCAACCTGCTGCTGACCTACTGGCTGGCGAACCGTGCGCTGCGTCCGCTCGTGAGCCGGCTGCTGGCCTGGTGCGGCTTCAGCTTGCCCGACACGCCGGCCGGCGGGGCGTGGCAGCTGGCGCTGATCGTGCGCCTGACCCCGGGGCCGCCGTTCTGGGTGCAAAGCTATTTGCTCGGGCTGATCCGCGTGCCGCTGGTGCCGTATCTGGTCGTCTCCCTGCTGGTGATGGCCGGCTACATCGTGGCCATCGTCGCGGGCGGCGAGGCGGTCATGGAAGGCAACGGCCGGCTGGCCTTCGTGGCCATGGGCGTCCTCGTGATCAGCGTGGCGGCGTTGCAATTGCTGCGGCAACGCACGGCCCGGCGCGTGGCCGCGGTCGCCGCGCGGGATTGATTTGCCCCGCCACATCAACCCTGCCACCAACCCGCATGACGACCGCCACCGCCGAACTACCGCCGTTGCGCATCACCCTGGGGGCGGACGGCACCGGCGTTTTCGACGCCGGGCTGCCGGTGCTCGCGGGTGAGACGGTGGAGGAATTATTCGGCGCGGCGCGGCCGGCCGGCCGGGTGGGGGTGCTGGCGCTGTTCGAGGCGCAGGGCTGGTTGCTCGGGGCCGCCACGGTGCCGTTTGGGGCCGGCTTGGAAATCGCCGCGCACGATCTCTACCGCGATATTTTCGTCGCCACGCGGGGGCAGCATCTCGCCCGGATCTGGAATTACATCCCGGCCATCAATGAGACGGGCCCGGAGGGGCTGGAGAATTACCGGGCTTTCTGCCGCGGCCGCTCGCTGGCCTTCGAGCAACACTACGGCCGCGGGTTCAAGGTCCTCCTGCCGTCCGCGTCCGCGGTGGGCAGCAAGGCGGCGACGCTGACGGTCGCCTTCGCCGCCTGCCCCGGGGCGCTGCGCCACGTCGAGAATCCGCTGCAGGTGCCGGCCTACGATTATCCGCCGGACTACGGTCCGCGGGCGCCGAGCTTCGCCCGGGCGACGGTGGTGGCGGGACCGGAGTCCGCCACGGTTTTCATTTCCGGCACCGCGGCGATCCGCGGCCATGCCACGATCGCCCCGCACAGCACGCGCCTGCAACTGGAGTGCGCGCTCGAAAACCTGGCGGCGCTCTCCGCGGCCTGTGGGCTGGGGCCGGGCCTGGCCGCCGGCTCCGGCGCCACGCGCCATTTCAAGATTTACCTCCGCCACGCGGCGGACCAGCCGATGGTCGCCGCCCTTTTGCAGGAGCAGTTCCTGACGGACACGGATCGGGTCTCCTACGTGCAGGCCGACATCTGCCGCACCGCGCTGCGGGTCGAGATTGAGGCCTCGCTCTTCGGCGTCCCTGGCCTCCGCTGATCAGAACGTCATCGCCAGCAGCGCCCGCGTGTCGGTCTTGCCGCGGGCGGTCAGGGGCAGGGCGGTGACAGTGATCAGTTTCTTGGGAATTTTCCAGGGCGCCGTGTCGGCGAGCAACGCGGCCCGCAGGTCGGCCGCGCTCCGCCTGGTGGCGACCACAGCGCCGAGCACCGGCTCGGCCCCGGGACTGGCGCCCACCCATACTTCGCGCACGTCCGGCAAACGCCGCAGCCGGTCGGACACCTCGGCGAGATTCACGCGCCGGCCGGCGATCTTCACCGTCTTCCCGCGGCGGCCCAGCAGCGTCACGGTGCCGCTCGCCGCCAGTTGCACGCGGTCCGGCATGATCCAGCGGCCGGGGTGGCGGTTGCCGTGGCTCAGCACGGCGGCACTGCTCACCTGCAACCGCTGGCCCGGCCGCGCGGTGAGTTTCACCCCGCGCAGGGCCCGACCGACGTTGCCCGCGAGTGCGCCGTCGCCGGTCCGGTCATAGCTGATGCCGCCCGTTTCACTTGAGCCGTAGAAACTGTGCACGCGCTGGCCGAGGCGGGCGGCGAAATCCCGCGCCACTTCCGGTGGCAGCGGGGCGCCGGCGGAAATGGCGAGGCGCAGGCCGGGCAGCGTGAGGTCCGAGGCCGCCAGCGCCCGCCACATCGCCGGCACGCCGGGAAACACGGTCGGCCGCCACCGGGCGAAATCCGCGGCGATGGCGTGCGGCAACGGCGCGGTGCCGCCGACCAACGGCACGCCCTGCGCGAGCAGCGGCACCACGAGGCTGGCGAGGCCGTAGGAATGGCCGAAGGGGATCAACGCGTAGTTCAGGTCGCGCCGCCCGAAGCCCATCGTCGCCGTGATCTGCCGGGTGTCGACCAGCAGCTGCTTGTCCGTGAAGGCCAGCTGGCGCGGCTGGCCGGTCGTGCCGGAGGTCAGCTTGACGATGCAGATCGCCGGGTCGCGGTAACGTTTCGCGCCCGGCAGGGCCACCAGCCTCGTGCCATCCCACCAGCCGGCGGCGTGCAACGACTCCGCGAGTCGGCGCTGCGCCGCCGGGGGTTCGCCGGCATCGAGCGGCACCGCGACCGCGCCGGCCTTGAGCAGGCCGAGGAAAACTTCGACCCAGCCGACGCCGTTGGGCGCAGCGAAGACCACGGCCCGGCCGCGCAGCCGCGCCGGGTCCGGCGCGTGCCGGTGCAGCCAGGCGCCGGCGCGGACGTCCAGTTCGCTGAAGGTCACCGCGGTGCCGCCGGCCGCCTCCACGATGGCGCGGTCCGCGCCGTGCCGGCGCAGGGTTTTCGTCCAGGCTTGGAGCAGCGCGCGGCTCATGGTTTTTTTCCGAGTCCCGCCAGATGCTCGAATTCGATCACTAGCAGCGCGACGACCACCATCAGCGCCACGGTCGAGCCGAGTGCGCGCACCACCGGGATGCCGCTGAGGGCGAGCACGCCGAAGGAGGCGGCGGCCGTTAGCGCGGACAACCGCACCGACACCGGCGGCGGCTCGTGACTGTAGGCCGAGGTGGCGGAGAAGATCGAGTAATTGTGCGTAAGGCACACGCCGAGGAAGGCGCCGAGCAGGTGGAACAGGTTGAGCGGATGCCCGAACCAGCCGAACAGGCCGAACAGGCCGAGGCACGCCCCGCACGGGATGGCGAAAATCCGCGCGCCATCGCGCCAGCCGTAGGTGAGGAACACGCCGGCGCCGACGATCGCGAGACCCGTCAGGCTCAGCCCCAGCGCGGATTGGCGGTAGCGGCTGAAAAGCCGGTTGAGCGTCTGCAGCTGGCCGGAGCTGACGGTGCGGGTCTCGGCCGGCGGCGCTAGCGCGGGCGCCGTGCGCACGAGGGTGACGAACCAGCTCAGCGGCTGGCCGGTGTGCAGCAGCAGACCGATCGGCCCCGTGAGCTTCGCCTGCAGGCCGGCGAGGGCTGATTCGTAGTCGGCGTCCGCGGCGCTCGCGACGTGCCGGGCGTAGGCGTCGAAGAACGGCGCAAATTCCGTCGCGTCAAAACCGCCCGCGGTCAACGCCGCGCGCAGTCGGTCGGAAAATTCCGGATGCTCCCGTGCAAAGCGGACCGCGGCGGCATGCGCTTCCGCAGTCGGCACCACGGCGCCAAGCCCGATGCCCGGCGTGCGGCCGCCCTCGGCGGAGGCGAGCCAGGCCTCGAGCTTGGCCAGCGCAGCGCGCGCCTCGGCGACGCTGCTGCCGTAGGTGAGGTAAACGGTCTTGTCGTCCTCTTCGCCGAACAGGGCGCTGATGCGGGCATGCTCGCGCTTGAGCTCGGGTGAAGGGATGTCCAGTTCGCGGATGTCGTCCTTCCACTGCAGCAGCGCCAGTCCCGGCAGCGCGACGATCCAGACCGCGATGAGCAGCCGGCGCAGCCCGCGGCGCACGCCGTCCGGCAGCGCCGCCCCGCCCCGGAAGGTGCGGGTCTCGAGGAAAGGATTTTTAACCGTGGAGAAATAAACCACCGCCGCCGCCAGCGCGCAGAGCAGGCCGGCGCCGACAAAGACGCCGAGCTGGCGGATAAAGGGCAGCTCCGAGAAAAGCAGCAGCGCGAAACCGGCGACGGTCGTGAGGCAGCTCGCGAGCAGCGGCTTGGCCAGGCGGCGGACCTTGGCCCAGTAATCCTCGTTGGGCCCGGCCGGCGGCTGCATGAAGAGATAGAAGCCGTAGTCGATCGCGACGCCGGTCAGCAGCGACCCGACCACGAACACCATGATGTGCAGCCGGTCGAAGACGAGGGTCGCGCCCACCCAGGCGCCGAGGATCGACAGGCCGACGACGGGTAGGAGGTGCAGGCCGCGATGCACGCCGCGGATGAAGAGGAACGCCACGGCCAGCACGGCCGCGAGCGAAAGCGCGTTGAGCCACGTGACCTCGTGCTCGATCCGCGCCCGGCTGGCGGCGGCGAAACGGTTCACGCCGGAATAGGCGACGGCGAAGCCCGGGTGTTCCGCCCGCACCGTCGCGGCGGCGCGCTCGATCGCGGCGAACGCCGGGGCCTGGCCCGCCTCGCTGAGCGGCGAAGCGGCGAGCCGCGCCCACACCAGCGCGGGCGGGTGGGCGGACGTGGCCGCGGGTTGGACCAGCGACAGGCCATCCTTCAAGCGGTCGACGGCGCCGGGCAGCAGCAGCAGCGGGTCAGATGGAATAACTTCCTGGAAAGCCAGCGCCTCGGGGGTGGACAGAAACCGCCCGAGCGCGGCGGCGGTGTCCTTCGCCAGCCAGTCGGAAAATCCCGCGGGCTCGCCACTCGTGCGGGCATAGGCGGAGGTGCGTTCACCCAACCAGAGGGGAAACAACAGCGTGAAGCGCTGCGCAAACAGTTCGCGGCCGAGCGATTCGCGCATGGCGGGATCATTCATGGCCACGACCTGGTCGAAGGCCGGATCGCGGCCCAGCTCGGTGGCGAAGCGGGCCGTTGCGGCGGCGGGAGCGGGTTGGCCGTTCGTCGTCAGCTCGAAGAACATCGTCCGGGCCTCCGCCTGGCTGGCGAGCGAGCGAACCAGCGTCAACTCCGGCGCCCGCTCGTCGACGGGGATGAGATCGAGGACGTCGCTGGAAATCTTCCGGCCGTAATCGAGCTGCAGCAGCCACGCGCCGCCGAGCAGTGCCGCGCCGGCAAGGACGCTCCAGCCCAGGAGTTGGCGGCGGCGGAAGGTCATCGGTCAGCGGAAATACGTTCTCAGTTCCTCGGCCGTGAACGCCGCCGGCGGACGGGGCGGGGCGATGAGGATCTCGATGACCTGTTTCGCCGAGCGGCGCAGCTCGATCCGGTGGATCGCGGCGGCCCCGCCGGTGACGGTGATCCGGCCGATGCTCCCGCGCAGCGCGGCGGTGCGCGGAACGAGCGCGAGGGTCCAGGCGACGCCGTCGCGCTGGCCGTAGAGCTCGAAATCCTTCTCCAAGGCGGCGAACTCGAAGCGCAGGATGTGCCGCAGCGCCTCGTTGGCGGCGGTGGCGCGCGGATCGGCCGGCGGGGCTTTTTCCCCGGCGCGCGCCCGGATCAGCATGCCCTGTTCGTCCAGGATCACCGTGCGTTCCTCGGGCACCAGATAGTGGAGGCTCAGGCCGCGCGCGACGGAGACGCGCACCTCACCCTGCAGTTCGACCGGATCCTTCTTGAAGGGGAATTGCCGGCGCTCAGTGAAGTCCGCGGCGGTGTCGGGCTGGTGCGCAAAGGTCTCGACCAGGTCGCTCCATGCCGGGGCCGCGGGCGGCAGCCGGTGCTCCGGGTTGACCAACGGATCGGCTTCGGCCGCGCGGCCCAGCGTGGCGCAGACGAGCAGGACGGCCAGCGCCGCCCCCGCGGCCGTCCACTGCCGGCGGTGCCGGAGCAGCGCGGGCCAGCGCCAGAAGAGCAGTTCGACGATGAGGCGGGTGTGCATCCAGACCAGCGTGAGGTTGTCGCGCACATAATGGAAGTGCGACACGCCGCCCTCGGCGCGGGAGAAATAACGGACCGGCGCCGCGAGGTTGCGCGGCGTCACGCCGGCCCAGGCGAGCCGCACGGCGGCTTCCGTGTCGAAGTCGTAGCGGCGTCCGCCGCGGCGCGGACCGAGCACGGCGAGCAGCGGCGCGAGCGGATAGACGCGGAACCCGAACAGCGGGTCGGCGACGCCGGCGCCCAGCAGCTCGAAATGCACGAGCCCGACGCTGAGCTTCCGGCCGTGCAAGCGCTCGGCGGGAATGTTGGCGGGAAAGACCGGCCGGCCCAGCACGAGCACGGCGGGTTCACGGAGTGAAGCGGCCATGAATTCCGCGATGCTGCCGGCCGGGTGTTGGCCGTCCGCGTCCATCACCAGCGCATGGGTGAAGCCGCGGTCCGCGGCGGCCTGCGCGCCGGCGAGCACGGCCGCGCCCTTGCCGGAATTGTGGGGGAGCACCAGCACGGTGAGGGCCGGTTCGGTTTTCGCCAACTCCAGGATGGGTTGTTCGCTGCCGTCGGTGCTGCCGTCCACGACGACCAGCACCGGCTGCCAGTGGCGCAGCACCTCGGCTACGACTTCGCGCAGCCGCGGACCGGTGTTGTAGGTCGGCAGGAGGACGAGGTGGGTGGCGGAGACGGTCATGGCCGGAAATCAATCCGAGGATTGCGGGACGGCCAGTGGCGTGCAAGCCGGGTCACCGGCCGGGGGCGAGCGGAACCAAGCCTCGATTTCCGCGGACAACGCCGCCGCGCTGGCGGTCCGGTCCGCGGCGAGCAACGGGCCGGCGGTCACCGTGATGTGGGCGGGAAACCGCGGCAGCTTCCAGCCGGGCCGGCCCTTGGTGAGGACGTCGGAATCGGTGACGATCCGCACGAGTTGGATCGGGGCGTGGGCGCGCTGGGCAATGATCACAAAGCCCGGCTTGAAGGGCAGCAAGGTGCTGCCCGGCGGCCGGCGCGTGCCCTCGGGAAAAACGACGAGCAGGTGGCCGGCCGCCACCTTGGTCGCGGCGGAGCGGACGCCCTCGTGCCCGAGGTCGCTGCCGAGATAACCGGCGCGGCGGGCGGCGGCGCCGAGGACGGGATTGCGACGGATGGCCGGCTTGAAAATGCACACGGCCTCGAGAATGCGGGCCAGCAGGCAGGTGATGTCGATGAGGGAAACATGGTTGGCGACCAGCACCGCACCACCGCGGGGCAGGCGGTCAAAGCCCTCATAGCGCACATAAACCAGGTGCAGGGCCTCGCACCACCAATGAAAGAAAGCGAAATGCCGGTGAATCAGCCGTTGGAAAAAACGCTCGATGCCATCGGTCGCCGGCAGCCAACTGCACAACAACCCGAACAGGCTGAGTTCGAGGCCACAGACCCCGAAGAGCAGCAAGGTGGCGTAATACGCCGGCAGTTGGTAGACCGAACGAAGGGACATGCGGAGATGGTGCCGCGTTAGCGAGCCGCGGGAGCCTCGGGGTTCAGCGGCAGGAAATTGAACCACAGATACGGATGTTGGCGCACGAGCCCCTCCAACTGCGTGAGCACGGCTTGGAAATGCCGGCGCGCCGTTTCCTTGTTGGCCAGGCGGTCGGCCGCCGGATTGGGGGTGAAGACCGGTGAAGACAGGATGAGCATGCCGTTCTCGGTTCCATCCGGCACCGACCAGCAGAAGACCACCGGCCGGTCGAAGAGCAGGGCGAGGTTGTAGATCGCGAACGGGAACAGCCGGCGCGCGCCGAGGAAATCAAACGGCTCGTTGCGCGTCGAAAATTCCAGGCGGTCGCATTTCAGGGCTAGCGAGGCGCCCCCCTCGATGGCCGCCTTCAGGTCGAAGAGCAGGTTGGCGGGATCGTTGACCCACAGGAAGGAAACCTTGTCGCCGAACCGCTCGCCCAGCAGGCGGGTGTCCGTGGCGTTGCCGATGCGCAGGCGGAGGATGGACACCGGCCGCCCGCGGGCGCTGAGCATGTAGCCCAGCAGGTCGGAGTGGCCGAAATGGAACGAGCCGAACAGCGCCGGCCGGCCGGAGGTGATGAGCGCCTCGAGCGCCTCGGCATTTTCGGGCGCCACCGTGCGCGGCAGCGGCACGCCACGCCCGGCGCGGAGCTTGAGCATCAGGGAGTCCGCAAAGGCAAAGAAATGCCGCCAGACCTCGAGCAACCGCGGCGGCCGACCGAGCACGACGGCGAGGTAGGCGCGCGAATGCGCGCGCTGCGCCGGCATGAACACGAGCCCGACCCAGGTGCCGGCCATCAGCACCGGGCGGAAAAACCAGCGCGGCCACCACCGCTCCGCCCACAGGAGAAAACCATAGCCCCAGCTCGGGCCGGGATTACGCAGGAGTGGAGCCGGAGTGCTCATAGCCAGGCGAGGGTCCAGACGCCGCCGGCGCCGCTCCAGCGCAGCGGCTGGCGGCGGGCGAGGGCCGCGGTGAAGTTTTCCAGGGTCGGGCAAGCTTCATCAGACACCGAACCCGGGGTGAAGGTGACGCGGCCCGTCGCACCGGCCGGCTCGCGCGTCAGGACCGCGGCGAAAGCAAAGGCCCGGGCCGAGGCCATGGCGTGATCGAGCAGCCAGCTGCCGCGTTCCTCACCGCCGGCGAGCACGACCCGCGTCGCCGGCTCGAGCAACGCGGTCAATAACGCCTGCTCGACGAGGCGCGTCCGGCCGGCGAGCGGCCAGAGGCGGGCGACGGGTTGCTGCCGGCCGATGAGCACCTGTTGCACGCCGCCGGGATGAATCGAGGTTTGGAAGAGGAGCGGGCTGGCTGCCGGAAAACTCTGCAGGAAATCCTCCAGCGCGCGCGTCTCAGCGAAAGTGGACGCATAGACCAGCGCATCTTCCGGCCCGGGCGCGGCGCCCTCCAGCGTCGAGCCGAGCAGCAGGCCGAGGTGCGTCATCCGCCGCAGAGCCGTGCGCGGGAATTTGTCCGCCAGCCGGACACGGGCGCCAGCCGCCGTCTCGTCCGGGGCCGGCAGCTCGGTGCCTATATAATGGAGGTAGCGCTCAATCATGGGTGAGCAGCATCGCGGCGTGGGCGCCGCCGAATGCGTTGGCGGTCAGGATGGCGCCATCATATTCCGCGCTCGCGAACGGCTCGAGTGCGACAGTGCCAGTGAAACTTGGCGCGGTGCCGCCGACCGTGCCGGGAATGCGTCCGCCGCGGAGCGCGGCGAGCGCGAGCGCGAGCTCCACGAGTCCGCAGCTGCCCAACGTGTGGCCGAGGCTGCCCTTCCAGCCGGTGAGTGGTGCGCCGGGAAACTGCCGGGCGATGACCTCGGACTCCAGGCGGCCGGTCTCCAGCGTGCCGGTGCCGTGGCCCTTGACCCAGACGCGCCGCCCGCCCGCGGCGGAGGCAATCGCCGCCGCGCACACGGCGAAGCCGGCGCCGTCCGGCTGATTGCCCGTGAAGTGAAACATCTCGTTGTGCAGCGCATGCGCCGCCAGACGGAAAGGCGTGGCGTCGCGCGTCAGCACGGCAAAGGCCGCACCATCGCCGAGACCAATGGAGCCCGTCTCGCCCCGGCTGTAGGGCGCCGGGAAACCGCCGTTGAGGATCTTCAGGCTGTGAAAACCGCCGGCCACAAACTGGCTGACGAAATCAAAGGAGAAGACCAGCACGCGGTCGGCCAGGCCGGCGTGCAGCAGCCGGGCGGCGTGCGCGAGCCCGAGATGGGCCGTGACGCAGGCGTGCGAGAAGACATGCACGTGTTCGCCCCAGCCGAGCTCCGTGCGGAGCAGCTCGCCGGTGGCAAAGGGCGTGCCGTGCGCGAGGTGGCGGGTGTCGCGGTCGCGGGTGAAAGTATAAAGACTGCCGACGCCGAAGTTGCTGCTCGTGACGATCACGGGCGTGCGGACCGAGCCCCACGCATCCGCGGGGATGCTGGCCGCCAGCCGGCGCACGCCGGGCAGCCAGCGCGGCGGCAGCGTCTCGTCCATCGGCCCGGTCAGCGCGAGCGGCACAAGGTCGCCGCCGTCGCGGCCGAGCACCGGGCTGAGCTCCAGCGCGCGCCGGCCCGCGAGGAGGGCGGCCGCGGTGGCGGTGGCGTCACCAAACGGGGTGAGGCAGTCACAGGCGGCGATGCCCGCGGAGAATTGGTCGGCCGGGGCGGGCATGCGGCGGTCCGCTCAGGCGCCGGGCGGGCGGGCGCGCAGGTAGGCGGCGAGCGTGTTGATGGTGGCGAGGGCCTGGCGCGATTCCTCGCTGCTGCCGATCTTGACGTTAAATTCCTTCTCGATCGCCAGCACGATCTCGAGTGCGTCGACCGAATCGAGGCCGAAGCGGGGCGAGCCGATCAACGGTTCGTCGTCCGGAATGTCTTCCGGCCGGACACCATCGAGCTTGAGCGTCGTGATGATCAAGGTTTTGAGGCGGAGCGTCAGGTGGTCAGGCATGAGAAATCAGGCGGGGCCCCGGAGGAGATGGCAGACATTGCTGCCGCCGAAGCCGCTGCTGTTGTTGAGCACGAGGCCGGGGGCTGCGTCAAGCGACGTGCGCGGCAGGTCCAGGCCGGCGCACACGGGATCCGGTTCCGCCAAGTGGGCGGCGCCGGGAATGAAGGCCTCGTCGATCGCGAGTGTGCAAAACGCCGCCTCCATTGCGCCGGCGAGCGACAGGCCGTGGCCGGTGAGCGCCTTGGTGCTGCTGACCCGGGGGCGGGCGCCCTGGTCGGTGAAGATCGCCTTGAGTGCGAGCGCCTCGGAGCGATCGCCGGCGGGAGTCGAGGTGGCGTGGGCGTTGACGTAGCCAACCTGGGCCGCGTTCGCCTGCGCGTCGGCGAGCGTGCGGCGCATGGCCTCGCGCAAACCGGCGCCCTCGGGGTGCGAGGCGGCGACGCTGTGGCCGTCGCCGGCCTGGCCCCAGCCGATGAGCTCGGCCTGGATGCGGGCGCCGCGGCGGCGGGCCAGCCCGGCCTCCTCGACGACCAGCGCGACCGCGCCGCCGGTGCCGACGAAGCCGTCGCGCCGGCGGTCGAAGGGACGCGAGGCCGTGGCTGGGTCGGGATTGTTGGAGAGCGCGCGCAGGCTGGAGAACGAGACGATGCTCTCGGCGGTCATGTCCTCCGCGCCAATGACGAGCATGCGCGACTGGCGGCCGAGGCGGATCTCGTCCATGGCGTAGCCGAGGGCGTGGCTCGACGAGGCGCAGGCGGAGACGAAGCCGCAGACCGCGCCGGAAATCTTGTAATGCGCGGCGAGATTGAAGTTCAACGTGCCCGCGATGGAGGAGACGATGCCCATGGGGTTGCCGCGTTCGCCGCGGGTTTCCTTCATCTGCTCGAGGAAACTGCCGAGCATGAACGGCGAGCCGGCGGAGGCGCAGAACAACCCCGTCGTGCCGTCGCCCAGCTGCGCCGCGTCGAGGCCGGCCTCGGCGAGCGCCTGTTGCAGCGCGCAGACTGCGTAGACGCCGTGTGGGGCGAGGCCGCGGATCAGCTCGCGATCGACGGAGAAATTGTCGGGCCAGCGCCAGTCGCGCCAGTTGGGCGAGGGGAAGCTGAAGCCCTTGACGGTGCCGGCGACCTTGACCGGCAGGTTGGGGTTGCCGAGGAACTCGACCGGCTCAAACCCGTGGCGCAGTTCGCGCAGGTTGCGGCCCACGGTGGCGCGGTCGTGCCCGATGCTGGTGATGAAGCCAAGGCCGGTGATGACGGGCAGGAACGGCATGCAAGGCGGGAAAAGGTTCAGCGCGCGGGCCGGGCCCCGACCTTGGCGTGGATGAAACGCTGCAAGTCAGCGAGCGAGCGCACCTGGATGATTTCCTCGTTCGTGATGCTGATGCCGAACAGGTCCTCGGTGAAAAAGACCACTTCCGTGATGGCGAGCGAGTCAAAGCCCAGGTCGTCGATCAGGCGGGTCTCGCCGGGCAGTTCCGCCAGCGGCGTAGCCGGGCTGCGCGGGATGAAGTCGGCGAGGATCGCAAAGATCACCGGGTCAAGCGCAGCGGGGTCGCGGTCGGCCTGAAACCGCTGGAAGGCGGCGCGGGCCTCGGCGGGCAGGTGCTTGATCCGGTCCGCCTGGTCAGTGGCGGGTGGGGCTTGGTGGACGGTGGCTTTCATGGGGACAGGGCGGGCTTGAGCGCGGAGTATTCGCTGAAAAGGCCGAGGACGACATTCCGCTTCACCGCGGTCAAGCCGGCAGCGGCCAGCGCCGCGAGGACCGCGGCGGGAGGCACGCAGGCATCCATGGTCTCCCAATAATAGCGCATCATGTCGCGGGCATCGGTGCTGCGGGTGAACAGGCGGGTGAGAAAAGGATAGAGGTGGCGGAAGTAGAGCCGGAAGAAAAATCCGCCCACGCGGCCGGCCGGCTTGGTGATCTCGAGGATCAGCAGCTTTCCGCCGGGCTTCAGCACCCGCTGATATTCCCGGAAGGTGTCCTCCAGGCTGGTCACGTGCCGCAGCGCATAGCCCATGGTCAGAAAATCAAAGGAGTGGTCCGCGAAGGGCAGCGCCTCGGCGCGGCCGAGCACGAAGGTCGCGGCGAGCTTGGTCCGGGCGATCCCCAGCATGCCGGCGCTGGGGTCGAGGCAGGTGATGTGTTCGGCGGTGCCGAGGATTTTCGCCGCGGCGACGGCGACGAGGCCGGTGCCGCAGGCCACGTCGAGGAGGTGGTGCCCCGGCCGCAGGCCGTGCTGCTGCAGGGTCCAGTGGCGATAGGCGGCGCCGCTGCGCAGGAAGCCCCAGTCCACGACCGCGTCGTAATGTTCCGCCCCCCGATTGAATAGCTGGTTGACGAACTCCGGCTTCGCCTCCGGCGTGGCGTAGTGGGTGGCCAGCGTGGGATGGGGAAGCATGATGCTGGAGGGTGGGGCAAGGCAGGCGGGACACCAGCCGAAATCCGACGCCGCTGGCGGGGAAACCACTGCGGAAATGAAAAAGACCAGCCTGGCCGCACTTGGTGAGAAAAAAATGCTACTCTTTGCGCGCGCGCGCCGCCCCGGTGAAATTCCGCACGATGCCGAACAGAGCCGGGCCCCAGCGCAGCGCGAGGCTCAGCAGGCTCCGGCGGGGCGCGGCAGCGCGCTTGAACAGAAAGCCGAGCGGCACGGCGGCCAGCGGCGCGAAAGGGATGAAGCGCCGCCAGAGCGCGATCGCCCGGTCCAGCCAGGCGACCGGCCGCAGCACCTGAGTCAGGGCATGCGTGCACTCCACGCGACGGGCGGCGATCCGCCAGCGCAGCCTGGCCTTGTGCTCGGCGAGCCGGGTCAGTTCCCGCTGCGCATACACGCGCGATCCTCCCCGATTTCTTGCAGCGTGGCGGCGAAGGGCTTGGACTGGCGGGCGAGGAAGCGGCGGAACGCGACCACGATCGCCACCAGGGTGGCCGTATACAGCAGGGTGAGCCCGCCGAGGGCGGCCAGGCGGGCGTTTTCCCAGCAGAGATAGACCAGGGTCAGGCTGGCGACGGTGATCGCCATCATGCCCGCGAAAACGGCCGCGCTGATCCAGATGAAAATCTGGATCAGGCGGAATTTTTCCTCCTGCAACTCGACGGAGACCAGCTCGAGGCGGTCCTGCAGCGTGGACATCAGGGCTTCGCCCAGCGTGTGGAGCGAACCAATCAGGCCCGGCGTGGCGGGGGAGGGGCTGTCCATGACGATGCGTTTACGGCGAACTGCGGCGGCCGACCAGGACGCCGACGAGCAGGCCCACGCCGGCCGCGATGGCGATGGACTGGTAGGGATTGGCGCGGATGGTCTCGTCGGTGTATTTCGCACCGGCGGTGACATTCTTCCTGGCGCTCTCGTAGAGCTCGCCGAAGCGCTCCTGCGCGGCGGCGTAGCGCGTGCGGAGCGCGTGCGGAGCGCATCCATGGCTTCGCCGGAGTGCTCGGTCACGGAGGATTCCAGCATTTTCTCGGCCTCGACGACGAGGGAGCGGAGATCGTTGAGCAGGTCGGCGGGCGTCTGGGCGGGGACGTGGCGGTTTTTCATAAGGATATTGGTTGGTGGGACGGCGTTGAGGTCGCGGCGGCGGATTTGCCGCCGGACGTTGCTGTCACCGCTCCGAGCTTACCGGCTGGAACGGCGGACCGCTCTGGGGTCTTCAAGGCAGACCGCGTGATCGGTGGTTGGTGCCCGGAAAAAACCGGACGCAAAAAAGGCCGCCTCGGAGACGGCCTCTGGAAGCGGAGCGGTGGAACCGACTCAGGTCTTCATGATGTTACGGCCGGCCGGGCGGTTCTTGATGAGGCCCTTGCCTCCCTTGGATTTGGCGGCGCGATTCTTGGCGGCGGTCATGCGACCACCTCTGGTTTTCTTGGACATGTTATTATCTCTCGATGGGTTGATTGAGGATATTGCGGTTTGGTCCGCATGATGCCCGAGCCGGCCGCCGCCGGCTATGAGGTGTAACCCTACGCGCCGGCGTGCCGAAATATCGGCGCATGAAAAAAGCGCGGCCTAGGCCGCGCTTGGAGGAGAGGATGGGGTCCGCGTCACACGCGCTCGCTAGGGATGCCCGGCGCGGCGTTGCGGGCCGGCGCGGCTTGCTGGCACTTCGGGCAGACGCCAAAAAACTCGACGACGTGGCTGACCTCCGCGTAGCCGCGGTCTTGCAGCAGGCGCTCGATGCCTTCCACGGGGAAGTAGTCCACGCGGTCGGTCGAGCCGCAGGTCTTGCAAACGATATGGTAGTGGCGCGTCGTCCGCAGCGTGAGCTCGTAGAGGCAGGTGCCGTTGTGCAGGTAGCTGCGGCGGACCATGCCGAGCTGTTCGAAAGCGGCCAGGCAACGGTAGACGGTGACGAGGTCGCACACCGTGGTGCCCATTTCCTGATGAATGCGCTCGATGCTGACCGGGCCCTCATGATGTTGAATTGACTCAACGATCGCGAGGCGGGGCTTGGTGATGCGCATCCCTGCTTGGCGGAGGCGCGCGCGGGCCTCATCCAAGGCCGAATCTGCGGGTACAGGACTGGCGGCGACAGCGGCCAGGGGGTGGTTCGACTGGGTCGCGGAAATCATGGGATATGGGATAATTTTATGCATTATGCCCCGGGAAACGCGAGGTGAAGTTTTCCCAAACGTTATTTTACTGCGATGAAATGCATGTAGGATGATGCCCTACACGCCGTGTGCCGTTGCGGGTACAGATTGGCTGCGGGATTGCGGCCGGCGACCGGCTGTGCTAGCTATTGCCCCTGAAATTCATGCAAGACTTGGAATTTTCCGAAATCGTCGGGTTGATTTGTAAAGAAGACTCCCGCTTTGACCGCAAGGCCTACAACTTTGTCCGGCAGGCCCTCGACCACACGGTCAAGGAGACGAAACGCAAGCACCCCGAGCGCACCGGCAAGTCGCAGCATGTGACCGGAGCCGAGCTCCTCGAGGGCATCCGCGCCTACGCGCTGGAGCAATACGGCCCGCTGACCAAGACCGTCCTCACCACCTGGGGCATCCGCCGCTGCACGGACTTCGGCGACATCGTTTTCAATCTGATCGAATACAATGTCTTCAGCAAAACCGAGACCGACCGCCGCGAGGATTTTGCGGACATCTACGATTTCGACGAGGCGTTTGTGAAGCCCTTCCAGCCCGCCACGGCGCGCCGCACGCGCGGTCATTCCGGCGCCGCCTGAGCGGGCCGTCTTTTCCTTCATGCCCAAGAAAACGTCCGCCCGTCCCCGTGACCTCGCCTTGCTGGAAAGCCTCTGGCGCGAGCCGGTCGAGCGCTATACGCTGCCCAACGGCCTCACCGTCCTGCTGCGTCCCGACACCGCCGCGCCGGTCAGCTCGGTGCAGGTGTGGGTGAAGACCGGCAGCATCCACGAGGGCGATCACCTCGGCGCCGGTCTCTCGCATTACCTTGAGCACATGCTCTTCAAGGGCACGGAGCGCCGCGCCGGCCGCGAGATTTCCGCTACGGTCCAAGCCCACGGCGGCTACATCAACGCTTACACGACCTTCGACCGCACCGTCTACTATATAGAGGTGCCGTCCACCCACACCGCCGTCGCGATCGACCTCCTCGCCGACGCCACACTGCACTCGATTCTGCCGGCGCAGGAAGTGACCAAGGAGAAGGACGTCATCCTGCGCGAGATCGACATGTGCCTCGACGATCCCGACCAGCGACTGTCGCAGGCCCTGTTCGAGACGGCCTTCCGCACGCATCCCTACCGCCAGCCCATCATCGGGCACCGCGATGTCTTTGCCGCCAACACGCGCGAAGACCTGCTGGCCTACTACCGCGCCCGTTACGTGCCGAACAATCTGGTCGTCGTCATCGCGGGCGCCTATGACCCGGTGGCGACGCGCGCGGCCATCGCCGAACATTTCGGCAAGGCGCCGCGCGTGCGGCTCGCGCCGGTGCTCGTGCCCGACGAACCCGTGCAGCTTTCCCGGCGCGACCAGCACTTGTCCGAGGACGTGCAGGTGTCACGCGCCGGCCTCGGCTGGCAGATCCCGGGCCTGACGCATCCCGACGCCCCGGCGCTCGACCTGCTCGCGATGGTGCTGGGCCACGGTGACAGTTCGCTGCTCTGGCAGGCCATCCGCGAAAAGTCGCGGCTGGTGCACTCGATCGACGCCATGTCCTGGAGCCCGGGCACCAGCGGCCTGTTCTACATTTCCTACCTCGCCGATCCGGACAAGCGTGTCGCCGCCGAGGCGGCCATCCTCGCCGAGCTCGCGCGCATCGAGAAGAAGGGCATCAGCCCCAAGGCCCTCGCCAAGGCCGTGCGGCAGGCCGTCACCTCCGAGATCAATTCACGCAAGACCATGTCCGGCCAGGCCTCGCGCCTCGGCGCGGGCGAAGTCGTCGTCGGCGACATCCATTATGCCCGGACCTACTTCGAGCGTTTGTTCGCCCTGACACCGGCCGGCCTGAAAAAGGTGATGCGCACCTACCTCGTGCCGGAAAAACTCACCGTCGTGTCGTCGAATCCGGCCGGCTCGGCTGAGCCGGTCGCCCGGCGCAGCCTTGGCGCAGCAGGGCCGTCCCTCGATTTCTCCGAGCTCACTCTCCCCAACGGCGCCCGCCTCCTCCTGCAGCCGAACCAGCAGCTGCCGAACCTCCACCTGCGTCTCGCGTTCGCCGGCGGGCCGATGTTCGAGCCAGCGGATCGCCGCGGCGTGACCAACCTCATGTCCACGCTGCTCGCCAAGGACACGGCGAAGCGTTCCGCCGAGGAAGTGGCCCGCGCCATCGAGGAAGTAGGCGGCGCGTTCGAGGATTTTTCCGGCAACAACAGCTTCGGGCTCATGGCCGAGGTGCTGCCGGGCGACGCCGACCTGGCGCTCGAGCTGATTAGCGATGCCGTCCTGCGGCCGGCCTTCAAGTCGGCGCGGCTCGAGGTCGAACGCGAGTCGGCCCTGGCGGCGCTCAAGGAAGGCCTCGACGACGTCGTCACCGTCGGCCGGAAGGCGATGCGGGCGAAATTTTTCGGGGCGCACCCCTTCGCCATCGAGAGCGGCGGGGACGAGGCCGGGCTGAAGGCCATCACGGTCGCCGACCTGCGCGCGTTGCACCAGCGGCTCCTCGTAAGTGGCAACGCCGTCCTGGCCGTGTCCGGCGATTTCGACGCGAAGAAACTGGTGCCCAAACTGAAGGCATTTCTCGCGAAACTGCCCAAGGGTGCGGCCGCGAAGGCGACGGCGCCGCTGAAGGTCAAGGCGGGCGATTTCACCGAGATGCAGCCACGCCAGCAGGCGATTGTCTTCCAGGCATTCCCCGGGCCGGGGCTGCACGCACCGGATTATGCGGTGAGCGAGGTGATGGACGAGCTGTTCAGCGGCATGTCGTCGCACCTGTTCGAGCGCGTGCGCGAGGAGAAGAGCCTGGCGTATTTCGTCCGCTCCAGCCGCATCGTCGGTCTGGACGCGGGCATGTTCTACTTCTTTGCCGGCACGAGCCCGGAGCGCTACGGCGAAGTCATCACGGAGCTGGACCTCGAGATCGCCCGCGTGCAGGGCGGGGGCGTGGCGGCGGCCGAGCTCGCGCGCTGCCAGACCCGGCTCAAGGCGGGCAAGCGCATGGGCATGCAGACCAATTCGGCGCGCGCCATGCTGTCGGCGCTGAACGCGGTCTACGGCCTGCCCGTCAACGACTGGCGGACCTACGACGACCGCATCGATGCGGTCACGCTGGCCGACGTGAAAGCGTTTGCCGTGAAATATTTTCAGCCGACGCAGCGCGTCCAGTTGGTGGTGAAGCCCTGAGCACCGCTCTGCGCTTGCCGGCGCTGGATCGCGGGGCCAGCGTGTCCGCCATGAAAGACCTGCCCCGTCTGCTGAGAATCGCGCTGGGAACGCTGGCGCTGGTGATTGTCCCGCTGGCCGCCCGCGCTGAGGACGCGCCCGAAAAGCTTTCGCCGGTGAAGGCCAAATACGATGCGGACAAGGATGGCAAATTGAGCGCGGAGGAAAAGACCCAGATGAAGGCGGACGCCACGGCCAAGACCAAGGCGGCCAGTGAAGAAGCCCTCAAGCAGGCACTCGCCAAGTATGACGCCAATCACAACGGCCGGCTCGACGACGCCGAAAAGGAAAAAATGAAGGCGGATGAAGCCGCCGCCGGCGCGGACCGCGCCGCCAAATACAAACAGATGCTGGCCAAATATGACGCCAATCACGACGGCAAACTCGACGACGCCGAGCTGGCCAAAATGAAGGAGGACGAGAAACTTACCGCCAAAACCGACCGGCAGGGGACCAAGAATGATATGCGCACCGAAAAGATGGTCGAGCGAGCGCTGGGCAACAAGGGGACGAAGTCGCGCAAACCCTGAAACGGGATGACCTGGCGGTATTTTCAAGCCGGCAGCCGGGGGCAGCTCGTGGTGAAGACCTGTGCATTTTAGGCGCCTGAAAACAGGCGCAGGTCGGCTCTTGTCGCTCGGGTAATGGGTGGTAGTCTGGCGCTCCCATGAAAGCACTACGCTCAATTCTACGGATCGCGCTGGGTCTGCTGGCGCTCTTGTTTGCAGTGAACCTTGCCACGGCCGCGGATGAAGGTGCGGCCCCCAAGGAGAAGAAGCCCTCCAAGGAAGCGCTGGCGAAATATGACGCCAACAAGGACGGCGTGCTCGACGAGGCCGAGACGAAGGCCTGGAAGGCCGACATCGCCGCCAAGGCCAAGGCGACGAAGGAAGCCAATCTCTCCAAATACGACCTCAACAAGGACGGCAAACTGGACGAGGCCGAGAAGGCCGCGATGAAAGCCGACGAGGAAGCCGCCAAGGAAGCCAAGAAAGCGGAAAAGGAAGCCAAGAAGGCCGCCAAGGAAGAGAAAAAATAAGCCCAGGTCACACCCCGGACATTCCGACCCCGGCCGCCATGCCGGGGTTTATTTTTTCTCCAGCAAGCCGCCGCTCCACTTAAGCTTCGCGCGCATGACTTCGTAGTGCGAGTAGTCGCGCCGCTGGGCGAAGGAGAGGGTGCGGCTGTCCATCGAGATTTCCACCGGCGTGCCATCCGTCACGACCATGTTGCGCTGGCCGTCCATGGCGACGAGCAGGCGCGAGCCCGCGGTGCAGTTGACCACCCGGAGCTTCACGTCGTTGCGGAAGATGATCGTGCGGTTGCTCAGCGTGTGCGGGCAGATCGGCGTCATCGCGATGACCTCGGCCTGTGGGTGGATGATCGGGCCGCCGGCGGCGAGGTTGTAGGCGGTGGAGCCGGTGGGCGTGGAGAAGATGAGGCCGTCGCAGGTGTATTCGGTGACGAGCTTGTCGTTGGCGAAGACCTCGAGGCGGACAATGCGCGAGGGCTTGGCGTCCTTGATCAACACGTCGTTGAGGGCGACGTCGGTGCGCCGCGGGCCGGTCTTGCAATCGAGCAGCGCGCGCCGGGCGATCCGGTAGTCGCCCTCGAGCAGCGCGGCGAACTGCGCGCGGGCCTCGTCGGCCGAAAAAGTGGTGAGGAAACCGAGGCTGCCATGGTTGACGCCGATGATCGGGATGTCCGCCTCGGCCGCCCCGCGCACGGCGCCAAGCAGCGTGCCGTCGCCGCCGATGACGCAACAGGCGTCGCAATCCTTGAAAAAGCCGCGGGGCAGTTTGCGGTCGCCGGACAGCTTGACCTTCTTCGCGCCGCCCGCCTCGGCGATCACCATCAGCTCTTGCGCCAGCTCGGCGGCACCGGGCTTTTCCGAATTGTAGATGAAGGCCAGTTTGCGGAAGGGAGGCATGGGCGTCGCCGCTGATTACGCGGATAAACGCGGATATTGGAATACCAATTTACTGTAGGGCGGGATCACCGTATCCCGCCTTGTTTCGGACATGTCATCCCCTTCGAGGCGGGATACGGTGATCCCGCCCTACAGCTCGCGTTTGATCGTGAAAAATCCGACCTTGGCCACTGGCCCGTTGCCAAATGGGGCTTTTCCGCTCTAGCCTGCGGGTTCCCCTATGAAACATCCCCGCCTCCTCCTGGCCGCCCTGGGTCTCGCCACTGTGGCGTCCCTCGTGGCCGCCGATCCCGCCAAACCCGTTGCGCCGCGCTTCAGCCCGGGCAACATGGACCCGACTGTCGACCCCCGCAAAGACTTCGCGCACTACGCCTGGGGCGCCTGGTCTAAGGCCAGCCCGATCCCCGCCGACAAGTCCCGTTGGGGCGCTTTCAACGAGCTCGACCAATACAACCAGACCGCGCTGAAGGGCATCCTCGAGAGCGCCGCCGCGAAGTCGCATGAGCCGGGTTCGATCGAGCAAAAGGTCGGTGATTTCTACGCCTCGGCCATGGACACCGCGGCCATCGATTCCGCCGGGCTCAAGCCTATCGCCACCGATCTCGCGCAGGTCGCGGCCATCGCGTCGCCGGTCGACCTAGCCCGGACCGTCGCGGACCTGCACAACCAGCAGGTCGGCGCTCTGTTCGCCTTGGGCGTGGCGGCCGACGAGAAGAACAGCGTGTTGAACGTGCTGCAGGCCAACCAGGGCGGCCTGAGCCTCCCGAGCAAGGAATACTACTTCGCCCCGCAGTATGAGAAGCAGCGCGCGGGCTTCGTGGCGCACGTCGCCAAGATGTTCGAGCTGGCCGGCGACCCGCCGGCCGCTGCCGCCGCCGGGGCCCAGACCGTGTTCGAGGTGGAAAAATCCCTCGCCAATAATGCGCGCACCCCGATCGAGCTGCGCGATTCGCTGGCCAACTACAACAAGATGGCCACGGCGGACCTCGTGGCCAAGGTGCCGGCGTTCCCCTTCGCCACGTATCTGGCGGAGCGCGGCATCGGCGGCCCCGTCGCCGCCGAGATCATCGTCGGCCAGCCGAAGTTCTTCGAGGGCCTGCAGGAGCAGATCGCGGCGCGGCCGCTCTCCGACTGGAAGACCTACCTGCGCTACCACATCCTCCGCGCTGACGCGCCCTACCTGGCGGGTCCGTTCGAGAACGAGCGATTCCGCTTCTACGGCACCGAGCTGCAGGGCACGCCCGCCCAGGAGCCCCGCTGGCAGCGCGCGGTCCGCACGGTTGATGGCGAGATCGGTGAGGCGCTCGGCCAGCTGTATGTAGCGCAGTATTACCCGCCGGAGGCCAAAGCCCGCATGGAGGCCGTGATCCGCAACATCGTCGCTGTTATGCACGACCGCCTGCAGACGCTCGACTGGATGACGCCGGAGACGCGCCAGAAGGCGCTGGCGAAGTTCGACCGCTTCTATTCGAAGGTCGGCCACCCCGAGAAGTGGCGCGATTTCTCGACGGTCAAGATCGTGCACGGCGACTATTTCGCGAACATCCGCGCCGCGAACCAGTTCGAGGACAAGCGCAACATCGCGAAGCTGGGCACCAAGGTGGACAAGACCGAGTGGTTCATGTCGCCGCCGACGGTCAACGCCTACTTCGATCCGACCGCCAACAACATTAACTTCCCGGCGGGCATCCTCCAGCCCCCGTTCTTCGACTTCACGCTCGACGACGCCGTCAACTATGGCGGCATCGGCGCGGTCATCGGCCACGAGATCACGCACGGCTTCGACGACCAGGGTCGCCACTATGACGGCGACGGCAACCTGAGCGAGTGGTGGACCGAGGCCGACGCCAAGGAGTTCAAGGCCCGCGCCCAGAAGATGATCGACCAATACGACGGCTACGAGGTGTTGCCCGGCGTGCACGTGAAGGGCGCGCTGACCTTGGGCGAGAACATTGCCGACCTCGGTGGCATCACCCTCGCCTACGAGGCGCTGGAGCGCTCGCTCGCGGGCAAGGAACGCAAGCTGATTGACGGGTTTACCCCGGAGCAGCGGTTCTTCCTCGCGTGGGCGCAGGTCTGGCGTACGAACATCCGCGATGCCGAGCAGGCGCGCCGCGTCAACATCGACCCGCACGCCCCCGGCTGGTGCCGCACCATCGGGCCGCTGGTGAACTTCCAGCCCTTCTACGACGCCTTCAACATCAAGGAAGGCGACCCGATGTGGGTCCCGCCGGAGAAGCGCGCCAGGATCTGGTAACAGGTGGAACGCGTTGCCCCCAACGCGTTCTTCCGCCCCAGCGCGTTGAGGGCAACGCGCTCCACCTCAGCCCCCGTCTCACCGCGGGGGCTTTTTTGTCGCTGCACTGTTGCCATGATCGGCGAAGCCGGGTGAACTCGCCGGCCTATGAAACCGCATCCCCTGCTCGTGGCTGTGCTCGGTCTCGCCACTCTTGTTCCGCTGGTCGCAGATGAAATGCCGCCCGTCCCGCGCTTCAGCGCCGGCTACATGGACAAGTCCGTCGATCCCCGCGTCGACTTCGCCCACTACGCCTGGGGCAACTGGGCGAAGGCCAACCCGAT
>JANYAM010000152.1 GCA_025361365.1 Opitutus sp. | reverse complement strand
ACTCCGGCTGGGGCTGCGCCCACGCCGCCTCGATCTGTTTGATCAACTCTGCTCCTAACGGTGGAAACGTGCGGGCCATGCCTTCATCTCAGCGATTTCCGTCTCCCTAGTAAAGTCTAATAGCTAACGGACGTTGGTATAAACACGCCCCAGCTCGACGCCTCGCCTGATTTCTGCATCCTGAAATCTACGGGCCGGCAATTTATGTGCGCCCGTCTGTCCAAATCCAAAATTTCGCCGGCTCCGCTCGCCTCCGTCGAAAGCGTCATTCACGTCATCCGCGGCGAGCGCGTGATCGTCGACTCCGACCTCGCCAAGCTCTACGGCGTCCCGACCAAGGTCTTGAACCAGGCCGTCCGCCGCAACCGCGAGAAATTCCCGCCGGATTTCATGCTTCAGCTCACCTCCCGGGAACACGAAGCTTTGAGGTGCCAAACTGGCACCTCAAACAGCGATCTCTCTTTGAGGTCACAAATTGTGACCTCAAAGCCCGGTCGCGGTGGACGACGGTATCAGCCCTTCGCCTTCACCGAGCACGGCGCCATCATGGCGGCCAACATCCTGAACTCCCCGCAGGCCGTGCAGATGTCCGTTTTCGTCGTCCGCGCCTTCGTGAAAATGCGCAGCCTGCTTACCGACACGCGCGAGCTGGCAAAGAAACTGGCCGCGCTGGAGAAGGAACTGACTTCACGCCTCGACTCGCATGAGACAGCCATCAGCGAATTCATGCAGCGCATCATGCTTCTGCTCGATCCTCCACCCCGTCCGGCCGTGTCCGACAAGGAGATGGGCTTTCATACCACCCTAAAGCGGCCGGCCAAATAAATCCCGGGCAGGTTGCGCCAACGACGAACCCAAAACGGCGGCATCCGCCGCGCCAGGTCATGAGTGGCTTTCGAGCATCATGATCGCCACGATCTTCATCCTCTCCGCCCTTTCCCTGCTCGTCGCCTCTGAGGGCAGCGAACAGTGAACGGGCTCAGTTGGCCTTCGGCGTGGCGTCGGTGATGATGCGCATCACGTAATACGTCGCGGTCGTCCCGCCGGCATTGCGCCAGCCGTGCTCGTCATTGGAGCCGGCGAGGATGATCGAGCCCGGACCGGCGGTCGTGCGGCCGGCCGACAGGTTGATCTCCAGCGTGCCTTCCTTCACGAGGACAATCTCCTCGTCGGGATGGTGGTGAGCGGCGTGCGGCGCCTCGCCGGGCTTCAGCGTGGTGACGTGGCACTCGAAGCTGGCCAGCGTGTTGGTCGGCGAGTTGACGACGTCGCGGCGCTCGCCGGTCTTGGTCAGCTTCACCTCGAGCTTCGCCCAGTCGAAGACGGAGGAGCCGAGCTTGCCCGGCACGGCCGCGGCGGCCGCGCCCTGCTTCGGGGCGGACTTGGTCAGGCCCGTCGTGAAGTTGAACACGAAGTAGGTCACCGGCGTGTCGCCGACGTTCTTCACGTTATGAAAATCATTCGACGCAAAGAACAGTAGCGAACCGGCGCCCGCGCGCGTCGTTACGCCATTGATCGTCACCTCGAGCGTGCCCTCGCGCAGAATAATGACCTCCTCCTGCGGATGCTGGTGCGGCGGGTGCGAGATCTTGCCCGGCAGCAGCGTGGTGATGTGCGACTCGAACTTCTCGAAGGTCGCTGTCGGCGCGTCGGTGACATCACGGCGCTCCCCGTTTCCCGTGGGCTTCGCGGGCAGGTCCTCGAATTTGAACACCGTCGAGCCGCGCTTGGCGGCGGGCGCGGGCGTCTGGGCGGAGGCGATCGCCGCGAGACCGGCGGCCAGGAACAACAGGCGGGGTAGTTTCACAAGCCGGGCCAGTCTTCGTCGAACCCGGCACCAAGGCAAGCCGCCTCAGGCTCGCGCAGCCCGAAGCATCGCCGCCACGCTGCGATCCACGTCGGCCTCGGTCGTGGCCCAGGACGAGACGCTGATGCGCATAGCCGTGCGCCCCTGCCAGACGGTGATGCCCGCCCAGCAGGTCCCGTCGTCCTGGATGGCCTGGATGACGCGCTTGGTTTTCTCGGCGTCGCCGAAAGCCACGAGCACCTGGTTGAGCACGACGTCGTTGAGGATCTCGCAGCCGCCGGCCCGAAGTTGGTCGGCAAAGCGCCGTGCTTGGACGCAATTCCGGCCGATCATGTCGGCCAGCCCCGCGCGGCCCAGCGAACGGAGCGCAGCCCAGACCTCGACCCCGCGGGCCCGGCGCGACAGCTCCGGCGTGAAGTCGCTCGGGTTGCGCTGCTCGGTCTGCGTCGGCAGGTATTCGGCGGTGATCGCCATGGCCGACTGCAGCGCGTGCGGATCGCGCACAAACGCGAGGCCGCAATCATAGGGCACGTTGAGCCATTTATGGGCGTCGGTCGCCCACGAGTCGGCGTCGCTCATCCCGGCCACCAACGGGGCGCGATCAGGCACGGCGGCGGCCCACAGGCCGAAGGCGCCGTCGACATGCACCCATGCTCCGGCCGCATGGGCCTTCGCGCAAATCTCCCCGATCGGGTCGATCGACCCCGTGTTCACATTGCCCGCCTGCACGCAGACGATGGTCGGGCCGCTGATCGCCGGCAACCGGTCGAGCCGCATGCGGCCCTGGTGGTCGGCCGGCACCTTGACCACGCGGTTGCGGCCGAGCCCGAGCACGCCGAGCGCCTTCGTGACCGAAGGATGCACCTCCTGGCCGACGATCACCGTGATCGGCGGCGCCCCGAACAGGCCCTGGGCCTCCACGTTCCAGCCGGCACGCTGCAACACGGCGTGACGCGCCGCGGCGAGCGCGCTCAGGTTGGCGATGGTTGCGCCGGTGACAAAAGCGCCCGTCGCGGTCGCGGGCAACTGCAGCACGTCGAGCAGCCAGCGCAGCGCGACCTGCTCGAGGTGCGCGGTGCCCGGCGAGGCGCGGTAAAGCACGGCGTTCTGGTCCCACGCGCCGGCGAGCCAGTTGGCGCCGAGCGTGACGGGCAACGCGCCGCCGATGACAAAACCAAAGAACCGCGGCCCGGCCATGCCCATGGTCGCGGGCGAGCCGACTTCGTCCAGCAACCGCAGCGTGGCCGCCGGATCCGTCGGGCCCGCCGGCATCGGCTCGTCGAAGGCGCGCAGCGCGGCGATGGCTGCCGCCGACGGTGCGACCGGGCGATTCTGGATATCCTGCAGGTAACGGATCGAGCGGCTGGCGGCGTCGGATAGAATCGCGTTCATCCCGGGAGCTAACTTTGTCCGCCCCGCCGCGTCAACCGGCCGGGCAAGTGTCGGCGACAAAAAGCGCCCGACTGTCCGGCTCTCTCAGGGCTTGGGGGCGGGCGGCGGCATTGGCGCCGGCGCCGAAAAGAGTTTCCCATTCACGGTGACGTTCTTCAACACGAGGTTTTCCACCGGCCCGAGGGCGAATTTCTCGTCCGCCAGCTGCACATCCACATTTTCCAGCGTGATGTCGCGGAGAATGTCGCCGGCGTTGCCGACCAACGTGCCGAGGGTGCGGTAGGTGCCAGTGACATTGCGGATGGTGATGTCGTTCACCCGGCGCGACGGCGACGGCTGGCCCTTGAGGTCGAAGAACTGCATCCACGGCGCGACATTAAGCAAGCGACCCCCGCCGGCGAGGCGGATACCATCCATCGTGATATGCTCGTAATGCTGCGGCGTGTCGGGCCGGAGCTTCAGCGTCAGCAGCGTGGCGCGGCCGGACAGCACGCAGTTGCGCACCGTGACGTTCCGGACGACCGTCGCCTCGCTGCCGCAGGTGATGAGGCCGTTGCCGTCCCCGACCTCGGTGTCCTCCACGAGAATGTTTTCAACCGGCGGGCTGTCGGCATCCTGGTCGGCGAACGGCCCCTTGC
>JANYAM010000151.1 GCA_025361365.1 Opitutus sp. | reverse complement strand
GACGCCGGTCAGGGGCTTGGTGGTGGTGAGGGCCGTGACGCTCTCGCCCACCATGTCGGACTTGGAGTCGACGCCGACGCTGACCCCGAAGTGTTCCAGGGGGCCCTCGGTGAAGCGATAGTCGGCGAAGGCCGCCCAGATCCGGTCGGGCACCGCGCGGATGCGGACACCCGTGGGCTGGCGATAGGTATAGGACGAAAGGTTGCCGATGATGGTCAGGTTCTTGTTGACCGCATAGCTCCCCTCGGCTTCCCAGCCCTTCGATTGCACGTCAAGAAACGTGCTGGTCGGGAGGAGGTTGGCGGCCGCCTGGTTGCCCTGCGCCACCAGGACGTAATATTCGCTGTTCGGCACGGCGTAGTTGGTCTGCGTGATGTTGAAGTGCGCGACCGAGAACGTCAGGGTGTCATTCAGGAGCGAGGTCTTGACGCCGAACTCATCCTGTTTGCCTTCCGACGGCTTGTAGGCCGGCAGGGCGGTCGAGGCGAGGTTCGCATTACCCGCCTGCAACGAGCCCGGCATCGTGGCGCCGGAGGAGTTGTGGCTGTAGTAGAGCGAGATCGGTTTGATGGGGCGCACCACCAGGCCCAGGCTCTTGGCCGTGCTGGAGATGTTGAGAGTGGTCTCCGGGCCCGGGACGGGGATGCCGGTGGTGTCCACCCGGGTCAGGGTGCCGTAGTAACGGGAAACGCCACCGCTGAGCAGCACCCGGTTTTGCAGGAAGCCGGCGGTTTCCATCGCGTAGAGCTGCAGCTCCTGCAGCTTGACGGTCCGGTTCTGCGTCAGCGTCGTGAAGACGTAGGGCGTCGTCACAAACGCGTTGAGCGCGGCGGTGGTGTTGGGCGTGTCCGGGCCCTGGGAGGAACCGGCCCAGCTCTTCCAACGCGTCTTGGAGAAGTTGGCCGCGAGGCCGGCGATGGTGGTGGACTTGAACAAGTCGTTGTCGAACTGGGCGGCGTAGTCGTTGCGCAGGTGCGCCTCGTTATACCAGAGGTGATCGCTGCCGTTGATCCGGCGGAAGGCCCAGGTGCTGGGGTCGGGGATCGGCGTGGCGGTCGAGGTGGCCACGGCCGTCGGGCCGGAGTTGTCCACCGTCCAGGTGACGCCCGGCTCATACTTGCCGGTGAAGGGATTGCGCGTCGGGCTGAAGGGCGTGTAGCCGCCCAGCCCGTCGGGGAAGAGGACCGCAGCGCTGCTGCCGCCCTGGTCGATGCGGGAGATATGGTCGCCGGAGAGCATCAAGCGGGACGTGATGTGCTCGCTGAGGGTGGAGAGCAGCTCGAGAGTCAGGCGGTGCGTCTCGCGGACGCGGTGGTCCTGGCCGGTCAGGAAGGAGAAATCCCGGGACAGGCCGCGGGCGATGCGGGCATAGCCGTCGCTGCCGACAGACGGATCGATTGGCACGGAGATGCCGGTGCTCTCGTCATTGTGCACGAACTCATAGCGTGCGACGAACTTGTTCGTGGGGGAAAGCTGCCAGCTCGCCGACGGGGCGAACAGGTAGCCGTTGCGGAAGAAGCCGCTCACATAGCCGTCGTTTTTCCAGTAGGCGCCGACCACGCGGGCCGCGATGCCCTTGTCCTGGGAGACGATGCGGTTGACGTCCGTGCTGATGGCGTTGCCGACATATTGGGCCAGTTCCAGGGTGGTGGACTGCTGGTCCTTCATGATGGGCGACTTCGTGATCGGGTTGAACTGGCCGCCGGGGGCGCCGCCGGGGACCAGGATGGCGTTCGGGCCCTTGATGATTTCGATGCGGTCGATGTTATACGGTGCGATCGACATGCTGTAGCCGTCCTCGCCGGAGATCACCATGCCGTCGATGAACTCATGGGAGACCTGGAAGCCGCGGATGGTGTAGCGGTCGCCGCCGACGGGCAGCGTGGACTCGACGACGGGCGTGATGTATTTCGCGGCATCCAGCATGCGCTGGCTCATCGTGTCCTTGATAAACTCGCTGGTCACGACCGAGACGGTCTGCGGGATGTCGGCGATGGACATCGCCACGCGGGTGCCGGAGAGCGCCTGCTTCGATACATAGGGATTGGCCTGTTGTTCGTTGATGGTGAACGTCGGGAGTTCGACCACTTCTTTGCCGGCCGTCGCGGCGGCGGGGGCCGAAGCGGCCTGCGCGCCCAAGGCGAAGCAGGCACACGCAATCAGTGTAGGGTAACGTTTCATGATACTTACTGGGGGTTGAGGTAGTGACGGCGGTGAACCGCCGATACCGCTCTATGAATCCCCCGCGGTCCGCTCCGTAAAGTTTCCGGACCGCTCAAAAAATTGCACAAAACGCTCCCGCCTTCGCTGCGCTCTGGCGCGGCCAGCTCGCTCACGCGACGGGCCGGCCGAACGATCCGCTTAGTAACCGACGGCCTTGCTGTCGGGCTTGCGCGAGTCCGCGGCGCCGAGCCGGAGGTGGGTGGCCGGATCGACCATGATGGTCATCGTGTCGTTCGGGTAGCGCTCGATGACGGGCACGAGCTGGCCACCGAAGAAATTCCGCTCCTCGAATTGGTGTCCCTTCGCGCGCAGCGCGTCCATGGTGTCTTTGCTGAGCCCGTAAGGATCGTAGTTCACGACATCCGGCATCCACTGGTGGTGGATGCGCGGCGTATCGACGGCGAGCGAGACCGGCAGGTTGAAATCGATGACGTTGGTGATCACCTGGAAGACGGCGTTGATGATCGTCGAGCCGCCGGGCGCGCCGGTGACGAGGAAGATTTTCCCGTCCTTGAAGACAAAGGTGGGGGCCATGGATGAGAGCGGGTGCTTGCCGGGTGCGATGGCATTGGCTTCGCCCTGGATCAGGCGAAACTGGTTCGGGGTGCCTGGCTTCGACGTGAAGTCGTCCATTTCGTTGTTCATGAGCACACCCGTGCCGGGGATCGTCACGCCGGAGCCAAAGCCACCGTTGAGCGTAAACGTATTGGCGACCGCGTTGCCCTCGGCGTCGACAATGGAGAAGTGCGTGGTCTCAGTGGACTCGGCGAAACCGCCGCTGGGGACGCTGGCGACCTTCGGCGGTTCCCAGCCCGCCGGGCCGCCCGGTGCCAGCCCGGCGGAGGGGGTGGCCTTGGCGGGATCAAAATTTTTCATCAGCCCGGCGATATAGTTGCGATCCATGAGGCCAGCGACCGGCACCTTGACGAAATCGGGATCGCCGAGGTATTCCGCGCGGTCGCGATAGGCGCGCCGCATCGCCTCGATGAAGAGGTGGTATTTCGCGGCGGAATTGGGCCCCAGCGCGGCGACGTCGAAGGGCTCGATCATCGCGAACATCTGCAGAAGCGCGATGCCGCTCGAGCTGGGTGGCGGCATCGTGACGATCTCGTAGCCGCGGTAGGTCATGCGCACCGGCACGCGTTCGACGGCCGTGTAATTCTTCAGGTCGGCGAGGGTGAGCGTGCCACCGTTCCGCGCCATGGCGTCGGCGATCAGGCGCGCGGTTTCCCCCTCGTAGAATTCACGCGGGCCGTTCTGTTGCAGCCGCGCAAGCGTCGCGGCGAGTTCGGGCTGGCGCCAGAGGTCGCCCGTGCGCCACAACGCGCCGCCGTTGAGGAAGATCTTTTTGGAATCGGCAAACGCGCCGAGCTTCTCGGCCTGGCTGCGGAAGCGCGACGCCGTGAATTGCGTGATGTGGTGGCCGTCCGCGGCCAGGCGGCGCGCGGGCTCGATCAGCTCGGCCCACGAGAGTTTGTGGGAGCCGTATTTCTCGAGGGCAAGCGCCCAGCCGGCGACATCGCCGGGCACGCCGCTCGCGCGCCAGCCGAAGGTGGACGAGCCGGGGCCCTTGAGGACGTTGCCGTCCGGGCCGAGATACATGTCGCGCGAGGCGGCGGCCGGCGCGCGTTCGCGGTAATCGATCGCGATGTCCCGCCCGTCCGCCAGGTGGATCATCATGAAACCGCCGCCGCCCAGCGGCCCGGCCCAGGGGTAGACGACCCCGAGGGCGAAGCCGGTTGCCACCGCCGCATCCACGGCGTTGCCGCCGCGCTGCAGCACGTCGGCGCCGACTTGCGCGGCGAGTTCGTGCACCGACACGACCATGCCGTGCTCGGCCTCGACTGCCATGCGCTGGGCGTATGATACGAAAGGAGTGGAAAAAACCAGGGCGGCGATGATCGGGGATATAATCCGGCGCGGGGTAAGGCTCATGCGCGCATCATCCCGGGGCGCCGGGCCGGCTCAAGTCGCAAACACCCCGGTCGGGCTCACCGGAGGATATCACTTGTTTCAGACGCGGGGTTGGATACTACTAACGGCGTCCACCTAACCGGCCTGTAAGCAGGCTGAGCGTTCTTCCTTAACACCGTATGAATACCACGAAGTCTGATTCCCGGGCTGCCCTCCCCACCGGCCGCCTGCCGCGCAAGCGCATCATCGCGCTTCTCGCTTTGTTCACCACTGCCGCGGCCGCCTTCGGCCAGACGACGGCCCCGAAGGACGGTGTTGTCGAGCTGGAGAAATTCGTCGCCACCGGCTCCCGCTTCAATGACCGCACGGTCACCCAGTCGCCGGTCCCGATCGACGTGATCAGCGGCACCGAGATGAAGCAGGGCGGCTACAACGAGACCAGCCAGATGCTGCAGGCCAACATTCCCTCGTTCAACTTCCCGCGCCCGTCCCTGACCGACGGCACGGACCACATCCGCCCCGCCACCCTGCGCGGCTTGGCGCCCGACCAGACGCTCGTGCTCATCAACGGCAAGCGCCGGCACACCAGCGCGCTCGTCAACCTTAACGGCTCCATCGGTCGCGGCTCGGTCTCGACCGACTTCAACGCCATCCCCGCGTCCATGATCGAGCGCATCGAGGTGCTGCGCGACGGCGCCTCGGCCCAATACGGCTCCGACGCCATCGCCGGCGTTATCAACGTCATCCTGCGCAAGGATGCCGGCTGGGGCCTGAACCTCGGCTACGGCCAGACCAAGGTGGGCGACGGCCAGGACTACAAGCTCGACGCCTTCGCCGGCACGAAGCTCGGCGACAAGGGCTCGCTCTTCGTCAGCACCTATCTGCGCGACCACGGGGCCACGAGCCGCATCCAGCCGGACACGCGCCAGCAATATTTCGGCATCAGCGCCACGACCGGCCTGCCGGTCGCCTTCTCGGGCAGCTATGGCTCGGGCACCGGCCTCAGCCCGTCGAACGGCAACCTCGATCCCCGTGAGGCCACCGTCAACCGCCTCAACCATCGCTTCGGTGACCCGAAGACCAAGGACAAGGGTTTGTGGATCAACGGCGAGTATCCGCTGGCCGATGGCATGGACCTCTACTTCTTCGGCGGCGCCAGCGACCGTCACGCCAACGGCGCCGGCTTCTTCCGCCGCGCGGGCGACGACCGCACCGTCCGCTCCGTCTGGCCGGACGGCTTCCTTCCTTTCATCGACACCGACGTCAAGGACTACTCCTTCGGCGGCGGCGTGAAGGGCAAGGCCACCGAGTGGAACTACGACCTCAGCACCACCTTTGGCACGAATGTTCTCAATTACCGCACCTCCAACTCAGAGAACGTCACCCTCGGCAACGCCACGCCGAAGGCCTTCTACGACGGCCAGCTGAAGTTCGGCCAGTGGAGCACCAACCTGGACCTGACCAACTCCTTCAACGCTGGCCTGGCCACGCCGCTGAAGTTCGCGACCGGTGCCGAGTTCCGCGCCGACAAATACACCATCTCCGCGGGCGAGCCCAACTCCTACATCAACGGCGGCATCACCATCCTGGACGGTCCGAACGCCGGCGGCCTCGCCGCGGTCGGCGCGCAGGTGTTCCCGGGCTTCAAGCCCTCCGACGCCGGTGCCCACACCCGCAACTCCAAGTCCGTCTACCTCGACTTCGAGCAGAACCTGACCGACAAGTGGCTCGTCGACCTGGCCGGCCGCTTCGAGGACTACAGCGACTTCGGCAACAACACGACCGTGAAGCTCGCCACCCGCTTCGAGGTCACCAGTGAACTGGCGTTCCGCGGCTCGGTCAGCACCGGCTTCCGGGCGCCGCACCTGGCGCAGGAGTGGTTCAGCTCCACCGCCACTAACTTCATCGGCGGCGTGCCGTTCGACATTCTGACCTTCCCGGTCAGCAACCCGGCGGCCATCGCCCTCGGGGCGAAGCCGCTTACTCCGGAGAAATCGACCAACTACAGCTTCGGCGCCACTTGGAATTCCAAGAGCGGGTTCTCGGCTTCCGTCGACTACTACGACATCAAGATCAAGGACCGCATCGTGCTCTCCTCGAACTTCACCGGCGCGCCCGTCATCGCGCTGCTCGCCACCCAGGGCATCACCGGCATCGGTGGTGGCCGCTACTTCACCAACGCGGTCGACACCACGACCAAGGGCCTGGATGTGAGCGGGCGCTACACGCTGAAGACGACCGACGCGGGCAAGTGGACCTTCACTGCCGGCTATAACCACAACACGACGAAGGCCGACAAGATCAAGCAGGCCCCGGCCAATCTCGCCGCCATCACCACCACGCCGCTGTTCGACCTGACCGAGACCACCCGCATCGAGAAGGGCCAGCCGCGCGACAACTTCAACCTCTCGGCCACCTGGGAAATCGGCAAGTTCTCCATCCTGGCGCGCGAGGTCCGCTACGGCGAGGTGTCGGGCGTGCCCTTCACCAACGCCACCCAGGCGCAGATCGACGCGCTGACCCCGGGCTACAATGTCGAGTTCCGTCCCGCGGTCCCGGGCACGGTGGGCGGCACCACCGCCAACCAGCAGGTCATCCAGACCTTTGGCGCCAAGTGGCTCGCCGACTTGGATGTGACCTACCACTACACGAAGAACATCACGATTTCGGTCGGCGCGAACAACCTGTTCGACGTCTATCCCGATCAGAACATCCGCTCGAAGGTCGTCAACGGGGTGGCTTTCGCCGGCTCCGACAACGTCGGCATCTTCCCTTACAGTGCCATCTCGCCGTTCGGTTTCAACGGCGCGTTCTACTACGGCAAGTTGAGCTTCAAATACTGAGGTTAGCTGGTTCCTCTTCGAGGCGCGGACCACCCGGTCCGCGCCTTTTTATTCCCTTTGGGTCCAATACCCCGGAGCTTGCTCCGGCTTGGTCGAGGGACTCCACGGCGAGGTCGCCGTGGCTCCAAGTCTGGTGACTGGAGCGCGGGCGACCCCGCCCGCGGGTGGTTCGGTCAAATGCCCCGGAGCTTGCTCCGGGGATCTTTACTTCCCGGTCCGCCAGCAGGTTGGACCGTATAACGTGACGGAGGATTGCCGCCCGGGCCCGTCGGCGCACTGTGTGCGCGCCATGATCCTCTCCGTCGGCTGCGCGCTGGACTACCAAGTCCTGTCTCCCACGGCGCACTTCACTTTCAACGTCCTCGCCAACACCGACGCCCCGCAGCGTTTGCTCGACGAAGCGCTGACGTTCACGCCGGCGGTCATCCCCGAGAAAATTTCCAGCACGAAAGGCAACCGCGTTGTCCGCGCCGAGGCGCCGGCCGGGCCGTTCGAGGTGCGTTACGCCGCCGAGGTCGAGGTCTTGCGCCCGCCGCTGCCGGCCGAGGTGAAGGCCGACAATCCCGGCCGGCTGCCGCTCACGGTGCTCACCTACCTGCTGCCCAGCCGTTACTGCGAGAGCGACCGCTTCGCGCAGCTCGCCTGGGAGTTGTTCGGCAAGACCGAGAATCGCGCCGAGCAGGTGCGCGAGATCTGCCGCTGGCTCGACGCCAACCTTACCTACGCGATCGGCTCGACCGACGGCCGCACCTCGGCGTGGGATGTGTGGCAGGGCCGCAAGGGCGTGTGCCGTGACTATTCGCACCTCGCCATCGCCTTCTGCCGGGCGCTCAGCATTCCCGCGCGCTACATCGGCGGCTATGCGGCCGGGCTCGACCCGATGAACTTCCACGCCTGCTTCGAGGCCTACCTCGGCGGCCAGTGGTATCTCTTTGATCCCACCGACCAGATCCCGCCCGACGAGATCGTGATCATCGCGCGTGGCCGCGACGCCACCAACGCGGCCCTCACCACTATTTTTGGCAAAGTGCAGATGACGCCCGTGCGCGTGACCACCGCGAAGATCCTGCCACCCCCCGCCCAGGTCGCGGGTTGAACCTCACGCCGGCCACGGCGAGCCGGGCGGACCGAAGCGCGTGCCGGCGGGAAAATGCAGGCCGAAGTGCTGCGCGAGCACCGCGAGCAGTTCCTCGGGCGTGGCGATCACGCGCTGCTCCAGAATCTCGGCGCCGCGCCGGTGGGTGAACTCCCGGTTGAGCACGCTGCGGCGGGTGCCGTCGAGGCCGGCGCGCGCGACGGTCAGGCGCTGGCGGAAATTGGATTCGGGATTGGTGCTCGTCCACCAGTTGGCCAGCTCGCGGTCGATGAGTGGCATCTCCTCGCCGGTGAACTCGCAGACATCCACCCAGTCGTTCCCCACCTTGACCTGATGCAGGAGGACGCCGCCGGCGCGCACGAAGCGCCGCGGCTCATGGGGCGTGGCCTGCTCGGTGTTTTCCTCGAGCCGGATGGCGGCGGTGAGCGAAAAGCTGCCGACGCCGCAGTCGACCACCCACGGCGCCCCGTCGAGATCAACCTTCACGAAGAGATGCGTGCGCGGCGGGATGAAGTCGCGGGGCCGTTGCAGGCGCACGCGCGCGGAGAGCGGCGTTACCTTGAACTCGAGCGCGCCGAGCACGTGCAACATCAAGCCGTTTTGCTGGAAGCAGTAGCCGCCGCGCCGCGCGTGCACGAGCTGATGTTCGAGCGACGCGGGATCAAGCTTCGGCGGCCGGTTGAGCAGTACGTCGAGATTCTCGAACGGAATCGCCGCGGCGTGATGTGCCGCGATGGCATGCAGCGTGGCGAGCACCGGCGCGCACGGGCCAGCGTAGCCGATGCGGGCGAAATAAGCGTCAAGGTCGGGGCCGAACGGAGCGGACATGGCGCCATCCTCCTCCGCCCCGCCAGCCGATGACAAGCTAGCCGGTTGGCTGGAGGGGAATTATTTGGTCGCCTGTGCCGGTCGGATCAGCCGCCAAGAACCTCTCCAACTCGCGGTAGTTGGTTTTGCCCGTGCCGAGTTTGGGGATGCTGGCCACGATGAGGATTTCCCGCGGGACGCAGAGGTTGCTCAGACCCTTCGCCTTGATGGCGGCGCGCAGGTCGGCGAGCTGCAGCTTGGGCTCGTTGGTCACGGCGATGAGCTTCTCGCCCTTGTCCTCGTCGGGCTTGGTGATGACGACCACGGCGCAGCGGAGGCCGAACTGCGGGAAGGCGCCGGCGAGCGTATCCTCGACCGCGGTGAGGCTGACCATCTCGCCGCTGACCTTGGCAAAGCGCTTCATGCGGCCGCGGATGTGGAGGTAGCCGTCGGCGTCGACGTGCACGATGTCGCCGGTATCATACCAGCCGCCGAGCGCGGCAAACTTCGCCTGGGCGTCGGAGTTGACGTAGCCTTTCATCACATTCGGCCCGCGGACGAAAAGCCGGCCGCCCTCCTCGACGCCCTCCACCGGCTCCAGCTTGTGCTCGAGACCCGGCACGAGGCGGCCGGCCGAACCGATAGACGGCTCCATTCGCGTGTTGAGGCTGATCATCGGGCTGCACTCGGTGGCGCCATAACCCTCGAGAATGCGCACGCCGAACTTGCGCGCCCAGGTGTCGAGCGTGGCGGTCTGCACTTTTTCCGCGCCGGCGATGAGGTAGCGCAGGGAGTTGAAGTCGTAGGGGTGCGCCTTCCGCGCGTAGCCGTTGAGGAAGGTGTTCGTGCCGAGCAGCACGGTGCAGGCCTTGTCGTAGACCAGCGTCGGCACTACGCGGTAGTGCAGAGGTGATGGGTAGAGAAAGGTATAGCAGCCTCGCACGAGCGGGAAGAGCGTGCCACCGAGCAGGCCGAAGCTGTGAAACATCGGCAGCGCGTTGAAGAACCGGTCCGCATCCGTTACATCGATGACCGCAATCGCCTGGCGGACATTGGCCAACAGGTTGCGGTGGCTGAGCTCGACGCCTTTCGGCACACCCTCGGAGCCGCTGGTGAACAGGACTACGGCGGTGTCCTCCGCGGCGAGCGGGGTGTCGCGCAGGCCGGCGCCGCAATTCCAGGTATGCCGGGTAAGCGCGGCGAACTTCGCGAAGCCCGAAATTTCCGGGCTGATGTCCTCGAGGTAATGGAAGGCGATGCCAGCCTCGGCGAGCGGCGTGATGTTGAGCCGCGCCTTCTCGAGAAACTGTCGCGAGGTGATGATGTGCTTCAGGCCCGCGAGTTGGGCGCAAAGCAGCATGACCGGGATGCCGGTGGAGAAGTTCAGCATGGCCGGCACCTTTTGCGCGGTCCACAGGCTGAGCAGCGTGACGGGCTGCGTGTTGACGTTGGGCAGCAGCACGCCGACGCGCTCACCGGCGACCGGGCCGAGGCGGCGGCGCCATTCGTCCGCGAGCACGTCGGCCCCGACCAGCAGGCGGCGGTAGGTGAGTTCCTGGAAGGTGACGTCCTCGAGCGCGACGCGGCCCGGGATGTTGGCGGCGGTCTCCGCCACGGCGGCGAGCAGGTTGGGCGGACCGAACTCCATCTCGGTTTCAAACTGTTGCAGCGTCATCCGGTCGCGCAGCCAGGTGGTGATTTTCTGACGGGCGATCGCGTTGGAGACGTTTTCAAACGTCGGGGCCGTCAGCGCCCCGCTGAAGTGCGCCGTGACCCGCGGAAACCACCGGGTCCAGCCGTGGTGCCGCACGAAACGCACCCGGGTGGCGCCGCGCAGGTAGCAGGTAACGACCTTGGCGTTGGTCTGGCGGATCAGGAAGCCCGTGCCGTCATAGACCTTCATGAGGCTGCCGCTGAGCGTGATCCGCCCCTCGGCGAAAAGCACGAGCCGTCCGCCCTTTTTGAGATGCTCGGCCATGTCGCGCACGGCGTAGGGCGAGGCGTTGTCCACCGGGAAGGTGCGGGCGTTGATCATCATCTTCCGGTGGAACCAGCTCGTCTGCGCCGTCGTGCTCGAGGTGACGAACTTCCAGTCCTCGTCGAGCACCGCCGCCAGGAACAGCCAGTCGAGCCACGACACGTGATTGGGCACGAGCAGCACCGGGCCCGGCGTCGTCAGCGCCGCCGTGTTGTAGGCGCGGAAGCGGAAGCAGAGCCGGGCGATGAGCCGGAGCAAAGTTTTCATGACGTGGGCTTGGCGGCGAATTTCATCCAGGCCACGATGGCGGCGACGCCGATCGCCAAGCCGAGAAAGACGCCGCTCGAACTCAATCCGGCCTTCACGCCGGCGAACACGTAGGCGCCGGCCAGCAGCATGCCGAGGTTGTCGCCGAGGTTCTGCACCGCGATCGTCTTGCCGAGCTTGGCCGGGTCGGACTCGGCCTGGAGCGCGGCATTGAGCGGGATGAGAAACAGGCCGGCGGTGATGCCGGCGGCGATGAGCAGCAGCACGACCGGCACGACGAGGTGGAGCGGCCCGAGTTGCACGGTCGGCATGCGCCAGAAACCGAGCGAGTTGACGGTGGAGAGCAGCGCGAGCATCACGGCGAGGGCGAAGCCGTAGGTCTTGGTGCGGCTCAGGTCTCCGACCAAGTGCAACTGGCCGGCGAGGATGCTGCCGATCATCACGCCGACGCTGAGCCAGAGGCCGAGCAGGGCGATCTGGGTGTTGTCGGGCAGGTGCAACACCTCGAGGCCCCACGGTTGGAAGTTGATCTTCATCGCGGCGCCGCAGACCCAGAAAAGCGCCGTGCCCACGATGATGCGCCGGAGCCGGGGTCCCGTCAGCAGGTCGCGCAGGTGGCTGGTGAACTCGCCGATGCTCTCGCCGAGGCGGATGTCGGGCTTGTGCGCCGTGGGCGTCATCAGGAAATTAAGGAACAGTGCTGCGCCAAAGATACATGTGAGCACGCTGTAGGAGGTCAGCACGTGGTCTTTGTTCACGTCGGCCAGCACCGAGCCGGCGATGGCGCCGCCGAGGATGGCGACGAGCGTGAGCAGTTCGACCATGCCGTTGGCCTTCACCAGTCGTTCGCGTGGCAGGATCTCGGGCAGGATGCCGTATTTGGCCGGGCCATAGAAACACGCGCCGATGCCGACCACGAGATAGCCGACGCCCTGCCACGTGGGGCCGAACCACACGCTCAGGGCGCACAGCCCGGTGCCGAGGAGCTTCAGCGCGTTGCCGCCGACAAGCCACTTGGTCTTGGCGAAGCGGTCATTGAGATAGCCCGCGAGCGGGGCGAGCAGCACATACGGCACGAACAGCAGGCTCGTGTAGATCGTGTTGCTCGTACGCAGCTGCTCCCCGGTGATCACACCCGCCTTCTGCAGGTAGGTGAGCTGGCCGACGATGACCGCGAGGATGGCGTTGTCGCCGAAGGCGCTGAGGAACTGGCCGGCGAGCAGGAGGGAGTAGTTGCGGTTCGATTTCATCGGGAAGCGGCTGGTGATGGCGAGGCAAGGCGGACGGCCCGCCCGAGGGAAAGGCAAAACCGGATGGGTCGCGACAGGAAAAACGCCAGCGCGGTCACGGCGCCGGCCGCATGCGCCAAGGCGGACGGCCGGATGGCTGGCGAGTCGAACTGCGCAAACAGCGCCTGCGCGTGGCTGGCATCGAAGGCACATTTGGCCGCGATCAGCCCCAGCGCCCCGGTCCACCACGCCCGCGCCGCGCCGGCCGCGGTGAGTTGCGTCAGGGCGAGGAGTGTGACGACTCCCGTGGCGAGGCCGGACAGGCCGCCGTAGGTGTGCATCGCCGGTTCGCCCACTAGCAACCCCAGACTGATCAAGGGAGCACCGGCCAGGGTGTAGCGGAGAAGCCGGCCCGGCCGCAGGTGTTCCAGCCAAACCCCGGCGCCGAGCAGGACGAGCAGGTTCCAGGTCAGATGGGAGACCGAGAAGTGCACCCAATGCCCGGTCCACAGCCGCCACCACTCGCCGCGCAGGATCGCCATGCGATCATAGAGCAGCGCCTCGTGGGTGACCGGGGTGAGCCAGAGCAGGATCGCCGGCAACACCGCGAGCAGCAGAACCGGGCGGAAGGATTTCATTTGCGCGAACGGGCAAGGCCGCCGGCCGCGAGCAAGGCCAGGCCGAGGGTAAACCAGCCGTCCAGCGCGCCGCCGCCGGTATAGCCGGGCTTGTGTTCGATGTGGATGTTCTGTGGTTCCTCCTTCGCGCGGACTTTGAAGAGTTCGAGTTCCTGCTGGAGGTTGACGGTGAGATCCTTGGCGGCTTCGTCGAGGCTGCGTGCCGAGTCGGCCCGCAGTTCGGCGTCGGTGCGGATGGGCGTGGAGTGGCCGTTGACGATGCTCACCCCGGGCGCGCGGAAGAGCAGGCTCCGGCTGGGAATATCGTAGACGACGGCTTCCATCAGCGTGTGGGTGTCGTTCTTCTGCGCCGGCACGAAATACGCCCCCACAATGGTCCAGTAGGAAAGACTCCACGGGGTGTCGCTCGTGTTTTGGGCTTGGTCGTAGGAGACCAACGCGATGACATCGATGCCCATAAGCCCGCGGAGCTGGTCCAGGTTTTCAAACCCGCCGCCCGGCTGCAGGTAGGTCGTGGGCACGATCTCGATCGATTGCACAAAGGGCAGCGCCTTGAACTCGGCGGCCACCCGGCGCAGCAGGAGGGATTTTTGCGCCTCGGAAATCATACCCGGCGCCCGCCAGGCCTGGCCCTTGTTGGGTGCGGGCGGGACGAAGGCCACGCCGACCCGCAATGGCAGGTGCAGGGTGGGGATCTGCGGCTGGATGAAGGGCTGGCTCTTGTCGGGATAAAGAAACTGCACGACGCTGTTCGCCTCGTGGCGGCTGCTGTTATACCAATTGGCGCAACCGGTGCAGAGGAAGGCCAGCACGAGGACGAGCAGAACCAGCGCGATCAGGCGCGGCGTGTGGGACAGGGTCTTGGTTTCCATGGCCGCGGAAGATACCGGAAACATCGCCCCGGGCGTTAATCGATAAACCCGATGCGGCCTATTGACCGGCCCAATGACGCAGAATCGCGGCAAAGGCGTTGCATCGGGCGCGCCGGCTTGCAGTCTCGGGCGCCGGTATGAACATCCACCACCTGGAGCTCTTCTACTATGTGGCGCGACACGGCGGCATCAGCCGCGCGGTGCGCAACATGCCCTACGGCATCCAGCAGCCGGCGGTCAGCAGCCAGATCCTGCTGCTGGAGGAGGATCTCGGCGCGAAGCTCTTCGAACGCCAGCCCTTCAAGCTGACGCGCGAGGGCGGGGAGCTCTATGAGTTCGTCCGGCCGTTCTTCGACGGCCTCTTTCCGATGGCGGAGAAACTGCGCAAGCAGTCCGCCCCGTCGCTGCGCATCGGGGCCTCGGAGCTGGTGCTGCGCGACTACCTGCCGACGGTCATTGAGCAGTTGCGCCGCCACGAGCCGAAGCTGCGGCTCGGCCTGCGCTCCGGGTTCCAGCATGAGGTGGAGCAGTGGCTGCTCGACCGCGAGATCGACCTCGCCATCGTCCCGCTCGAGAGCAAACCGCCCGCGCGGGTGCGCTGCCTGCGGCTGCTGCGGTTGCCGCTGGTCCTGCTCGTGCACAAGAAATCCAAGCTCAAGTCCGCCGCGACTCTCTGGGCGGGCGGCGAGATCACCGAGCCGCTCATCTGCCTGCCACCGACGGAGCCGATGACCAGGAATTTCCGCACCGGCCTGCAGCGGCGGCAGATCGACTGGCCGCACTCGATCGAGGCGAGCTCGATGGGGCTGGTCACGCGCTACGTGGCCAACGGCTACGGCATCGGCGTGAGCCTCGGCGACACCGAGGTGGTCAAGCATCCCGACGTGCGCGTGCTGCCGCTCGAGGGTTTCGACGCGCTCGAGATGGCGGCGCTGTGGAGCGGCGAGCCGACCCCGCTGGTGCGCGTGGTGCTCGAGGAGTCGCAGCGCTTCGTGGCGAAACACTGGCCCGACCTCGCGGTGTCGGACCAGTTGGAATAAAAAAGGCGGGACTTTCGTCCCGCCGGTGGAGGGCCCAGCTCACGCTGGGCCACGGCTCAGCAGGAGCTGATACCAACGTCCGTTAGCTATTAGACTTTACTAGGGAGACGGAAATCGCTGAGATGAAGGCATGGCCCGCACGTTTCCACCGTTAGGAGCAGAGTTGATCAAACAGATCGAGGCGGCGTGGGCGCAGCCCCAGCCGGAGT
>JANYAM010000087.1 GCA_025361365.1 Opitutus sp. | reverse complement strand
ATGGCCACGTGGCGCAAAGCCGCCTCCAACCAGATCGTCGCCCAAAAGATCGTCAACGACATGATGGCCGCGCACCCCGAGCTGCTGATCGTCGGCATCCATGGCGTCGCCCCGGGGGCGAAGAGTGGCACCATGATCGCGACCAGCCTGGACCGCGTGGGCAAGGTCAGCGACGAGGACGACGACGCCGTCGCCAACGACCACCGCATCATCCTCGAGTTGAATAAGGCCGATCCGAAGCGCTTCGAGGTCCTGATCTACATGAAGGACGCCAAGGGCAACAAACTGAACGCCGCGGTCGGTTTCGTCTTCAAATATGCCGGCACCGAGAGCGACATCGCGATGCTCACCAAGGGCGTCGCCCTGCGCGACGAACTGGCCAGTAAAATCCCTTCTTGGGAAGCCATCTTCGCCCCGGCAAAACTCTGACCGCCGCCTGCAATGAAAATCGTCATGATCCGCCCATCCCTCTGTCTCGCCGTCCTCGGCCTTGCTTCCCTCGGCACCGCCGCCGAGCCCGCCCTGCTGGCGCCCGCCACGACCATCACGATTCCCGGCTCCAAGGGCAAATTTGATTTCCTTGAGGTCGACACGAAGAACCACCGCCTGCTCGCCGCCCACGAAAAGGATGAGACCGCCGATTTCATCGACCTCAAGTCCGGCACCGTGCTCGCCCGGCTCAAGACCGGTCCCACGGTCGGCATCACGACCAACGCCGCCGGCGACACCTACTATGCCAGCGTGCAGGACGACAAACGCATCGCCATCATCGACGCCAAATCGCTCACGGAAACCGGCTCCATCGCGCTCACCGGCGAGACCGACGCCATCCTCTTCGACGCGAAGGACGGCTGCATCTACGTGACCCACGACAACGGCGACGAAGTCTGGGCCATCGATGTTGCGACCAGCAAGGTCAAGGCCACCATTCCCGTGCCCAACGGTCCGGAGTGCCTGGCGCATGACGCCGCCACGGACCGCGTGTTCATGAACAGCAAGACGACCAGCCAGGTCATCGTTATCAGCACGAAGACCAACACGGTCGTCGCCCAGTGGCCCACCGCGCCGGCCACGGGGCCGCACGGCCTGGCGTTCGATGCCGCGACCGGCCGCCTCTATGTCTCGGGTGACAACGGCATCTTGGTCGCCCTCGACGCGAAAACCGGTAAGGTCATCGGGTCGGCGGCCATCACGCCCAAGGTCGACCAGATCGCCTTCGATAGCGGCACGAAGCGCATCTTCTGCGCCGGCCCCGGCCAGATGTCCGTCGTGGAGGCGACGAAGGATGGCGTGAAGTTCCTCGGCAATGTCGCCAGCGCGGACACGGCCAAGAATGTCGCCGTCGATCCTGCCACCCATCAGGTGTGGACGACCTACACGGACGGCACGAACGCCTACGCCCGATCCTGGAAGCAGCCCTGAGCCGGCGCCAGCAGTTATAGAAAGCCGATGAAGCCATGCCTCGCACTTCTGCTAGGGGCGCTGTGGTTGTCGCCGGTGCCCGGCAGGGCCGCGGATGCGGCCTCACTCTCCTATGAACCGCAGCCGGTGCAGGTGCCCCGCGGCGCGCGCTTTGTCACCGCCGACGGTGCGGTCAGCGTGATCGGCTACAACGACATGGAGCAAATGCTTGATACGCTGGGCTCACGGTTCACCGCGCTGCATCCCGGCCTCCGGTTTGCGCTCACGCTCAAGGGCACGCGCACGGCGCCGCCGGCGCTGGCGCGGGGCGAGTCGGCTTTCGCCCCGATGGGTGCGGAGTTTTCCCCGACGGAGCTGGCGGATTACCGGGCGGCGACGGGCGGCGAGCCCCGGATGTTCCGCATCGCCCATTGCTCGCTGGATCCCGCGGCGCTGAGCGGGCCGCTCGCGATCATCGTGCACCGGGACAACCCGCTCACGTCGCTCACGCTGGCCGAGGTGGCGGACATTTTCTCCGGCCGGGGCTCGCGCGGACTGCACCTGTGCGGACTGGCCCCGGAAACGGCGCTGGGGCTTTTCATGCGCCAGTGCACGATGGCGAACGGCGATTTCGGCGAAGGGTTCAAGGGCTTTCCGCAATCACGCGATGTGGTCAAGGCAGTAGCCGCTGACCCGCAGGCGATCGGTTTCACGGCCGCCATGCGCGCCATGCCGGGGGTCAAGATCCTGGCGTTAGCCCCGGGGCCGGGGGTGCCACCCGTCGCACTGACCGATGAGACTATCCGGAGCGGACGTTACCCGCTCGACCGCTTCCTGCTCATTTACGTCCGCCAGCCGATCGAGCCGCTCGTGCGGGAATACCTGAGTTTTATCCTGTCGCGGGAAGGGCAGGAGGTAATCGCACGCGGCACATTGGGTTATCTGCCGCTCAACGCCGCCGAGCTCGCCACGGAACGGGTGAAACTGGATTGATGAGCGCAGGCTGGACCCCACCTGAAGCAGATTTAAGGTAGGGTTCAGATTGGCTTTAGCAAAAGACCCTAGGGTGGCGACGCAATCATCGGGATTGCCCGGTGCTTCTCCGGTCACCTCTACCCTAACTCCAGACCCCACCCATGAATATCCCTGTTGCCCCCGCGGCACGTCGCGCCGTCCTTGCCCTTGGCTGGGCGCTTTCGGCGACCTTGGCGTTTGCCCAGACCGCTCCTGAAACCACCCCCCCGCCAGCGTCCCTCGAGGAAAAGACCGGCGGCGACGTCGTCCAGCTGGAGAAATTCACCGTGACGACGGCGATCGGCACCTACCAGCAGACCACCTCGTCCATGGCCACCAAGCTGCCGATGGACATGAAGGAAATCCCGTCCTCGCTCTCCATTCTCAACGCCACGGCCATCAAGGACCGCAATACGGTGTCGCTCACGGACGTGTTCACCTACGTCACCGGGGCCTCGCAGTCCCAGAATAACGTCAACGGCTTTTCCTTCCGCGGCTTTCCCAACACCGGCAGCTACACCCAGAACATCCAGTTCGACGGCCTGCAGGGCGCGACGCTCCAGAAGGCCGGCAGCACCGCCGCCAACGTGGACAGCCTCGAGTTCCTCAAGGGCCCGAACGGTGTGCTCTACGGCCAGATGAACCCCGGTGGCCTCCTGAACATGGTCACCAAGAGCCCGAAGGAAAAGGCGGAGACCAACGTGCGCGTCACGCTCGGCTCCTTCTGGGGCCGCGACTCCCTGGGCGACTCGTTCACCAAGACCCTGAGCCTCGATAACACCGGCCCCGTCTTCGGCAGCAAACACCTCTTCTACCGTGTGGTGGTCGATACCAGCAGCAACCCCAGCTCCCGTCCGGGCAACTTCAACAACGGTTACTCGCTCTTCCCGTCGCTGACCTACAAGTGGAGCAGCGACACCTCCTTCACCCTGAAAGGCGAGACCAGCCGCTACACCCGCCGGCAGGACGACGGCGTGGTTCCGATCTTCACGAACGGGGTCGCCTATGGCGATACCGCGGTCGCGCCGTGGACCACGGCGCCGTTGGGCACGGTCTACAACGACCTGAAGGACCGCGGCCTCGACTATGGCGACGCCCTCTCCGCCTTTTTCAAGACCACGCTCCCGCTCGGCTGGCAGTTGCGGGTGCAGGGTCGTTCCGTCTGGCACATCGACCAGGTTCGCGAACTGACAATAAACAACGCCAACATTTATTCGCCGACGGCAAAATTTGCCACGCCCACCTCGCTGCTGCGCCGGCAATATAACAACGTCCGCAACGGCCACCGCTACAATTTCGCCGACGCTAACATGTATCGTGCGTTCGGCCCGGAGAAATTCAAGAACACGGTCATCGTCGGCCTCGGCGGCGGGGCGGAAGTCTTCTACAACAGCCGCCTCGCGTTCGGTCCGAACCAGACCCTCGCGCCCGTCAATCAGACCATCACCCTCTACAACCCGGTGCTGGATCAGTTCGATTATCCCCCGGACGGCACGGGCGTCACGGCCCAGAACACCTACCAGACCGCGTTTGGCGAGTATGCCTCCGACCAGATCAAGCTCGGCACGCGCCTGCATGTGTCGCTCGGCATTCGCCACGACCGCCAGAAGGTCAATGGCCTGGATAAATTGCGCGCGACCACCACGGCGTTTGCCCATGACACGAGCGCCTACACCAAGCAGGCGGGCGCCGTCTTTGACGTGACTTCCGCGCTGTCGGTCTATGGCAGCTGGAGCCAGTCGTTCAAGCCGTCGACGCTCATCGCATTTGATATCAACGGCAACTCCGAGTTCCCTCCCGAGGCGGGCGAACAATACGAGGGCGGCGTGAAATTCGAGACGGCCGACAAGAAGTTCAACCTCACGTTCGCCACCTACCAGATCACGCGCTCCAACGTGGTCGTCGCCTCGGGCACGAACTTCACGGCGGCGCAGCTCGCCGTGCTGCCGCCGGAAGTCGCGGCCCGCATCACGGTGGGCCAGGCCATCTCCCGGGTGGACGGCGAGCAGAAGAGCACGGGCTATGAACTCGAGGCCCGCTGGCAGCCCTTCCCGCACTGGCAGCTGCAGGGCGGCATTGCCCACTCGAAGGCGATTATCAGCGCCTCCCTCACCAATCCGACGACGATCGGCCAGGACTTGGCGAATGCCCCGCGGGACAGCGCCAATTTCTGGACCCGCTACAATTTTCCCAGTGGCAAGCTCAAGGGCTTGGGCACGGGCCTGGGCATCATTTACGTCGGCCAGGCCTGGGCCGGCGATCCGAGCACGTTTGTGTATTACCGCCTGCCGGAGTGGACCCGGGTGGACGGCTCGTTCTACTACAAATGGAAGCGCTACGACCTGGCGCTCAATATCCAGAATCTGCTGAATAAGACCTACATCGCCTCGGCCCAAAGCGCGATCACGCTGAATCCCGGCGAGCAGCGCAAGCTGACCTTCTCGGTCAGCACGAAGTTCTGAGCCGGTCGTCATTTTTGGTCATCGCACGGCCGCCTAACCTGGCGGCCGTTTTTTTCCCACCCCGCCTGCCTGGGTTCCGCTCGCATGAAATCCTCCGCTCTTCTTTGGCTCGTGCTGATTTGTCCGGCCGGATTACTCCGGGCGGGCGACGAGGCAACCCCGGTGTCGCCCGCCATTCTGGGCATCACGCAGGAAACGGTGGTGCCCGGCAAGCAGGCGGCGCTCATCCGCAACCATGGCGAACTGGTCCGGGTTTTGCGCGCCACCAATGGCTCGCGCGTGTCGCTCGGGTTGGTGGCCGCCTCGGGGCCGGAGGAAATCTGGACCTTCAACTTCTATGCCGCGCTGGGCGAGATTGAGACGGACCGCGTCGCGGCCGCGCGGGAGTCCGCCGTCAAGGCCCGGCTCGAACAGCTGGATGAAGCCGGTGGGTCTTTGCTTTCCCGCCGCAACGGCCAGACGGCCACTTTTCTGCGGGATCTGTCCTACCAGCCGGACTTCGACTGGTCGCAGGCCCGCTACCTCGACATCATCGTGGTGCATGTGCGTCCCGGCCATCACCCCGAATATCTCGAGCTGCGCCGCATGTCGCTGGCGGGACACTTGAAGGGCGGGTTGGACGGCCCGCTGCACGTCTTCAAGGTCAACACCGGCACGCCGGGGCTGACCTGGATGATCGTGCGCCCGCTGCGTTCCCTCGGCCAGCATGATGAACTCCGGCTCAAGGGCTTTGGGGAAATTCTCACGCCGGAGGAAGACGCCAAGATGGTGGGCCTGCGGGCCGCCTCGATGGAATATGCGGAGGAGCGCTTCTTTCGCATCGAGCCCGTGATCAGCCGCGTGCCGGCCGCTTGGGCCCGGCAGGACCCGGCCTTTTGGTCGCCGGCGGCGCCCTGAGCGGATTTTCCGCCGCCTTATCGTTCCCTGATTTTAACCCGAACCACCCATGAGATTAATCACCCGCTTTTCTTTCTGCACACTCCTGCTTGGCACGCTTGTCGCCACGGCGCTGGCCGCTCCGGAAAAAATCAAAATCAAACTGGCGCCCATGCCGGGTATCGGCCACCTCGTGCCGGAGCTGGCGCGCGGCCTCGGCTATTTCGAGTCGGAGGGCCTCGACGTGGAATACGTCAACGTCATGAACTACCGCGACGAGGATTTCTATTCCACCGAGCTGTTCAAGGACGGCACCATCGATGCCGAGATCTGCTGGTATCAGCGCGTCGTGTTCGGCCTCGGCAATGATGCGCCGGCGCAGGCCGTCTTCCTGATCGAGGACAGCCCGCACCTGACGATCTCCGTCGCCAACCGGCTGAAGGACCGGATCAAAACCGCCGCCGACTTCAAGGGCCTGACGATCGCCGACTCCGAGGGATTTTCCACCAAGCGCTATGTGACGGACACGGTCATCGCCCGGGCCGGTCTGCCGCCGGGCAGCTACACGCCGGCGCCCGGTGAGCTTACTTCCAAACTCCCCCTGCTCATCAAGGCGCTCCAGGCGAACCAGGTCGACGTTGTCTCCAGCATGGAGCCGGCGACGACCGGCTTGATGGCGACCAAGCTGGTCACCCCGCTCTACGACCTGGCCACGGGCGAAGGCACCCGGCGCGCGCTCGGTGAGGTCTGGCCGGCTCGCTGCCTCTACCTCGCCCCGTCCTACATCAAGGCTCACCCTGATCGCGTGCAGCGGCTCGTCAACGCCTTCACCCGCACGATGCGTTACATCAACACGCACTCGGCGGAGGACATCGTCGCGCATCTGCCGGCCGGTTATTTCGCCCCGGACATGAACAACGACCTCTGGGCCGACTACAAGAAGGGCAAGACCGATGAGATCGCGAAAATCCAGCCAGGCATGGCCCAGGGCGACTATTCGATCCCGCCCTCCGCGGCGAAATACGAGTGCAACATTCTCTTTCATACGAATTTTGACGAGAGCCCGGAGGGTAAATATCGCCGTGCCGCGGCCCAAAGCGGCAAGGTCCACCCCGAGGACACCTACGACAACCGCTTCGTCGAAAAGGCGATGAAGGAAATCAAGTAAGCCCCGGCGAAAAAGCCCGTGGCATGCGCCCTTCCGTCCAGTTCGTCGTCCGCGCAATCCTGCTCGGGTTGGTGCTGACCGTGGCGCCCGGCGTTCGCGCGGAGGGTTTCGACCTTGCGGGTTTGGCGACCTATGCCGCGCAGACGCCGAACGTGCACGGCGTGGTGCGGATCCACGACAGCGAGCTCACGCAGCCGCTGGTCCACCTATGGCAGGATCGTTTCCTGAAGCTGCACCCGCTGGTGCGCTACAAGGAGTATACCGTGCCGGCCTGGTTCAACGGGCTGTGCGCGGACACCGCCGACCTCGCGCTGGCCGGCCGGCGCGCCTACCTGACCGAACTCAAGGCCTTCGAGTCGATCTACGGTTATCCGCCGACGGAAATTGTTTTTGCCACCGGTGGCTTCAACAAGCGCAAGGGCAACACGCCCGGCGTGATCATCTTCGTGAACAAGGACAATCCGCTCACGGGCCTCACGCTCGACCAGCTCGACGGCATTCTCGGCGCCGAGCGCAGCGGCGGCTGGATCGGCCCGAAATGGTCGACGGTGGTGGCGCGCGGTCCCGAGAAAAACATCCGCACGTGGGGTCAGCTCGGCCTGACGGGCGAGTGGGCCGACAAGCCCATCAGCATCTTCGGCATCGACGCGACGCTCAGCGGTTGGTCCGGCCTGATCCAGCAGGCGGTGTTCAAGGGCGGCGACAAATGGAATCCCGTGATCCACGAGATCGTGCGTGGCGGCACCGAGGTGCCGGCCGATGCGCAGATCGTCAGCGGTGTGGCGGCCGACCGCTACGCGATCGGTTTCAGCTTCATGCGGGTGGTGGAGCAGAATCCCGGCGTGAAGCCGCTCGCCCTCGCGCGGCAGGCCGGGGAGCCGTTCATTACGCCGACAGAGGAAAGCTTCCGGGAGCGCAGCTACCCACTGGTGACCTCGCTTTATATCTACCTCAACCGCCCGCCCGGCCAGCCGCTGCCGCCGCGATTGAAGGAATTTCTCTCCTTCCTACTCAGCCGGGAAGGACAGCAGGCGGTGGCCGACGATGGCATGTATATTCCCCTGAGCCTCGCCGCCGCGCAGGCCGAGCTCCGGAAACTGGACTGAACGCATGAATCCCGGCCGTTTCATTTTCATTCTGGGTGGTGCGCTGCTGGCCGTGACGCGGCCGGCCCTGGCCGCCGAGGCGTTGCCGGAATACCGGCCCACCACAAAAATCTCCGGGGTGATCCGCACCTGGGGCAACCCGCACATGGGTCACATGCTGGAACGCTGGGAAGCGGGGTTTCAGCGGTATCATCCCGGGGTTTATTTTTCTGACAACCTCAAGAGCTCCGCCATGGCGATCGCCGGCCTGAGCGAGTGGACCGCCGACCTCGCGCTGATGGGGCGGCAGATCTACACCTTCGAATATTACGGGGTTTACCGGCGCTCACTCCTGCTGCCGGTGGAGATTGAAGTAGCCACGGGCAGTCTCGATGTGCCGTCGAAATCTTTTGCGGTCACGGTCTTCGTGCACCGCGACAATCCGCTTGCACAGCTGACGCTCGCGCAGCTCGACGGCATTTTCGGGGCGCAGCGCGAAGGTGGCTGGCAGGGGATGAAGTGGGAACGCAGCGCCGCGCGCGGCCCTGAAAAAAACATTCGCACCTGGGGCCAGCTCGGGCTGACGGGCGAGTGGGCGGACAAGCCGATCCATCTTTACGGCCCGCCGGGCCTCGCGCCCGGCGGGGTTTCGTTTTTCCAAAGCCGGGTGATGGGCGGCGCCGACACTTGGGCCGAGGGCTTGCGGGAATTTGCCGACCGGAAGGCGATGACGGAGGCCCTGAGCAAGGATCCCTACGGCATCGCCTACACCGGCTTCTGTTATCAGACGGCGCAAACCAAGGTGCTGGCTCTCGCGGAAAAAGCGGCCGGCCCCTTTGTCCGGCCGACCCGGGAGAGCGTAACGACGCGGGCCTATCCGCTTTCGCGGCCGGTCTATATCTACTTCGCGCCGGACACCCCGGGCGGCGAGCCCGCCGATCCGAAGGCCGATCCCAAGGTGCGGGAATTTCTCCGCTACATTCTCAGTCGGCAGGGGCAGGCGGACGTGGCGGGGGAAGGGGATTACCTCCCGTTAACGGCGGCCGTGGCCGGAGAGCAGCGCAAGAAACTCGATTGAGCGCGCTTTGCCGCGGGGAGTGAATTAAATTTCAGGAAAAGTTCAGCGTAAGTTAATGTCCTTTTGCGAATCTGGTCCGCTCCCTTAGTCCACCCCCTCCTTGCCCATGAATCACGTTACCCCTGCCTTTGTCCGGCGTTTCGCCTCAGCGTTGGTTTTCGGCCTCGGTGCCCTTGTGGCCGCCGCGGCCCCGACCAACGTCCTTATCCGCGTGCCCGCCGGCATGCCGTCGCCCGCCGAGTTGCCCGGTCTCCTGTCCAAGTGGCGCCAGTCCGGCCAGGTGTCCAACGCGCTCTTCCTCACGCAGGGCAAGGCCGAGAAGCCCGAGCACCCCGCCACGTTCGAGTCGCTCGTGGTGCTCGAGTTCCAGAGCGAGGGCTCCTACCAGTCCTGGCAGAAGGAATGCGCCCCGACGCTCCCCGCCGGACTGATCGTCCGCCAGGCCGACGCGCTGGCGCACAACGAACTCAGCCCGCGCGACTCGAACCGCTCGGTGTTTGTCGTGAACGCCTACACGCCCACCGTGCCGGCGGAAAAGTTCACCGAATACGTGCAGGGCTACGTGAAGCCACTCTATGAGGCCATGCGCGGCACCAAGCATCTCGTGCGCTATACCGCCTACCTCGAGCGCGGCGAGACCGGCAAGGCCGACGCGATCAACGTGCTCGAATACCGCGACCAGGTGGCCTTCACGGCCATGGGCACGCTCAAGGGTGGCCTTCGCGAGAAGCTCACCGCCAGCACGCCGAGCTACGTGCAATTCGACAAGATCAAGGACACGCTGCGCACCGACCGCTTCGGCACCTTCGCCAGCTATGCCGAGTTGCCGCCGCCCGACCTGAGCGACCTGCCGGCTTACAAGCCCGAGGTGAAGATCATCGGCTCACTCCGCATCGTCGGCAGCGAGCTAAAGAACGCCACGCAATACCTCGCCGACGGCTTCCGGAAGTTCCATCCCGAGGCCCGGGTCTCGGTCAATATCATGACCAGCAGCGAGGGCGGCATCGCCGGCCTCTATTGCGGCATCTCCGACGTCGCCCCGATGGGTGATGACGCGAAGGTCACCGACCAGATGCCGTTCTACAACACCTTCGGCTACATGCCGACGGAGATCTCGGTCGCCACTGGCGGCTCCGAGAAACGCGGTTCGCTCTGGGCCTGGGCCATCGTCGTCAACAAGGACAACCCGCTCGAGGAAATCTCCCTCGACGAACTCGATCGCGTGTTCGGTTCCGAACGCACCGGCGGCTGGGAGATCGTCAACGGTAACTACCTCTACACGGCCAAGTATGCCCGCGGCGCCGAGACGAACATCCGCAAATGGGACCAGCTCGGCCTCAGAGGCGCCGAGTTCGCCGGCAAGGAGATCGAGACCTTCGGTTACTGCGCGCAGGGCTTCGAGATCGCGATCATGCGCACCTGGTTCCACTGGTCGAACAAGTGGAACGCGAACTTCAAGCAATACGTCGAGGCCAAGCAGGCTACGCCCGACGCCGCCGGCGCCGCGGTCTGGAGCGAGCGCCCGCTCGAGGATCTTTCGCACAACAAGTTCGCCATCGGCATCGCCGCCCTCATGCACGTGAAGGATTATCCGAACGTGAAGGTGCTCCGCATCTCGCCGCGCAAGGGCGCGCCGGCGGTCACGCTCACGCCCGAGAATGTCGCCAACCGCAGCTACCCGCTGATCCGCGACGGCTATTTCTACATCAACAAGGCGCCGGGCCAGCCGCTTGACCCGAAGGTGCGCGAGTTCATGCGTTTCGTGCTCAGCCGCGAAGGCCAGGAGATCATCGCGCGCGTCGGCTATTATTACCCGCTACCTGCCGCCTACCTGAAAGAGCAGCTCAAGAAACTCGACTGAGCGCAATTTGGAGCCTCGTTATGAAAGCGACCCGCAGTCTGTGTTGGGCTGCGGGTTTGCTTTTGGCGGCCGGCGCGGCGTGCGGCCTTGAGGTGCCGCCGGCGACCGAGGGGCGCAACGCCTCGGAGTTTGCCCGGCAAGAAGTCGCGTCCATGCCCCCTTACGCGCCCGGGCCGCCGGCCTCCGGCGTGATCCGGCTCTGGGGGCACGGCAGTTTTTCGCGACCCTTCATGCGGCTGCTTGTGGCGCGATGGGCGAGGGGCTTTGCCCGTTTCCAACCGGGCGTGAAGATCGAGGAGGATACCTACGGGACTTCGTCGGCCATTCCCGCGCTGGCGCTGGGCGCCGGCGACCTGGCGATCCTCGGCGAGGAGATCCTGCCGGAGGCGGTGGACACCTTCGAACGCGTGAAACCCTATCCACCTTTCAGCGTGGAGATCGCGAACGGCAGCGTGGACGTGAGGAATTTCGACTACGCGCAGATGTTTTTCGTCCATAAGGACAACCCGCTCGCGCAACTGACGCTGACGCAGCTCGACGCCATCTTCGGCGCGGAACACCGCCGTGGTGCGCCGGTGAACATCCGCACCTGGGGCCAGCTCGGGCTGAAAGGGGAGTGGGCCGACCAACCGATCACGCCCTACGGCTGGCGCACCGACGACAGCTTCGGTTTCTACCTGGAACAGACGCTGCTCGCGGGCAGCCACCGGTGGAACAGTGCGCTCCGGGAGTTCGTGCACCGACCCCAGCCGAACGGCGACATCTACGACCACGGGCAGCAGGCGCTCGATGCGCTGGCGCATGATCGTTACGGGATCGCGGTCTCCAACATCCGTTATGCCGGGCCGGACGTGAAACCGCTCGCGGTGGCCGAACGCGCTGGCGCGCCCTATGTGGCCGTGACCGCGCAGACCCTCATCGATCATACCTACCCGCTTAGCCGCACGATCCCGGCGTTCGTCGACCGCGTGCCCGGCCAGCCCGTTGAAGCGAAGGTGAAGGAGTTCCTGCACTACATTCTTAGCCGCGAGGGCCAGCAGGACATCCTGGACGACGGTCGCTACCTTCCGTTGAGCGCCGCATCCGTCGCGACCGAACTGAAGAAACTCGAATGAGGCTGGCCCATCGCATTACCGCTTTGCTGGCGCTCTGCTGGAGTGCACACGCCGCGTGTTCGGCTGAAGTGGCGCAGCCGCTCGAGCCGTATCACCCGGCGCCGAACCCGACGCAGACGCTGCGCCTCGCCGGCAACCGTAACATGGACCGGCTTGTCCGGGCCTGGGCCGCGGCTTACCACGCGCGACATCCGGAGATCGATTTCAAGGTGGAGCTGCGGGGCAACGGCACCGGCATGCCCGCGCTCTATCTCGGACGCGCCGACCTCGCGTTCTTCGGCCGCGACCTGATCGTGACCGACCGGGATGCGTTCAACCATGTGATGAAATATGACCCACTGCGCATCGAGCTCGGCACGGGCAGCCTGGATGCCCCGGGAAAATCCCCCGCGCTCGTCCTGTTCGTGCACCGCGACAATCCCCTGGCACGACTCACGCTCGCGCAAGTCGACGCCATCTTCAGCGCCCGCCGCCGCCGCGGCGCGCCCGCTGCCCTCCGCACCTGGGGCGACCTCGGGCTGGCCGGCGAGTGGGCGGACCAGCCCATCCACCTTTACGCCGACGATACCCAAAGCATGGCCGCGCTTTTCTTCCAGCGCGTGGCACTGGGAGACAGTCGGATGATGAACTGGGAGCACTTCACCGAGTTCCGGGATATTCGTCAGCCCGATGGCACGACCACGGAAGCCGCGGCGCAAAGCCTGGCGGCGTTGCGCGCGGACCGTTACGGCCTGGCGATTTCGAACCTGCACTACCGTAGCGAAGAGGTGAAGGCGCTCGCGCTCGCCGAAAAAGCCGGAATGACCTACGTCGCGCCCACGCCGGAGACCTTGATCGATCGCAGTTATCCGCTGACACGGACGATCTTTGCCTGCGCCAACCAGCCGCCCGGTCGGCCGCTCGACCCGAAGGTCCGTGATTTCCTCCGCTTCATCCTCAGCCCCGAAGGCCAGCAGGTGCTGGAGCTCGACGGCCAATATCTGCCGCTGACGATGGACGCGGCGCGCCAAGAGCTGGGCAAGCTGCCCTGAGGCGGCAATCCGCCGCTTGCGCCGGAAAACTGAACTAATTTTCAGCTAGCGTTAAGCCGCGGTCTAGGTTGCCGGCGCATGCTGCAGGCTCACCCCCCTGTTAGTTTGCCCCTTCCCCTCATGAAGCACGTCCGGCGTCTGTCTTCCGCGCTCTTAGCGCTCTTTGTTTTCGGCCACTTGTTTGCGGCTGATGCTCCTTCTTATCAGCCGCGCGTGAAGCTCACGGGCGACATGCGGATCACCTGCGAGACTTCGGCCGAGCCTCTGATGAAAATCTGGGTGGAGCGTTTCGCCAAGGTCCAGCCCGGTTTGGAAATCATCGCCAAGGGCACGTCGCCGCTCGCGTCAGTGCCGATGATTGCCTCCGGCGCCTATGAACTCGGGTTTCCGGCGCGCGAGATCTGGGCCTATGAAGCGGAGGACTTTCGCCGGATCCGTGGTTACGCCCCCACCGTCGTGCTGGTGGGCCTCGGCGCGCACCGGACGGCGGGGCTGACGCCCGCGCTTGGCGTCTATGTGAACGCGGACAACCCCATTGAGCGAATCACGCTCGAGCAGCTTGATGCGCTCTACTCGGACGAGCGCCGTCGTGGCGGTGCGAAGCCGGTGACGACCTGGGGCGACTTGGGGTTGACGGGGGAATGGGCCGCCCGGCCGGTCGCCGCCCACATCCACCGCCTGCCGAACGGCGTCGATTATTTTGTCCAGCTGATCGTGACCAAGGGCGCCGATTTCAGGAAGTCGGTCATCCAGCTGCCCATGCGCCGCGGCAAGCTCGGGCCTGATGAGGTCATCGCCGACGCCGTCGCCAAAAATCCCGCGGCCATTGGCTTCGGCTGTCTTGGCACGGTCATCCCCGGGATGAAATGCATCGCGCTCGCAGAAAATGCGTCGGGCCCTTACTACGCCGGCACGCTCGAAGAGGTGAAGAGCATGGCCTATCCGCTGTCGCGCCCGATCTACATGGTCATCGATCGCGAGCCCGGCAAACCGGTGGACCCGAAGCAGGCGGAGTTTCTCGCGTTTGTCCTCAGTCCGGAAGGCCAGGACGCCATTGCGGCTGCCGATGGCTGGCTGCCGTTGCCGCCCGGCGTCGCCGCCGCCGAGCTGAAAAAACTCAGGTAACCCCGCGACGTCGCCTCACGATCTAACCCCAATCTCCATGAGCTCACTTTCCTTCTCTCTTCGAGTCGCTGGCATCGCGGCCTTGCTGGGCACATTCGCGTCGCTGCTGGCGGAGCCCGCGCAGACGGCCGACCAGGTCAACGCCCTGAAGGCGCAGGCCGAGCACTTCCGCATCGTGCGCGAGCGCGGCGAGAAAGCCTATTACGAGCCGCGGTTCGACCTGAGCGCACTGCCGCACTATCAGCCGTCAAAGCTGCTGTCCGGCTGGCTCAAGGTTCATGGCAATAATTACATCGCGGACGGCCTGCTCGGTGAATTCTGGCAGAAGGCCTTCGCCAAGTTCCAACCCGGGGTGCGCATCTCGTATTATCTGCCGACCTCGGCGGGTTCGTTCGGCGCACTCAACTATAACCAGGCCGACCTGATCTTCTCCCACCGGCCGGGCTTCTACGACCTGCTGGCCTACGAGCGCATGAAGGGTTGCGACCCGGTGGAAGTCACCGCGGTGACGGGCTCCTATGACGTGGGCGGTTGGGAAAATTCCTTCACGATCCTCGTCAACGGTGACAATCCGATCAAGGGGCTGACGCTGGAACAGCTCGACGGCATCTTCGGTGCCGAGCGCGACGGCGGCTGGGTCGGCACCAACTGGCGCCCCGATCTCGCGCGCGGTCCCGAGAAGAACATCCGCACGTGGGGCCAGCTCGGCCTGACCGGCGAGTGGGCGGACAAGCCGATCCACGTTTACGGTTTCAGCATTCGCTACAACACCGCGACCGCCTTCTGCGACCTCGTGCTGAAGAGCAGCGACAAGTGGAACGAGAAGATCCACGCCTACGGCAACTACATGGCGCCCGACGGCAAGCGCTACGTCGAGGCCGACCAGATCACCGAAGCCATCGGCAAGGACAAGTATGCGATCGGCTTCAACCGCTACCGCGGCGAGCGCCCGAATGTGCGGCGCATCTCCGTCGGCGACGGCAAGGGCCCGCTGGTCGAGCACACCATCGACAATATCCAGAACGGTTCCTATCCGCTCCTGACTCAGGTCTACTTCTACACCACGGTGCTGCCGGGCGAGAAGATGAACCCGATGGTGAAGGAGTTCCTCCGCTTCATCCTCAGCCAGGAAGGCCAGGCCGAGGTGCAACGCGACGGCAAATACCTGCCGCTCACCGCCGAGATGGTCCGCGAGCAGTTGAAAAAACTTGAGTGAGTCACTCCTCCCGTGAACAGCAAAATCAACCTTAAGCTGGGCAAAGCGCTCGCGCTGGGCGGTCTCCTGCTGGCTGGCGCCGCCGCCCATGCCGCGGAGGCGGATTTACCGCCCGGCTACCAACCGTCCAGGCCCGTAACCGGCACCATCCGCAGCTGGGGCCATGGTTTCCTGCGGCCGATGATGAAATTGTGGGAGGAGGGCTTTCAAAAATACCACCCCGGCGTGCGGTTCGAGGACAAGCTCGTCAGCAGCGCCGCCGCCATCGCCGGCCTCTACGCGGAGCGCGCCGACCTCGGCGTGCTCGCCCGCGAGATCACGCCGCCCGAGGTGGCGGCTTACGAGAAGGTGACGCGGCAGAAGCTGACTCCGATCACGGTCCTGACCGGCAGCTACGGCAACCAGGACAAGATCATGGCGCTCGGGATCTTCGTGAATGAGAGCAATCCCATCGCGCGGCTGAGCTTTACGCAGTTGGACGCCATCTGGGGGGCCGAGCACAAGCACGGCGCTCCGGCGAACATCCGCACTTGGGACCAGCTGGGCCTGGCTGGCGAGTGGCGTGGGCAGGCGATCCAGCCCTACAGCGGCCTGGCGTTTGAGGCGCCGGCTTATTTTTTTTCCCAGACCGTGATGAAGGGCAGCGTGATCTGGAACGAAGCCCTGCGGCAGTGCGTGAACCGCGAGGATGAGCTTCCCTCCGTCGGCAACGAAAAGGTGCCGCCCAAAATAACCCGCCATGCCGACGCCTATCAGCAGGTCGTGGATGCGGTCGCCGGCGACCGGAACGGCATCGGCCTCGCCGGCGCGGGTTACCGGAGCCCCGGCGCGAAGCTCGTCGCGCTCGCGGCGGAGGACGGCGGGCCCTTCATCGAAGCCACGCCGGAAAATGTGGCGAATTTCAGCTACCCGCTCGCGCGGGCGGTCCGGTTCTACATCCACAAGGGACCGGCGATCGCGGCGAATCCGGACGTCATTGAATTTCTCCGCTTCATCTTGAGCCGGGAGGGCCAGGCTCTGGTCGCCCGCGAAGGGGACTTCCTGCCGCTGACCGCCGCGGCGGCGCGCGAACAGCTCAAACAACTCGAGTGAGGTCCGCCATGAAACGACTTCTGCTCCTGCTCATCGCCTGCGGCCTCCTCACCGTGGCGCACGCGCAGTCCCGCGACGGGCTGCAGGTCCAGAAGGCCCGGGCGGAACATGTCACCAGCCGGGGCAAACAGGTTTTCTACACGCAGAAATTCGACCTGGGCGGGTTGCCCGACTATGTGCCGCAGCAGGAAATCGCGGGCACGATCCGGCTGTGGGGCAACAATTACATCGAAGACAGCAATCTGGGGAGCGACTGGGAGCAGGAGTTCAGGAAATTCCACCCCCAGGTCCGCTTTGACCGCAGCGGCCTGAAGAGCGGGCTGGTCGCTACGGCAGGCCTCGTCGCCGGCGTCGCCGACATCGTCGGCAACCGCCGCATCACCTTCGCCGAGATCGAATCCTTCGAGCGCATGTTCAATTACGATCCGCTGGAAATCACGATGGCCCGCGGTTCCTACGACGTGCCGGGCTGGATGACGACCTTCTGCATCGTCGTCCACCGGGACAACCCGCTCACGAAGCTGACCCTGCGGCAGCTCGACGGCATCTTCGGCGCCGCCCGCGACGGCGGCTGGGAGGGAACGAGCTGGCATCCGGAGGCTGGGCGCAGTGCGCAGGAGAACATCCGCACGTGGGGCCAGCTCGGACTGACCGGCGAGTGGGCCGACAAGCCGATCAGTGTCTACGGCCTGAATCTCCGCTACAACAACTGCGACATGTTCGAGCACGTTGTCTTCCACGGGGGCGACAAGTGGAACGAGAACCTGCGGGAATACGCGAACTACTCCCGGGCCGACGGCACGCTGGCGATCGCCGCGGCGGAGTTGATCAAGGATCTCGGCCACGATCGCTACGGCATCGGCTGGAGCGGCATCCAGAATGTGACGCCGCAAACCAAGGCCCTGGCGCTCGCCGCCGTGGACGGCGGTCCCTATGTCGCGCTCACCATTGAGAACGTCCAGAACCGCACCTACCCGCTGGCCTTCGACATGTTTTTCTATGCCAACCGGGTGCCCGGCCAGCCCCTCGACCCGAAGGTGAAAGAGTTCCTTCGCTTCGTCCTGAGCCGGCAGGGCCAGGAGGCGATCCAGCGCGACGGCAAATATCTGCCGCTCACTGCGGAGGTCGTCCGCGAGCAACTCAGGAAACTTGACTGAATTCACTTTCCCGAGCCGCCCATGAAAACACGCACTTGGATTTTAGCCGGTTTCGCCGCTGCCGCCGCGCTCACCGCCGTCGCTGCGCCCGTCAAGATTCGGATAACCGACAACGGGGATTTTCTGGTCCCGCTGCTCGCCCGCAACCTGGGCTACTTTGAGCAGGAGGGTCTCGAGCTGGTTCGCCTGAAGACCACTGACGTGGAGCCCGAGGACTTCCTGATCCAGGACGCGCTCACCGCCGGCAAGGCCGACGCCGCCTACCACTGGTTCCAGCACACGATCTACGGCACCCGCCATAACCTGCCCGTCAAGGCGGTCATTTTGCTGAACGACGCGCCCGGCGCCAAGGTGCTGATCGCCGCGCGGCTCAAGGACCAGATCCGCAGCGCCGCGGACTTCAAGGACCGAAACGTGGCCGAGGGCATGGGCTACGCCACGAAGAGCATGCTGACGAATTACCTGGCCGTGCAGGCGGGCTTGCCGAAGCACAGCTACACGCCCGTGTTTCCGGAGACCGAGGGCCGGCTGCAGGCCGTCACGAGCGGCCTGCGAAACGGGCAGGTGGACGTCGTGACCTTTCTCGAGCCGATGACTTCCGCCATCGAGGCCACCGGTCTCGTCACAACCCTCTACGACCTGACCTCCCGGGAGGGCACGACGAAGGCGCTCGGTGCCGCCTATCCGGGGCAGAGCATTCTCATGGCTCCGGCGTTCATCGAGGCGCATCCCGACACGGTGCAGCATCTCGTGAACGCCATGGTCCGCGCCATGCGTTACATCAACGCCCATTCCGCCGAGGACATCGCCGCGCACCTGCCGCCGGAATATTTCAAGACCGCGGATCACCAGGTGGAGCTGCAGTTCATCCGGCGCACGCTGCCGAGCTTCGCCCGCGGCGACTATTCGTTTACCCCGTCGGCCGTCGGCCTGGTCATCGCCACCGTGCACGCCTCGGACTTCGACGACAGTGTGGAGGGCGTGTGGCGCCGCACCGTCGAAAATCCCGCCCTCAATCCCGCCGAGCTCTATACCAACCAATTCGTGGGAAAAGCCATGAAGGAAATCAAGTAACCGCGTGAAAAAACTGCTCCCCATTCCACTGCTCTCGCTCACAGCCCTGCTCACGGGCTTGCTCTCGGCCGCTTTTGCGGCGGACGGAGCTGCAACCTATCAACCGGCTCATTATGATCTCAGCGCGCTGCCCGCCTATGCGCCGGCGCAACGCGTCACCGGCGTCCTGCGCATCTACGGCACGCCGCTCGAGGCGCTCGTCGGCAAATGGGCCAACGCTTTCCGCGGCTACCACGGCCAGGTCCGGCTGAACGCCTACCTCATCAACACTTCGCAGGCCTTCGCCGGCCTCGTGACCGGCTCGGCGGACATCGGCCTGATGGGCCACCGGCAGTGGCGCAATGGCTTCCAGGCCTTCCAGGCCCAGTTCGGTTATGCGCCGCTCGAGATCAAGTTCGCCACCGGCTCCTACGACGATCCGCAGGGGACGACTCCCGGGTTGATGTTCATCGTGAACAAAAACAATCCGCTCGCGGGGCTGACCCTGGAGCAGATCGACGGAATCTACGGCGCGCAGCGCACCGGGGGCTGGGTGAACGGCCAGTGGTCGACCGCGGTCGCCCGTGGACCCGAGAAGAATATCCGCACCTGGGGCCAGTTGGGGATCACCGGTGAGTTGGCTGATAAACCGATTCACCTCCTCGGCTCCGACGTCACCCTGAGCAACTGGGCGGACCTGATCGAACGTGAGGCCTTTCAGGGCGGCACGAAGTGGAATCCCGCCCTGATCGAGGCGCCGCGCGCCGACATCGGCACCAAGGCCAAGGGCAAGACGCGCGACCAGCAGATCCTCGATGCGGTGGAGCAGGATCCCGCGGCCATCGGCTTCATCTTCCAGCGGGTGATCAACGCCAATCATGGCGACGTGCGCGTGCTGCCGCTGGCCGCGAAGGCCGGCGGCCCGTTCGTCGCCCCGAGCGCCCTGGCTTTCTTCGATGCCAGCTACCCGCTGCACAACGGCGCCTATATCTACCTGAACCGCGTGCCCGGCCAACCGCTCGGCGTGCGCGAGAAGGAGTTCGTGAAATTCATCCTCAGCCGCGAGGGCCAGCAGATCATCGCGAATGACCGGCAGTTCATCCCGCTCAGCGCCGAACAGATCAAGGCCGAGCTCGCCAAACTCGAGTGAGGACTGCACCCATGAAAACGAAATCATCTTTTATTTCCTACGGCTTCGCGCTGCTGCTGGTGCTGCCGGTCGCACTCCGCGCCGCGGACGAATTGCCGGACTACCGGCCGACGATGAAGGTAACCGGCGTCCTCCGCAGCTGTGGCAACCCACAGATGGCGGCGCTGCTCCAACTCTGGCAGGCGGGTTTCCAGCGATTGCACCCGGGCGTCCAGTTTGCCGATGACCTGAAGAGCACCGCCTCGGCCCTGTATGGCCTGGACATGCGCACCGCCGACGTGGCGCTGATGGGCCGGCCGATTTATCCTTACGAGCGCTACGGCGTCTACGAACGCTCGTGGGTTTATCCGGCCGCCATCGAGGTGGCGACGGGCAGCGCCTCGGCCCTGCATAAGTCGCCGGCGTATGCGATCTTCGTCCACCAGGACAACCCGCTCGCGCAGCTGAGTGTGCGCGAGCTCGATGGCATCTTTGGCGCCGAGCGCGGCGGCGGTTGGAATGCGCTGACGTGGGACACCTCCGTCGCCCGCACGGCGAAGGACGATATTCGCACGTGGGGCCAGCTCGGCCTGAAAGGGGAGTGGGCCTCGCGTTCGATCAATGTTTATGGCCAGCCTGGGCTCGGTGCTGGGGCGATCACCTATTTTCAAACGCGCGTCTTCGGCGGCGCCGAGACGTGGAACGAGGGCCTGCGCGAATACGCCGACCGCAAGCAGACGATCGCCGATCTCGCCCGCGACCCGTCGGGCATAGCCTACGCACCGGCCGCTTATGCCGGGCCTGGAGTCAAGATGCTCGCCTTGGGTGAGACCAAGGCCGGGCCCTTTGTCGCGCTCAACCGCACGAGCGTCGCCGACCACACCTACCCGCTGCACCGGCCGGTCTACATTTGTTATACCATGGACAACCGGAACACCGAGCTGACGCCGATCCTCGGCGATCCACGGGTGAAGGAGTTCCTGCGCTACATCCTGAGCAAGCAGGGCCAGGCCGACGTGGCCCGGGAAGGCAGCTACCTGCCGCTGACCGCCGCGGTCGTCCGCGCGCAACTCCAGAAGCTCGATTCAACGGAAATCCCGTTCGAGCACCGGTTCATGGAAAACTGATTTCCGGCCAACCCCTATCCTTCTTCCCATGAAAACAGCTTCGTCCTATCTTCTCCTCAGTCTCGCCGTGCTGTCTCTCGCCCCCCGCCTCGCGGCGGCGGACAACCTGCTCAAGGTCCGCATGAGCTTTGACGAGGACATGGTCGTCACGCGGCTGGCGGACAGCCTTGGCTACTTCAAGCAGGAGGGAATCGAGATCGTCCCGGTGGACATCATGAAGTTCGCGAAGGAAGACTACCTTTTGCAGGAGCCGCTGGTGCAGGGCCAGATCGACGCCGCCGAGCACTGGTTCAATCACACGATCTTCGGCGTGCGCCACGGATTCCCGATCAAAGCCGTCATGATGCTTAACGACGCTCCCGCCATGAAAGTGATGGTCGACAACCGGGTGAAAGACCGGATCAAGGGCGCCGCGGACTTCAAGGGCCGCAATGTCGCCGAGGGCGCGGGCTACGCCTCGAAGGCCGTCGTCACCGGCTACCTCGCACACCGGGCCGGGCTGCCCCGCCAGAGCTACAACTCCATCAATCATCCCACGGAGAACCGGGTGAAGCTGGTCCTGGCTGACCTCCAAGCGGACAAGCTGGACGTCATGACTTTTCAAGAACCCATCATCACGGCACTGCAGGAGACCAATCGCGTCAGCACGCTCTATGATCTCACCACCCGCGCCGGCACCGAGCAGGCGCTGGGCACGGCATTCCCGGCGCAATCAATCCTCATGGCGCCGCAGTTCATCAAGGACCACCCGGACACGGTGCAGCGGCTCGTCAACGCCTACGTTCGCGCGATGCGCTGGCTCAACGCCCACACCGCCGACGAGATCATCGCCCAGCTCCCGGACAGCTATTTTGCGGGGAAGGACCGGGCGGTGGAGATCAAACATCTCAAAACAACGCTGCCCGCGTATGCGCACGGCAGCTATGCGTTCCCCGCGGATGCCGTGCATCTGGTGACGGAGGCAATGCTCTGGGCCGCCTTTGACCACAGCGAGGAGGGCGTGTGGCGCGCCACCGGCGACGCCGCGAAGGTGAAGGAGTCCGAGCTCTACACGAACGAGTTCGTGGACCGGGCGATGAAAGCCATTCCCGCCGTCGCCGCGTCCGCCGAGCCGGCCAACGCCGGCGTCAGCATCTGGACGCAGAACGTCACCAGCTTCCGCAAGGAGCACGGTGCGGAGGGTGGCTACACCAAGCGCTGGGATCTCGGCGACTTGCCGCACTACGTGCCGAAGGTGCATCTCACGGGCACGCTGCGCGTCTGGGGCACCAACTATATCCGGGACGGCTACCTCGCCGAGTATTGGGAGCAGGAGTTCAAGAAGTTCCAGCCGGATGTCACCATCGAGTATCACCTGCCCACCACCGGCATCGGCATCCCGGCGCTGTCATGCGGCGTGGCCGACGTGGCGATGAGCCGCAAGGCGATCATCATGGATCTGCTGACGTTCGAGCAGGTTTATCACCACCCGGTAACCGAGGTCGAGGCGGTCACGGGTTCCTACGATGTCTACGGCTGGTCGCCGCCGTTCATCATTGTCGTTCACAAGGACAACCCGCTGGACAAAATCAGCCTGAAGCAGCTCGACGGCGTCTTCGGCGGCGCCCGCACCGGTGGCTACGTCGCGAGCGTCTGGCACACGGAGTATCCCTTTGCCCGCGGCCCGGAGGAGAACATCCGCACCTGGGGCCAGCTCGGCCTGACGGGCGAGTGGGCGGACAAGCCGATCCACACCGGCGGCCAGACTTTGCGCGGCAACCAGACCTCGCAGTTCTCCGACCTCATCCTCAAGGGCAGCGACCAGTTCGTCGAAGGCTACCAGGCGTTCGCGAACTACATCACGCCGGACGGCAAGATCAACAGCTGGAGCCTGCAGGCCCAGCGCGCGATCGCGCAGGACCCGCTGGCCATGTTCTACGTTTCGCCGATGTCGCTGAGCCCGGACATGAAGGAGCTCGCCGTCCAGGCTTATGACGGCGGTCCCTACGTGAAGCGCACGCTTGAGACCGTCCACGACCGGACCTTCCCGCTCTACGGGCGAAATTACTTCTACTTCAACCGCGCCCCCGGCCAGCCGGTCGACCCGAAGGTCGACGAATGGCTGCGCTTCATCCTGAGCCAGGAAGGCCAGGACTGCGTGCAGCGCGAGGGCCGCTACCTCCCGCTCACCGGCGATAATGTGAAGATCCAGCTCAAGAAACTCGAATGAACCACCCGATGAAATCGATGCCTTCTCTCCTGAAACGCGGCGCCTGGCTTGGCGCGTTGCTGGTTTTCCCTCTTGGGCTCGCAGCCGGGGATAAAATGACCGTCGACGCGAAAGTCACGGAGGAGCCGAAAAACGCCGGCGTCAGCATCTGGACGCAAAACGTCACGGGCTTCCGCAAGGAACACGGTGTCGTCGGAGGCTACACGAAGCAATGGGACCTGAGCGCGATGCCGCACTACAAGCCCACGCGGCAGGTGACCGGCACGCTCCGCATCTGGGGCAACAATTACATCAAGGACGGCGATCTGGCGCAATATTGGGCCGAGGAATTCAAAAAATACCAGCCAGGCATCACCATCGAGTATCACCTGCCGACGGCGACCATCGCGGTCATGGCCGTCGCCACGGGCGCGGCCGACCTCGGCCTGTGCTACAAGGCCCGGCTGACGGACCTGCTGGTCTTCGAACAGGTCTTCCATCATCCGGCCACCGAAATCACGATCTTCACCGGGTCCTACGACGTCTACGGGTGGCAGCCCGCCACCATCATCGCGGTGAACAAGGATAATCCGCTCACGCAAATCAGCATGAAGCAGCTCGACGGGGCCTTCGGTGGCGCGCGTTCCGGCGGCTACGTGGAGAGTGTGTGGCATTCGGAGTATCCGTATTCACGCGGCGCGGACGAAAACATCCGGACGTGGGGCCAGCTCGGCTTGACCGGCGAGTGGGCTGATCAGCCGATCCACCTCGGCGGCCAGAACCTGACTGCCGGCGCCTCGTATGATTTCCAGATCAAGGTGCTGCGCGGCAGCTACCAGTTCGCCGAGGGCTACAATGCGGTCACCAACTACATCACGCCGGACGGGAAGATCAACAGCTGGAGCCTGCAGGCCCGCCGCGCGATCGCGAAGGACAAGTATGCCATGTATTATGTGTCGCCGGCGTCGCTCGGCCCGGAGCTGAAGGAACTCGCGGTGCAGGGCTTTGAGGGCGGGCCTTACGTCAAGCGCAGCCTGGAATCGATCCACGACCACACCTATCCACTCTACCACGAGTCCTATTTTTATCTCAACCGCGAGCCCGGCCAGCCCATCGATCCGAAGGCGGAGGAGTTCGTGCGCTTCGTCCTGAGCCAGGAAGGCCAGGGCTGCATCCAGCGCGAGGGCCGCTACATGCCGCTCACGCCCGAGTTCGTGAAGGCGCAGCTCAAGAAACTCGAGTAAGCCATGCACGCCGCCTTCCGCCGCTCACTCCTTCTCGCCTTGACCTTGCTCGGCGCCGCCGCCGCGCAGCCGGCGGCCGACATCCTGCCGCTCTACCAGCATCCCGCCAGGTCGAACAAGGGCACGCTGCGGGTTTTCGGCGCGGGGCTGCACGGATTATTGCACGACTGGGAGGAGGGCTACCTGAAGCACAACCCCGACGTGAAGATTGCGGATAACCCCGGGGGCAGCGACGCGGCCATCGGCGCGCTGCAGCAGGGCACGGCGGAGATTGCGGTCTTCGGCCGCGAGCTGGAGCTCAATGACTACCTCGGCTTTTTTGAGAACAAGGGCTACAACCCGACCGAGATCACCATCGCGAGCGGCACGTGGGACCAGCCGGGCGGCAGCTGGGCGCTGCTCATCTTCGTGAACAAGGACAACCCGCTCGCGCAGCTGACCATGGAGCAGCTCGACGGCATTTTCGGTTCCGAGCGCACGGGTGGCTACGACGGCTATGTCTGGAAGACGGAGAACGCGCGCGGGCCGGAGAAGGATCTCCGCACCTGGGGCCAGCTCGGGCTGACGGGCGAGTGGGCGGACAAGCCGATCCAGACCTACGGCTACGCGGCCGGGGGCATGGCGCACTTTTTCGAGATCGAGGTGTTGCAGGGCGCCAACAAGTGGAACGGCAATTACCGGCAATACGTCGAGAACGGCACGAAGATTCTCACGCCCGGTCGCGAGTCCGGCGGCGTGCTGTCCATGCTGGCCGGGTTGGAGCACGACAAATATGGCATCGCCTGGGCCGGCATGCCGCAATGGAACCAGGTGCCACAGGTCCAGGGCATCAAAACCATTGCCCTTTCCCGCCGCGGGGGCGGTCCCTTCGTCGCGCCCAGCAAAGCCACGCTCACCGACCGCACCTATCCGCTGACGCGCAGCGTTTATATCTATCTTGACCAGGAACCCGGGCGCCCGCTGCCGGCCAAGGTGCAGGATTTTCTCCGTTACATCCTCAGCGCGGAAGGGCAGGAGCTCGTGCGCCGGAATGGCGTCTATCTGCCGCTGCCCGCCGCAGTGGTGCGTGAGCAGCTCAAGAAACTCGAATAGACCCGCCCGACACTCCCATGAAAATCAAACTCCACTGCCTCCTCTTGATTGCGCTCGCTTTGACTGGCGTGGCGGGCGCCGCCGCCGACAAAGCTTCCACCGGTCTCGTCATGCAGGAGGCCCGCGCGGAGAACCTGAAGGTCAAGGGACCGAAGACCTATTACGCGGCCGACAAGTTCGACCTCAGTGACCTGCCGGCCTACCAGCCGAAGGAAAAGGTCACCGGCACGATCCGCCTGTGGGGCAGCAACTACATCGTCGACGGCAAGGTCGGCGAATACTGGGAAAAGGAATTCCAGAAATTCCATCCCGGGGTGAAGTTCGAATACAACATGCTCACCACGCGCTCCGCCGTGCCATCGCTGGTCTTCGGCGTTTCCGACCTCGGCATCAGCCGCCGGGTCAACACCCAGGAGCTGCAGCTCTACCAGCGCTACAAGAACCGGGACCCGCTCGAGATCGTCCTCGCCACTGGCTCCTACAACGTCACCGGCTGGAACCCCGGCTTCGGCATCGTGGTATCCAAGGACAATCCGCTCACGAAAATCACCTTCGATCAGCTCGACGGCATCTTCGGCGCCGAGCGCACCGGCGGCTGGATCGGCACCGACTGGCATCCCGAGTTCGCCCGCGGCCCGGAGAAAAACATCCGCACCTGGGGCCAGCTCGGCCTGAAGGGCGAGTGGGCGGACAAGGAGATCGTCCCTTACGGCCTCAACCTGCGCTACAGCCAGTCGACGACCATTTCCGAATGGGTCCTTGCCGGCAGCGACAAGTGGAACGAGAAAATCCGCTTCTACGCCAACTTCGTCGGCGAGGCGGGCGGCAAGGGTTCGAACATGGGCTTCGGCCGGCTGAAGCGCGGCCTCAACGACGACCTGGCGCAGGATCGCTACGGCATCGCCTACATCGGTTCGCCCGTCGGTCCGAACCTGCCGCCGGAGTGCAAGCTCCTCGAGGTCTCCCGCACGCCGGACGGCCCGTTCTACGCCTACACGATCGAGAACCTCCAAAGCCGGAAATACCCGATGTATGACGAGATCTATGGTTACGTGGATGTCGACGCCCAAGGCGCGGTGGATCCGAAGGTCCGCGAATATCTCCGCTTCATCGTCAGCCGCGAGGGCCAGCAGTGCGTGCAGCGCGACGGCAAATACCTTCCGTTGACCGCCGAGGTCTGCCGCGAGATGCAGCAAAAGCTTAAATGAGGCTGGTGCGAGCAGTCTGGTTGCTGGGTGCGACGCTGCCCATCGTGGGTTTCGCGCTGGGCAGCGCGGGTGAGCCGGAAACGGCCTTCGTCGACGCGCTGCCGCTTTACACACCGGCGGCGAAAGTCTCCGGCACCATCCGGCTCTGGGGTCACGGGAGCCCGAAGCACGACTTCATGGGGCGGCTGATGAACGCGTGGATCGCGGGCTTCGCGCACTACCAGCCGGACGTGAAATTCGAAAACCAGATGTATGGCACCTCCTCGGCCATCGGGGCGCTCTACACCGGGGCGGGGGACATCGCGCTGCTCGGCGAGGAAATCAGCCCGGCGACCGCGACGGCCTTCGAGCGCGAGAAACATTATCCGCCCACCAGCATCCAGGTCGCCACCGGCAGTCTCGATGTGAATTATTTCGACTACGCCCACATGGTCTTTGTCCAGGCGGACAACCCAATCAAGGGCCTGACTCTCGCGCAGCTCGATGCAGTCTTCGGCGCCGAGCACCGGCGCGGCCCGCGTAATATCCGCACTTGGGGCGAACTCGGCTTGACCGGCGAGTGGGCGGACCGCCGCATCCAGCCCTATGGCTGGCAGGTTGACGTGGACTTCGCCCTGTTCTTCCGCGAGGCGGTGCTGGAGAACAGCCACCGCTGGAACACCGACCTGAAGGAGTTCGTGCATGTGCTGCGCCCTGACGGCACCCAATACGATCACGGCCAGCAGATCCTCGACACGCTGGCGAAAAATCCCGCCGGCATCGCGATCTCGAATGTGCGCTACGCGAATCCGGCGGTGCGGGCGCTGCCGCTCGCCCGCCGCGAGGGCGAACCATTTTACGCGCCGACCAAGGCCAACCTGATCGCGCAAACCTACCCGCTGGTGCGCATCATCCCAGCCTTCATCGATGTGCCGCCCGGCGGTCACGCCGATCCCGCGGTGCGCGAGTTCCTGCGTTATCTGCTCAGCCGCGAAGGCCAGCAGGCGCTGGTCAACGAAAGCGACTACCTGCCGCTCGGCGCCGACGCCATCAAACGGCAACTGGAGAAACTCCCATGAAGCGCGCCGCGATTTGCTGTTTGTTCAGCCTTGCCGCCACCCTCGGCGTCGCCGCCGACGGCGTGTTGCGGCTCGCGGGCAACCCCGCGCTGGCGGCCGTGGTCGCACGCTGGTCGGCCGCGTTTCAAAAGGAACATCCCGGGGTTCGGATCGAAACCCATTTCACGGGCAGCGACACTGGCATGGCGGCGCTCTACACGGGCAAGGCCGATCTCGCGCTGATCGGCCGCGCGCCGACCCCGAATGAAATCCAGGGCTTCGAGTGGATTTTCCGCTACAAGCCGGCCCAAGTGGAAATCATGACGGGCAGCCTCGATCACCCAGGGCAGTCGCCGGCTCTGGTGTTGTTCGTGCACCGCGACAATCCGCTCGCACAGCTGACGCTGGCACAACTCGACGCAATCTTCGGCACCGAACACCGGCTGGCGCCCGCCGACATCCGCACCTGGGGCCAGCTCGGCCTGACCGGCGAATGGGCGGACAAGCCGATTCACCTCTACGGCCTGGACGCCATGTCGGG
>JANYAM010000026.1 GCA_025361365.1 Opitutus sp. | reverse complement strand
CACTTCGCACTACCGTTGAAGGGGTGTCCAGCCTACACTACCTTTGGCAGGGTGCCGGTTTAACCGCTCTCCGGCTAAGGTGGGGCGTGGCAAACGACATCGCGAAGCGCCTGCTGGCTCGAATCAGGGAACTCCGGGAGGCACATGGCCTCACCCAGGAATCCTTCGCCGAACGCGCCGGGCTGACTTACAAGCACTACCAGCAGGTCGAATCCGGGCGAAAATTCGACATCCGCATCTCCACGCTGATCAAGATGGCGGACGGGCTTGGCCTGACGCTGAGCGAATTGGTCGATTTCGATACCGCGCCCGCGGCCTTGGCTGAGGCGAAGGGCAACGAGTTCACCGCCACTCCCCGCAAGGGTGCGGGCAAGACCGGCAAGCGGCGGGGTTGAATTGGTCGTGTGATTGCAACCATGGCCGTTGAGGGCAGCAGCCTTCGCCAAGGCTACGGCTCCCGAGACGGCCCCTACCGTAATACCGCGTCCCCAGCTGGCCGGCACACTTGCAATCGATCTACAGTGATTGCTGTAGTTGGCACCGGTTGACAGCCACTGGCTCCAGAGCCAGCTTGAGCGCGTGAAAAAGAAGCCGACCAAGATCGAGGAGGCCAAGGCTTCCTACCCCGCCCGGAAACGGGCGCAGGCGGCGCCTGCATCCGAGACCACTACGACCGGTGCACGCTACATGGATGACGCCACTTTCAAGAAAGCCGCGGACAAGGTCTTCAAAGTTCACCACGAACTCCTTCGCAAGCTGGCTCAATAACCCGGGGTGCACATTGCCCCTCTTGGTAGATGGAAGAGCCTGCTTTCCTTTCCCGCGAGAAGGTGCTCGCACTGCACCACATCTCACTTCAGCAGCATGGCGGCTTGGCCGGCTTGCGTGATCCCGGTTTACTCGACTCGGCCCTGATGCAGCCCGAAGCCGCTTATTTCTACGGCCAGGGTGATCTCGCGGCGATTGCCGCCGCCTACGCCTTCCATATCGCCCAGAATCAGCCTTTCTTCGACGGCAACAAGCGCACCGCCGTGACGTCGGCCCTCACCTTTCTAGAAGGTAACGGCATCGATATTGAAAAATACGACGGAGCCGAGCTCTACGACGCCATGATCGGCATCGCCGAGAAGCGCCTCTATAAGGCCGACCTGGCGGCGATTTTTCGGAAGCGGCTCGCCTAATGATGCCCGCTTGAGTGCAAGCGCACTGCACTGTGCTTTGCGCCTTCGCGCCTTTGCGTTAAATCTCCCTGCCTTTTCAGCTTTGCGCCTTCGCGGCTCTTGTCAGCCATAGGCCCGGCGAAGGCTGATCGCGTGATTCCTGAAACCAACGCATCCGAATTTTCATCCGTGACCATCCGTCCAATCCGTGGCTTAAACCTTTTGTGAAACTGATCCACCATCTTACTCCCGCCGGTCCGGCTTACGCCGCGTTGCAACCCGATGGTTCCGCCCGCGCCGTCGAGGGTGATATCCTCGGCAGCTGGCGGGTGACGGACAAAACCGTCAAGCCCGGCAAGGCACTCGCACCCATCGCACCGGCGATGATCGTCTGCATCGGCCTCAACTACGCCAAACACGCGGCCGAGGGCGGCAAGCCGCCGCCGGAACGGCCGGTCTGGTTCATGAAACTGCCCGGCGCGGTGGTGCCTTCGGGCGACCCGATCCGGCTGCCGGCGAAACAACCCAGCACCAAGGTGGATTACGAGGCCGAGCTGGCCATCGTGCTCGGCAAGGAATGCCGCAACGCCACCCGCGCCAACGCGCTCGACTTCGTGCTCGGCTACACCTGCGCCAATGATGTCAGCGCCCGCGACTGGCAGCGGGATTTTGGCGGCGGGCAGTGGAACCACGCCAAGAGCTTCGATACCTTCTGCCCGCTCGGGCCCGTGCTGGTGACCAAGGACGAGATCCCGCAGCCCAACGCGCTGCGCATCCGCTCAATCCTCAACGGTCGGACCATGCAGGATTCGAACACGGCCGACATGATCTTCGATGTGCCGGCGATCATCGAGTTCCTCAGCGCCGACAAGACGCTGCCCGCCGGCACGCTCATCCTCACCGGCACCCCTGAGGGCGTCGGCTTCGCCCGCAACCCGCCCGTCTGGCTGAAGGCGGGCGATACGATTGCCGTCGAGATTGAACAGATCGGCATGCTCACCAATCCGGTGACGAACGAAATACATTAACCGCGGATTACGCAGATGAATACGGATAAATACCTCCGGCCATCCGCGTCTATCCGCGCCATCCGCGGAAAATGAAAAAGATTAATATCGCCCAACTGAAGTGGGATCCCTGGAAGTCGCCCAAGGGCACGGTCGAGCAGGCTGGCAAGGACATCTCCGGCGCACTCGGCGACGTGCGCTACGGCTGGCCGAAGAAAGGACATCCCTTCAACCTCGAACTCGTGAAGGTGGCACCCGGCAAGAAGGCGTGCCCGTTCCACGTTCATGGGTCGCAATGGGAACTCTATGTCATCGTCAGCGGCACCGGCACCGCGCGTTGCGGCCAGGAGCGGCACAAGGTGAAGACCGGCGACGCGTTCATGCATCCGCCCGGCGAGGCGCACCAGCTGATCAACACCGGGAAGAAACCGCTGCTGTTCTACGTCATTGCCGACAGCCCGCCATCGGACATCTGGCATTATCCCGACTCAGGCAAGTGGGGTTTCCGCGCCCCGCGGAAATTTTTCCGGATGACCGAGGTCGATTACTGGGCCGGCGAGGAATGAGGTGGGCGCCGGTTTCCATACCGGCGCCTGTCGCCGATGGTGACATCGGCGATCACCTAAAACAAGAAGCCGGGCCTGTCGGCCCGGCTCAGAAAACAACGCGCTCGAGAATCTCAGGCCAGTCGCCGCCGGCGATGGAGCATCACGCCCGCCAGCGCGACCGCACCGAAGATCGCCGAATAGGTCGAGGACTCGGGGATTGCAGCCTGCAGAGTGATTGTGCTGCTGATCTCGTATAGTCCGGCACCAAGAATATTTGCCGGATTGCCCGCGTAAGTATCTGAGTTAGAGGACAGGATGTCGTCATACCTCACCTCGAGAGTGTAAGTCTGTCCGGCAACAAAGGTGGAAGTGTCGATAATGTAATTGGGGGCGGCAGTGGCAGCGGTCAAAAAGCCACTTGGCCCACTGCCGTTGGCATTGGGCCCATTAACCTGGGCGTCGTAATGAAATTGGTCAGAGCCACCGGAACTGATGTTATTAAAACTCACGGTGATATTCTGCCCCACGGTAAAAGTATAATTGCCACCGCCCCATGCCCCCCTGAACTGTTAAGCCCCACGAGCGGATTGTTAATGAAGCTACTGCTCGCATTGCTCAACGACATCGTCGTCGAGCCATAGCCGATTCCCCCAGTCAGATTCATCGTATAGGTGCCATTGGCGAACGCCGCCTGCAGGGCGGTCAGATCGACGTAACCGGAAGAATTGTATTTCCATTTCCCACTACCGACCAAGGACGGCGACAAAAGACTATACTGTGTGGCATTCGGCAATGTGACAGTAGCTCCCGTAATCGGTGAGAGGTCAGTTGCGGTGCCATTCCCTTCAACACCGGCCGCGAAGAAAAAAGGGGTGCCCGAGGCCGTCGCTGTCACTGTGCTGCTGGTCTGAACTCTGTCCTGCTCATAATGGACTATAACATTCCTAATCGCCTGCGCCGGCAACCGGACCGCCGAACCCGCCAATGAGATCAAAGCCACAAACAAACGCATGGTTTTCATACGCCCGCATGGATTAGCCTATCAGCCTGCAAAGGCGACGCCAAATATAGGGGATTCCCTGATACGGCCACGCGGCCCTAGCGCGGGGCGCTTCAGGCCGCCTGACAGGACTTCTTGGAATAGCGGTAGAGCCCGAAAATCGCGCCAGCAAAGAGTAGCATCCCGATGATAATGCCGGGTTTCTCGAAGCTGTCCCCGACGACCGCCAGCGGTGTGTCGGTGCCGGCCACGGCGACGACGCCGGCGAACGCCACGCCGAACAGACTCTCGCCCACGATCAACCCGGTGGCCGCCAGCACGCCCATGCGCTTGGCGAATTCCGGGTTCGCGTGGCCATCGGCCCATTTGTCGTAGTAGTGCCCGATCACGGCGCCCACGGGAATCAGGAGCGTCAACGCCATCGGCAGATAGATGCCCATGCCGACGCACAGCGGCGGCATCCGCATCTTGCCGGTCTTGCGGAGCACTTCGTCCAGGATGATCGTGCCGACGCCGAGCAGCGCGCCCCAGCCGATCAGGTTCCAGCTGATGTCACCGCCGAGCACGCCTTTCGCGAGGGCTGAGATGAGCGCGGCCTGCGGCGCGGCCAGCGCGTGTTCGCCCGCGCCGGGCGCACCCGCAAAGCCGAAGGCCTTGTTGAGCAGGTCGAGCACGGGCGGGATCACCAGCGAGCCGAAGATGACGCCGTAAACCAGCGCCAGCTGCTGCCGCCACGGCGTCGCGCCGACCAGTTGCCCGGTCTTCAGGTCCTGCAGGTTGTCGTTCGCGATCGTCGCGATGGAAAAGACGATGCCGGTGGTGAAGAGCGCGTAGGCCACGAGGGCCCGCGTCTGCTCCGGGCTGCCGCCATGGCCGTAGATCATCACGAGGAGCACGGAGGCGCCGAGCACGCTGAGGATGCCCACCCCGGACACCGGGCTGTTCGACGCGCCGATCAACCCGGCCATGTAGCCGCAAACCGACGCGATGATGGCGCCGACCAGCACGACAAAGACCAGCGTGCCGAGGATGACCGGTCCGATGCCGGCGGCGATGGCGGTGCCGGAGCAAAAAACCCAGAGCAGGCCGGCAATCGGCACCAGCAAGGCCAGGATGGTGCCGCCGACGATGCCGATCGGCAGGTCGCGCTCGGTGAGCGCGAGTTCGGTTCCCGCCGAACGCGCCTTGGAGGCGGCCATCGAGGCGCGGATGCCCTTGACGATCGGGCCGAGGATGCGGAACAAGCTCCACAGCGCCGCGACGCCGATCACGCCGGCGCCGATGAACCGCACCTCGCTGCGGAAAGTGGTATTGACGACCTTGGCGACATCGCCCGTCACGCCATGACTCGCGGTGAGCATCGGCACTAGCCCGACCCAGGAGATGAGCATGCCGACCGTCATCGCCACGCCGACCGAGAGGCCGACGAGATGGCCGACGCCGATCAGCGCCATCGAAAGGCTGGTCGAGGCCGCCGAGGCCCCGGCGCCGACGCGGAACGCGATAGCGATGTCGCCCGCCGCGAGGCGCATGGCCGCGAGCAGCGCATAGCCGGCCGAGGTCAGCGAGCCGACGACGATCATGCGCAGGCCCTTGGCGTTCTCCGCCTTGCCCTCGGCCGAGCCAAAGCCGACCTTCAATACCTCGGCGGCGGCGACGCCCTCCGGGTAAGGCAGGTCGGAACCGGTCACGAGCGCGCGGCGCAGCGGCACCGAGAACATCACGCCCAGGATGCCGCCGATCGCGCAGACGGCCACCGTCATCCAATAAGGAAAACCCTGCCACCAGCCGACCATGATGAGGCCGGGGAGCACAAAGATGATCGCGGCCAGCGTGCCCGCGGCGGACGCGATGGTCTGGACGATGTTGTTCTCGAGAATATTGGAATTCCCGACCAGCCGCAGGAGTGCCATGGAGATGACCGCCGCCGGGATCGAGGTGGCGAAGGTCAGGCCGACCTTGAGTCCCAGATACACGTTGGCCGCGGTGAAAAGCAGCGTGATGGCGCCGCCGAGAATGACACTCCGGACCGTAAGTTCGCGGACACCTTGGTCTTTTTGCATGCCTCACGTTGGTTGGGGGCCAGCGAGGCGGCAAGCCTCGGGATAAGAGGTGGAACCCGGCCTCTGGACGGGTTGTTTTGGCGTGGATCCTGAAAGCGCGTCCGGAGGCCGCGCTCCACCTTACCGCTTCCGCTTCTTGTCGCGCGCGGCGAGCAGGCGCTTGATCAGCCAGTAGAGCATTTCCAGGCGCGGCACGGGCACGCCGACGGACTTGGCGCGGCGCACGGGTTCGCCCCAGATTTCCTCGAGCTCGATCGCGCGGCCCTCGCGGAAATCAATGAGGCTCGACGGCTCGTATTTGCCGAGCTTGGCCGTGCGGTCGAACTGCAGGTCCATAAACGTGCGCGGGATCGTGTGGCCGAACTTGGCCGCGGCCTCGAGGATCTCCTCCATCAGGCGCCGGGCCAGCGTGCGCAGGCCCTCGTCGGCCATGAGCACGTCGGTGGTAACGCCGCCCGCCGCGATGGCGAGACCGTTGAACGGCACGTTCCACACGAGTTTTTTCCAGCGCAGTTCCTCCAGGTTGTCCTGCGCCTCGCACTTCACGCCCGCGGTGTCGAAGAGCGCGGCGACCTCGCGCGTGCGGGCCTGCGCCGGCCGGCCGAATTCGCCCAGCATAACCAGACCCGGAAAGGAACACTGCACCACGCCCGGCGCGGTCCGGGTGACGCCGACAAAGCAGATCGCCCCCAGCACGCGCTCGCCGCCTACGACCTCCGCGACCGGTTCCTCGACGCCGAGGCCGTTCTGCAAGGTGAGCACAAGCGTGTTCGGCCCCAGCAGCGGCGGCAGGAGCTTCGCCAGCGCGGCGTTGGCGGTGGCCTTGACGGTAACGATGACCAGGTCGCACGGCCCGATGTCCTCGGCCGAAGCGTGGGTCTGCACCTTTTTGACCTGGAAGCGCTCGACGGGCGTTTTGACCCGAATGCCGCGGGCCATGATGGCCGCCCGGCCGCTGCGCACGAGGAAATGGACGTCCTGGCCGGCCTTGGCCAGCCGGCCGCCGTAATAACACCCGAGCGCGCCGGCGCCGACGATGGCAATGCGGGGATGGGCGGGAAGATGAGCGCTCACAACGCCTCAGTCGTCACAAAGATACGTTGAAAATACAACCCCGCAGTCGCCGAGCCGCTCCGTGGCGACTGCCCCTTTCCTCACTTTCATTCACACTGCGATTCCGGCCGGGAGCGGCCTCTTAAAAACCGGGCCCGGCCCACCCGGGAGAAGGGCGAGGTCCGAGCCTCCTGCTAACCTACTGCCTTGCTGGATCCTTGCTGAATCCTGGCTAGCCAAGCCAAATCCCGGGCTACGCTGTCCTTATCGCATCAATTGCAGTGATTTGCACACGTGTTTTGTGGGAACTGGTTTTTTGTCATCCGGGCATTTTGGCCCGCCCGCCCGCGCTTGCTACCTACTGCAAAGAATTCGTCGGCCTATCCACGGGCTGTTCACAGAAACGCAATCGCCCTGACTCAGAGTGAAAACGCGGGGCGACTGACAAGTTATTCACAGCCCGGATTGTAGGGCGGGATCGCTGATCCCGCCTACCGGTTGAATGGAGGGCTCAGCTCCAGCTGAGCCGCGGCCCAGCTGGAGCTGGGCCCTCCACGGCGGGATGCGGTGATCCCGCCCTACAGCGACATGTTATCCGTCAGTCGCACCTCATCCACCCAGTAGGAGATGGCCATGAGGCACTGGCCGGGCACGACCTCGCGCAATTGCTCCATCGTCTGGCGGTCGACGACCGAAATATAGATCACGCGGAGGCGACGCTTGGCCGCGATCAGGTGGGTGACCTCGGCGACCAGGCGGTCGGCGCTTTTTACGCCCGACTCGACCATTTCCTTCGCCCGGCGCAGCGAGGCATAGACCGCCAAGGCCTCCTCGCGCTGGGTCGGCGACAGGTAATTGTTGCGCGCGCTCACCGCGAGGCCGTCGGTGTCGCGGACGACCGGGGCGGTCACGATTTCCACCGGCAGCAGCAGGTCGGCGGCGGCTTTGCGCATGACTGCGATCTGCTGCGTGTCCTTCTCCCCCATCACGAGCAGGTCGGGTCGCACGATGTTCAGGAGTTTCAGCCAGCAGGTCAGCATGCCGCGAAACAACACGGTGCGCGACACGCCGCACAGGTGCTTGCTGACGGCCTCTTCCTGCAAATGGGTGGAAAAACCGCGCGGGAACATCTCCTCGGCCGGCGGGGCGAACAGCACCTCCACGTTTTCCTTCTCGCACAGCTGGGCGTCGCCGGACGGGTTGCGGGGATATTTGGCGAAATCCTCGCTGGGGCCGAACTGCAATGGATTCACGAAGGTCGACACCACGACGGCCGCCCCGCCCTCCTGCGCTTTCCGGATAAGATTGGCGTGACCGGCATGCAGGGAGCCCATGGTCGGAACCAGCGCCACGCGCCGGCCGGTCGACCGTAATTCGGCGGCGGCGGATTGCATCGCGTTGATTTTGTCTAGCTTCTGCATGGCCCGGAACGGGCTTGAACTATCCAGAAGCGATTCGCTTTATCAAGCCTTCCCGCCTCGGCAAAGCCGAGGACGGGCCCTCCGAAGCTCTCCGAGCGAAGGAGGGATCGCCCGCTCACATCTTTGCCCATGATCCGTATCAACGAACATTTCAACAAGCTAAAGGCCTCGTATCTTTTCGCCGACATCGCCAAGCGCGTGAACGCCTACGTCGCCGCCAACCCTGGCAAGCCGGTCATCCGCCTCGGCATCGGCGACGTCACCGAGCCGCTGCCGCCGGTGTGCATCGCGGCACTGCACGCCGCCACCGACGAGCTGGCGAACCGCGCCACGTTCAAGGGCTACGGTCCCGAGCAGGGCTACGCCTTCCTGCGTGAGGCCATCGCGCAGCACGACTTCAAGGCCCTCGGCGCCCACGTGGAGCCCGACGAGGTGTTCGTCAGCGACGGGTCGAAGTGCGACGTCGCCAACATCCAGGAAATCTTCGCCGCCGACACCGTGCTCGCCATCCCGGATCCCGTTTATCCCGTTTACGTCGACACCAACGTCATGGCCGGCCGCACCGGCGCCAACGTGGACGGTCGCTACTCCGGCATCGTTTACCTCGATTCGACCGCGGCCAATGGCTACGTGCCGTCGCCGCCGAAGGAAGGCGCCGACCTGATCTACCTTTGCTTCCCCAACAACCCGACCGGCGCCGTCGCCACCAAGGCGCAGCTCGCCGCGTGGGTCGCCTACGCAAAGCAGCACCAGGCCATCATCCTCTACGACGCCGCTTACGAGTCCTACGTCCGCACGCCCGGCATTCCCCGCTCCATCTACGAGATCGAGGGCGCGCGCGACGTCGCGATTGAGTTCCGCAGCTATTCGAAGCTCGCGGGCTTCACCGGCCTGCGCTGCGCCTACACCGTCGTGCCGAAGACGCTCAAGGCCCGCGACGCGGCCGGCAACGAACAGGCCGTCCATGCGCTTTGGAACCGCCGGCACACGACGAAGTTCAACGGCGTTTCCTACCCGGTGCAGAAAGCCGCCGCGGCGGTCTACACGCCCGAGGGCCAGAAGCAGACACGTGAGCTGACGGATTTCTATCTCGGCAACGCCAAGCTGATCCGCGAGGCGGTGACGAAGCTCGGCATGACGTGCATCGGCGGTGACAACGCGCCCTACATCTGGGTCAACACCGGCCGGGACTCCTGGGAATTCTTCGACCTGCTGCTGAACAAGGCCCAGGTGGTCACGACGCCCGGCGCCGGTTTCGGCAAGTGCGGCGAAGGCCACGTGCGCATCAGCGCCTTCAACTCCCGCGAAAACGTCACCACCGCCCTCGCCCGCATCGCCGCCGCGTTGAAGTGACAGGCGGCCCCTACCAAGGGCGCCTTTTGAAACTTATGAAAAAATCTCCGTAGAGGTCGGTCTGTTCCTTCTTGGTCATCCTTATGTAGATGGGTCGATTGCGGGGGTCGAGCGGTCTCAGATCGATTAAGGCTTCGCGGACCGGGGTTCCAACGGTTTCCGGGATAAGCCTCGATGAAACCAGCTGAGCCTTTGGCCGCGCATACAGACCTGAGCCTCCCGGTCCGCCCATCATTGCAAACAACGCCCTTATATTTTCCCGTCCCAAGCCATCGCGCAGTAGCGGAGGAAAAACAAGTCCGGCCAACCTGCCGTCGAAGAATTGCAGACTGATTTCATATTCCGTCTGCGCATCAGCAGGAGCGTCCACCCGATGATACCGGAGCACGGCGTGCGACTCGTCGATCACAGTAGGATATA
>JANYAM010000016.1 GCA_025361365.1 Opitutus sp. | reverse complement strand
GCGAAGGGCTCGCCGGTGTTCGTCGACGGCCATGTCCGCATGGGCATCAGCAACCAGCTGAAAACCATCGAGACCGCGTTCAACACCATCGGCTCTTATCCGGAGTTGAAGGGCATCCCCGTCATCATCGGCGAGTCCGACCCCGAGGGCTGCGCCGCCTGCCAGGGACCGCAGAACGCCTACCGCAACGGCACGATGTATTCCAGCTACACCGCGGCGGTCTTCGCGCGGAAGCACGACCTCGCCGACCTGCACCGCATCAATCTCGAGGGCGCCGTCACGTGGGCGTTCACGTTCGAGGACCAGCCGTGGTTCGCCGGCTTCCGCCAGATCGCCAGCAACGGCGTGCCGATGGCGGTGTTCAATGTCTTCCGCATGTATGCACTCATGGGCCCCGAGCGCCTGTCCGCCACCAGCACGGGCGAAGTGCCACTCACCGATATCATCGACAAGGGCGTGCGTGGCGCGCCGGACGTCGGCGTGCTCGCCTCGCGCGCTCCGCACCGAATCGCCGTCATGGTGTGGCACTATCACGACGACGATGTCGCCGGCCCCGACGCCGCCGTCAGCCTCGCCCTCGCCGGCCTGCCCGCGAACGTCACGAGCGCGAAGCTCACGCACCACCGCATCGATCAGCAGCACAGCAACGCCTACGCCGAGTGGTTGCGGCAGGGCTCCCCCGTTGCGCCTGATCCCAAGCAATACGCCGCGCTCGAATCGGCCAGCAACCTCGCAACGCTGGGCAATGCGCCTGCCACTGTGGCCGTTGCCGGCGGCCAGACCAAACTCGACTTCAACCTGCCGCGCCAAGCCGTGTCTTTGCTGGTGCTCGAGTGGCAGTAATTTTTCATCCTCTTCCACCATGAACCTTCGCGCCATTTTGTTTGTCCTCCTCTCCCCGCTGGCCTTGGTCGCCGCGGATCTTCCGGGCAAGGGTCTCGCCCAACACCCGTTCCTTTACGCGGGGGAATGGGATTTTCGCCATCCCGACCAGACCATGTTCGTCGTGCGCGACGGCCGGGTCGTTTGGAGCTACTCGATTCCCTTGAAGGACGCGGCCGGCGAAATCCAGGAATATAGCGACGCCACCCTGCTCTCGAACGGCAACATCCTCTTCGCCCGCAAGACCGGCGCCGGACTCGTGACCCCGGACAAGAAACTGCTTTGGAACTACGATGCCCCGAAAGGCTTCGAGGTCCACGTGGCCCAGCCGGTCGGGCTCGATCGCGTGATGCTCGTGCAGAACGGCAATCCCGCGAAGATGATGATCATCAACCTGGCCACTGGCCAGACCGAGAAGGAGTTCGTGCTCCCGACCGGCAACCCGGCGAAGCAGCACGGGCATTTCCGCCGCGCCCGCCTCACGCCGGCCGGCACCCTACTCGCCGCCCACCTCGATAACAACAAGGTCGCCGAATACGACATGAACGGAAAGGAAGTGTGGGCGCTCGCCGTGCTTTCACCCTGGGGCGCCGTGCGGCTCAAGAACGGCAACACTCTGGTGACGAGCGGCCGCGGATTTGTGCGCGAATTCACCACCACCGGTGAAGTTGTCTGGGAGCTCACACAGAAGGATGTTCCCGCCATCAAGCTCTACGGCCTGCAGGAAGCCAGTCGCCTCGCCAACGGCAACACGCTCATCAGCAGCTGGTGCCCCGCCGGCCTGAAAGACCCGAAGAACTGGCCCGGCACCGTGCAGGTCATCGAGGTCACTCCGGACAAGCAAGTGGTGTGGGCACTGAGCTCATGGGACGAACCCGCCAATCTCGGGCCCGCCACCTGCGTCCAGTTGCTCGACGAACCCGGCCTCCCCGAAAACGGGAAGCTCCAGCGCTGACCTGGTTCCCGGCCCCTCCGCGCATGCGCTGTTGGTTCATCGCGCTCCTGCTCGCCACCGCCTGCGTCGGGGCGGAGCCGCCGGCCGCGTGGGGCAACTGGCCCGCGTGGGGCGATCAGGGCGATGGCACCTACCGCAATCCCGTCCTGCCGGCGGACTACAGCGACCTCGACTGCATCCGCGTCGGTTCCGACTACTACGCCATCTCGTCCACGTTCCAGTATTCACCGGGTGTCGTCATTCTCCACTCCAAGGATCTGGTCAACTGGCGCATCCTCGGCCATGTGGTGACAGACCTTACCGCGATCGGACCGGAAATGAACTGGGACCGCATGGGCCGCTACGGTCGCGGCATCTGGGCCGGCGCCATCCGCCACCACGCGGGAAAATTCTGGGTGTATTTCGGCACGCCGGACGAGGGCTACTTCATGAGCACGGCCACCGATCCGGCCGGCCCGTGGACTCCGTTGCATGCAGTGATGAAGGAGGCGGGCTGGGATGATTGTTGCCCGTTCTGGGATGACGACGGCCAGGGCTGGTTCGTCGGCACCCATTTCAAGGACGGCTACAAGACCTGGCTCTACCCGCTCACGCCCGACGGGCGCGACCTTCGCCCGGAATCACGCGTCCTCCTCAACGAGGGCGCTCGCCGCGAGGCCAACAAGCTCTATAAAATCAACGGCATCTACTACCATTTCTTCAGCGAGTGGAAGGAAGGCGTCGGCCGGTATATCATGATGCAGCGCGCAAACCACATCACCGGACCCTACACGGAGCGCCGGCAATTGAGTCACGTGCAACGCGACGCGATGGAGCCCAACCAGGGCGGTCTCGTGCAAACGGAAAAGGGCGACTGGTATTTCCTCACCCACCACGGCACCGGCGCCTGGGAAGGTCGCGCCGCCAGCCTGTTGCCCGTGACGTGGGTCGAGGGCTGGCCGGTCATCGGCCGGCCCGGCACCGACGGCATCGGCAACTTTGTCTGGTCAGGCCCGAAGCCGGTGGCCGGCGCGCCGGTGCACGAGCCGCCGGGTTCCGATGACTTCGCGGCCCCGACACTGGCGCCCCAATGGGAATGGAACTACCAACCGCGCGCCGACAAGTGGTCGCTCACTGAACGTCCCGGCTTTCTCCGGCTCCATGCCTTCCTTCCCCTCAAGCCCGATGATCTCCGCAGCGCCGGCAACACCCTCACGCAACGCGCCCTGCGGACGACCCACAATGTGGTTACGGTGGTGCTCGACCTCGCCGGCATGGCCGACGGCCAAGTGGCGGGCCTCACGCATTTCTCCCGCGACAGCGCCGCCCTCGGGATTCGCCAGGCCGGTGAGGTCCGCACGCTGGAGTTCCGCCTCGGTGAAAAAACCATCGCGGGCCCGATCATCACGGCACCCCGGATCTGGCTGCGCTCGGAATGGGGCCTCGCTGGCGCCGGAAAGTTTTCTTACAGTGTGAATGGCACGGGCTTCACCCCTTTTGGCGAAACCCATCAACTGGGTTGGGCTCAGTATCGCGGCGACCGCGTGGGCCTCTACTCCTACCTCACCCAACCCGCCACCGGGTTTGTGGACATCGACAGTTTTCTCTACACTTACGACCGGCCGACCGACCAAGCACCATGACTACTCTCCTGGCTCGTTACCTCCCGCGCTTCGCCGCTGTTGTTTACCTCGTGACTTTGCTCCCCGCCCTGCGGGCTGCGGAGAACCAAACCGAGCGCCAGTATCTTTCCGGTCACGGTCCCGCCGATGCCGTGTCATGGGAATTCACCGTCACCGGCGGCCGCCGCGCCGGCGAGAAGACCACCATCCCCGTGCCGTCGCAGTGGGAGCTGCAGGGCTTCGGCACCTACAATTACGGCCAGGAACCGAACAAGAGCGACGAGCACGGCCTCTATCGC
>JANYAM010000268.1 GCA_025361365.1 Opitutus sp. | reverse complement strand
GTTGTCGCGAGCCAGCTCGCTCCCACAAAGACGGGCGTTGGCGAGCGACGCCCCTACAGGGGAGGCTTGGACCATGAAGTGGTTCTCCCGCGGGGACGGCGAGGGGTTCGTGGTGGCCTTCGTCAACAACCTGGTGCAACTGCTCATCCTGGCGCCACTGTGCAGCGGCGTGCTCGGGTTTTCGCCGGAGCTGATCTACGGGCGCATCCTGCCGGGCGTCGCGATCTCGTTTCTCGTCGGCAACATTTTCTACGCCTGGCAGGCCGTGCAGCTGGCGAAGCGCGAGGGCCGCACCGATGTCACCGCGCTGCCCTATGGCATCAGCACGCCGGGATTGTTCGCCCATGTCTTCCTCGTGATGCTGCCGGCGAAACAGCTGGCGCTCGCGCAAGGGATGGCCGACCCGGAGCGCTTTGCATGGCACGCGGGGCTGGTGGCGTGCTTCATCGGCGGGCTGATCGAGTTTGGTTGTGCGTTCTTCGCGGAGAAAATCCGGAAGCACACGCCGCCGGCGGCGATGCTCGCGACGCTCGCGGGCGTCGGGCTCGGCTTCCTCGGCCTGTCGTTCCTCTTTCAGGCCTTCGCGGCGCCGGTCATCGGGCTGGTGATGCTGGTGCTGGTGTTCCTGGTCTTTTTCGGCCGGGTGAAATTCCGCGGCGGCCTGCCATCGACCGTGGTGTTGCTGGCCGTGGGTACGGCGCTGGCGTGGGCGACGGGCCTGGCGCCGGTCGGCGGGCCAGGCGCGCAGCCGCTGGCGCATTTCCGGCTATACTTCCCGGTGCCGGTGCTGGGTGAGTTGTGGACGGCCCTGTTCGGCGGGCACATCGTCGCCTATCTCTCCGTGGTGATTCCCATCGGCCTCCTCGGCGTGCTGGCCTCGCTGCAGAACATCGAGTCGGCGGCGGCCGCGGGCGACAACTACCCGGTGCGGCCCAGCCTCGTGATCAACGGCCTGGGCACGATCGCAGCGGCGTGCTTCGGGTCGCCGTTCCCGTCGTCGATCTACATCGGCCATCCGGCGTGGAAGAAACTCGGCGCGCGGGCGGGTTACTCGGTGCTGAACGGCCTCGGCATCACGCTCGTCTGCCTGACGGGCGCGATGGCCGCCCTGACCTGGCTGATCCCGGCGGAGGCGGGCATCGCGATCATCCTGTGGATCGGTGTCATCATCGCCGCGCAGGCCTTCGAGGTGACGGAAAAGAAATACTACCCGGCGGTTGTGGTGGGGCTGCTGCCCGCGCTGGCGGCGTGGTCCATGCTGATCGTCAAGACGTCGGTGGGTGCGGGCGGCGCCACGCTGGATGCCGCGCTGGTGTCCGGTGCAGCCCGGGCTGGCGCCTACCTCGGTGGCGGTTTCGCCCTCGAGCAGGGGTTCCTTTATTCGGCGATGATCTGGTCCGCCGTGGTCGTGTGCATCATCGACCGGGCCTGGTTCCGCGCGGCGGCGTGGTGCGGCGTCGGCGCCCTGCTGGCCTTGTCCGGGCTCATGCACTCCTACGCCCTGACCGGGCGTGATACCGTGATCGACCTGCCGCTGTTGGCTTGGGCGAGCGGCACCTGGACCCCGGGGCGCGCACTGTTCCCGGCGGGTGGCGCGGCGCTGGGTTATGCGCTGGCGGCGCTGGTTTTTCTGCTGGCCAAGTTCATCACGGTCCCGCGCGCAGAGGACGAAGTCGCCTGAACAAGGAACAACCACGAATGGACACAAATGGACACGAATGGACCGGAGCAGGACGGTTGACCATGACCCAGGGGAATATGACCGACCGCACCAAGACCTGCTTCATTCGTGTGATTCCGTGTCCATTCGTGGTTACCTGTCCGGTGTGATCGATTCGTCATGACAAAATTGCTCGTCAAAAACATCGGTTACCTCGTCACGATGGATGCCACCCGCGCTGTCTGGCGCGACGCCTGGCTGCTGGCCGAGGACGGGTTCATCACGGCCACCGGCACGGGGACGCCGCCGGCGGCGCGCGGGGCGGAGGTGCACGACGCCCGCGGCGGCATTGCCACGCCGGGGCTGGTGAACACGCACCATCATTTCTACCAGACGATGGCGCGCGCCTACACGCCGGGGAACAATCTGCCGCTGCTGCCCTGGCTCGCCCACATGAACAAGCTGTGGCGGCCGTTCACGGCGGACGACCTGCACCTCGCCTCCAAGCTGGCGATGGCGGAGATGATGCTGACCGGCTGCACGACGACGTCCGACCATCATTACGTGGTGCCGCGGGGCAGCGGGGATAATTTCGCCGCGCAGTTCCGCGCGGCGGCCGAGCTCGGCCTCCGTTTCCACGGCGGACGCGGCAGCATGGATGTGACTTCGGGGCTGATCGGCGACTGGGCCATCCAGACCACCGATGAGATCATGGCCGATGTGGTGCGGTTGCACCGGGAGTTCCACGACCCGGCGCCGGGGAGTTTCCGGCAGGTGTTTCTGGCCCCATGTGCAGCGACCTCGGCCAGCCGCGAACTGCTTACGCTCTCCGCCGCCTACGCGCGGGAGCACGGGCTGGGCCTGCACAGTCATTGCGCGGAGACGGTGGATGAGGACAAGTTTTCCGTGGAGAAATTCGGGCGGCGGCCGCTCGAGTATTTCGCCGACTGCGGCTGGGACTTCGAGGGCGTGTGGTATGCGCACGGCATCCACTTCACCGATGCCGAGGTCGCGTGGCTCGGCGCCCGGAAGATCGGCGTCAGCCACTGCCCCTACGCCAACATGCGGCTTGGGTCCGGCATCTGCCGGGTGAACGACCTGCAGGCCGCCGGGGCGAAGGTCGGCATCGGCGTCGACGGCAGCGCCTCGAACGACTCGGGCCACGTGCTCGGCGAGTTGCGCCAGGCGCTCATGCTCTGCCGCGTGAAATACGGCGCGGAGTCGATGAGCGTGCTGGATGCGCTGGCCATCGGCACGACCGGAGGGGCGGCATTGCTGCGCCGGCCGGACCTCGGGTCGCTCGTGCCGGGCAAGTGCGCGGATGTGGCGATCTGGCCGGCGGTGGATCTTTTCTCCAGCGGTTGCGAGAATGCCGTGGACGCGCTGCTGCTCTGTTACGCGCGCCAGGTGGACAGCCTGATCATCGGCGGCCGGGTGCGGGTTGCCCAGGGTCAGTTCACCGGGCTCGACCTCCCCGCGCTCATTGCGCAACATCACGCCCGCGCCCGGCAGATCCACGCGGCGCTCAACTGACCCCATGGACCCGACGCTGCCCTTCATCGACCTGCACCGCCACCTCGACGGCAACGTCCGTCTGCAGACCATGCTCGATCTGGCGCGGCAGCATAACCTCAAGCTGCCCGGCGACACACTCCCGGCCCTGAGCCAGCACGTGCAGGTGCAAGGGCCGCTGCCCGACCTGTGGAGCTTCCTGGTCAAGGTGGACCTCATGGTCTCGGTGCTGGCCGACACCGCCGCCTGCCAGCGCATCGCCCGTGAGAACGTCGAGGACGCAGCCCGCGAGGGCCTCGACTACGTCGAGCTGCGCTTCAGCCCGTATTTCATGGCCCGGCAGCACCAGCTCGACCCGGCGGCGGTCGTGGCGGCCGTGGTCGCGGGCATCGCGGAAGGCTGCGCCCGCACGAAGGTGAAAGTGAAGCTGATCGGCATCCTCAGCCGCACGTTCGGGCCCGAAGCCTGCACCATCGAGCTCGAAGCCCTGCTGGCGCACCGGGCGCAGATCACGGCCCTCGATCTCGCGGGCGACGAGAAAAACTACCCGGCGGGAATGTTTGTGGAGCACTTCAAGCGCGGGCGCGACGCGGGCTGGGCGATCACGGTGCACGCCGGCGAGGCCGGCGGCGCGCCGAGCGTGTGGGCCGCGCTGCGCGAGCTCGGCGCCACGCGCATCGGGCACTGCGTCCGGGCGGTAGACGACCCGAAGCTGATGGACCACCTCGCCGCCCATCGCATCGGCATCGAGGCCAACCTCACCAGCAATGTG
>JANYAM010000239.1 GCA_025361365.1 Opitutus sp. | reverse complement strand
CGGCAAACTCAACCTGAAGATTGCGGACATTCCCATCCGCTACCGCGACCGCACCTATGGCACGACGAACATCCAGCGCTGGAGCCACGGCTGGCTGCTGTTGCGCATGGTGCTCTTCGCCGCCCGCAAGCTGAAGTTCGTCTGACGCTCGCCGAGTCTCAGCCTGATTGACTCGCGCGCCCAAACCGTGGCAATTTTCGCCATTCCCATGGCCGCAACCCCGTCCCTTTGGAGCAATTTCGCCATCAAGCGCGACCTCTGGTGGCAGTTCACCGTGCGGGCCGTGGAGATGCGCCATCGGGGCAGCTATCTCGGTTTTCTCTGGGCCGTGCTGAACCCGCTGCTCATGGCGGCGCTCTACATCTCCGTCTTCGGCCTGATTTATAAGAGCCGGTTCCACGCCCGCCCCGACGAGACCGGCGTGGATTACGCCCTCGGGGTTTTCCTGGGCCTGATCCTGTTCCATCTCATGGCCGAGACTCTCGCCGCCGCGCCCACCTTCATCGTCGGCCAGCCCAACCTGGTGAAGAAGGTGGTCTTCCCGCTGGAGATGCTGCCGCTCGCGCAGCTGAGTGCCTATTGGTTTCACGCCATGATCAGCCTCGCCCTCTGCCTGGCGGCGCAGCTGGTCATCGGCCGCGGCCTCGCCGCCGATGTGCTCTGGCTGCCCGTCATCCTGCTGCCACTGCTGCTGCTGACCCTCGGGCTGGGCTGGTTCCTGGCTGCGCTCGGCGTGTTCTTCCGCGACATCGTCCAGGTCGTGCCGGTGCTCGGGCAGATCATGCTCTGGACCAGCGCCGTGTTTTTTTCCCCCACCGCCCTGCCGCCTTTCGCGTGGTCCATCCTGAAGTGGAATCCCCTGCTGCACACCGTGGACCTCGCGCGCCAGGTCGTGCTCTGGCACCAGCCGATGAACCTGTCCCACCTCGCCTACACCTGGCTCGCCGGGCTGGTCGCGTTGGTCTGCGGCGCCGGGTTCTTCCGCGCCACCCAGCGCTCCTTTGCGGAGGTGCTCTGACATGAGCAGCAACGCCATCGTCATTTCCGCCCGGGAAGTCGCCAAGAGCTACCGCATCTGGTCGCACCCGTCGGCGCGGGCCAAGGCCCTGCTCTATCGCGCCCTCGGGTTGCAGCGCGCCGCGGCCACCGGCTATCGCGACTTCCACGCCGTGCAACCGCTCAGCTTCGAGATCCGCCGCGGCGAGGCCGTCGGCATCATCGGCCGCAACGGCTCCGGCAAGAGCACCCTGCTCCAGCTCATCGCCGGCATCCTGCAGCCGTCCCACGGCGAGTTGGAGACCCACGGCCGCATCTCCGCGCTGCTCGAGCTCGGGTCGGGCTTCAACCCCGAGTTCACCGGCCGCGAAAATGTCTACCTCAACGGCTCCATCCTCGGCCTCGGCGCGCGCGACATGGACACGCGCATCGCGCAGATCATCGCCTTCGCCGACATCGGCGAGTTCATCGACGAGCCGGTGAAGACCTACTCCAGCGGCATGATGATGCGCCTCGCCTTCGCCGTGGCCGTCAGCGTGCAGCCCGACATCCTCATCATCGACGAGGCGCTGAGTGTCGGCGATGTGTTCTTCACGCAGAAATGTTTCGAGCGCATCCGTGAGATTCTCGCGGCCGGGGCCACGCTCATCTTCGTCTCGCACGACACCGCCGCCGTGCAAAACCTCTGCACCCGCGGCCTGCTGCTGCACCAGGGCAAGTTGCTGCATGACGGCACGCCCGAGGAATGCGTCACCCGCTACTTCTCCCTCGTGCCCCGCGCCGCGCCCTCGGCGCCGGTCGTCGCCGGCACCCACGCCGCCGTGGACCCCGCAGTGCGTGCCGCGGTGCTGCAACATGACCTCGTCGCCACGGCCAAGTCGCGGCACGGCGACCGCCACCTGGAGATTGCGGCCGCGACCTTCTCCAACCACCTCGGAGCGCCCGACCGCGAAGTGCCGCTCGGCGGGCGGGCCACGGTGCGGATGCTCATCCACGCCACGCAGCCGGTGGCGCGACCGGCCATCGGCCTCCAGCTTTTCGACCGGATGGGTAACCTGATTTTTTCCGCCGGCACGCCGCAACTGGGCTTCCCGTTGCCGCCGCTGGCCGCGGGCCAGGAAATCCTGCTCGATTTCCGCCTCGGTTTCGATGTGCAGCCGGGCGAATACACTTTGGGACTCGACGCCGGCGAACTCGGCCCCGAGGGGCCCAACACCGGCTTCTTCCACGATCGCATCACCGGGGTGGGTCCGGTCACCGTCACCTTTGACCCGAACGCGCCCTTCCCGTTTTTCGGCGCGGCGCGCCTGCCCCTCGAAATCAGCCATGTCTGAAACCAAGTCCTCCTCCCCGCGCGCCTGCTGGTGCGGCGCCCCCGAACTCTTCGCCTATTCGGACGACTACGCCGTCTGCAAGGCCTGCGGCACGCTCGTCACGCGCGAAAACGTTCAACCCGCGGACCTGGCCGTCACCCAGGATCAGGACGAACTTTACAGCAAGGACTATTGGCTGCGCCGGCAGTCGGCCAAGCACGGCTTGCCCTCGCTCGAGGCCCGCACGCGTACCGACCTGCCCGAGCGTTGCGTGCACTGGCTGAAGCTGCTGCTGGCCCGCCGGCTGCCGTCGGCGAAAGTGCTCGAGATCGGCTGCGCCCACGGCGGCTACGTGGCGCTGCTGCGCTGGGCCGGTTACGACGCCAGCGGCACGGAAATGAGCCCGTGGATCGTGAACTACGCGAAGGAGACCTTTGGCGTGCCGGTCGCGGCCGGCATCATCGAGGAGCAATCCATTCGCGCCGGCAGCCTCGACGTCATCGTGCTCAACGACGTCATCGAGCACCTGCCCGATCCCGCCGGCACGCTCGGCGCGTGCGCCCGGCTGTTGAAGCCCGACGGCTTCTTCATCATCCAGACGCCGGAATACAAGGAGCACCTCAGCCACGCCGACATCCAGGCCAACCGCGATCCCTTCGAAATCCACATGAAGGGCAAAAGCGACGAGCACCTCTATCTCTTCAGCCGCCGCAGCGCGCAGCGCCTCTTCGCGCAACTCGGCTTCCCGCACGTCGGGTTCGAGAATCCAATTTTCCCCTACGACCTGTTCTTCACTGCCAGCCGCCAGCCCCTGCCGGCGAATTCCGAAGAGCGCATCGCGGCCGCGCTGGCCGCCCAGCTGCCCACGGGCCGGCTCGTCCTAGCGCTGCTCGACAAGGCCTTTGAATCGCAGGACCGCTGGTGGGCGATCCAGCGGCTGCAGCAGGACCGGCCCGAAAAGCGCTGAGCGAGGCAGCGCTTGCCTGTGTCCGGGCCGCCGGCTTGCATGCGACCGTGCCGACCCGCCGCCTGCCATGGCTGAGTGTGCGTCCGCGAGGCGAGATCCTCCTGCGGGCCGGCTTGCTGGCGTTCTTCCTCTGGCTGACGGTGCGCTACTGGCATCCGTATTATGGCTTCACCCGCTTTCTGCAGATAGATGCGTCCGCGCTGGCCGCCGCCACGCCGGCATTGCGCGATGCGCCGATCTATACCTACCGCGACGCCGGCGGTTATGACGGGCACTATTACGGGCAAATCGCCGCCGACCCGACGCTGCGGGATCCGGCAGAAGGCGGGAGCATGGACAATTACTTTTATCGGGCGCGCCGGATTCTCGGCCCCGCCCTGGCCCACCTGCTTGCCGCCGGGAACGCCGTGGAATCCGTGAGGATATACGCCGGGTTGAATCTGCTCTTCTGGTTCGCGCTCGCGGCGGTGCTGTGGCGACTCTTCCCACCCGGCGACTGGCGGGCGGCACTGGCCTGGACGGGAATATTGTTCACCGCGGGCTTGTTGCACGCGGTGCGCTGTGCCCTGCCGGACCTGCCGGCTTTGCTTTGGCTGGCTCTCGGCCTCGGAGCCGTCGAACGCGGGCGATTCACCCTGGCCGGGATCTGGCTCGGACTGGCCGCGCTCACCCGTGAAACCACGCTATTGGCCACGATGGTCGCCACGGGTTATGTGCTGCGGCAACAGGGATGGCGCCCTGCGCTGAAGCTCGCGTTGCCGGCCGTCCTGCCGGCAGCCGCCTGGTTCGGTTACGTCCGCCTGCAGCTCGGCCAGGATGGAGGCGGTTGGGACAACTTCACCCTGCCTCTGATCGGCTGGCTGGAGAAATGGTCCGAAGCCGTCGGAGCGATCGGGACCGAGAAGCATACGCTGCTCGCGATTTCCACCCTGCTCGGATTGATCGCGCTGACGGTGCAGGCCGCCTACGTGCTTTGGGTCCGGCAATGGAACAGTGTCTGGTGGTGGACCGGCCTCGCTTACCTCGGCTGCCTCGCCTTCTTGAATCGCGGCGTGTGGGAAGGCCATCCCGGCGCGGCACCCCGGGTGTTGTTGCCGCTGTCCCTGGCTTTCGCCGTGCTGGCCTGGCGCCGGCGGGCCGGCGGGGGCTGGTGGCTGGGCGGCAGTCTCGGCATCCTGGGCGGAATATTGACGCTCTGGTTCGTGCCTTGGGAGTCGGCTGAACTTGCCGCCGGCCGGGGGCGTGATGGAAATTTTGTCGTGCACATCGGGGCGGGCTTTTTTTCCGCGGAGCATCATCTCGCCCACGTTTGGAGCTGGGGCCGGACCGCCGGCACTTTGCGGATCGACTGCTGGCCCCGGGAATCGCGCGAAGTGAATGCGACGGTGCAATTGTCCGCGATCACGGAACGGCCGTTCGAAATCCGCCAAGCCGGCCGCCTGCTTTGGACGGGGCTGGTGCCAACCCAGCCGCAAGCCGTGCGCTTGCCGGGCGTGCAATTGGACCGGGGCCATGCAGTCCTTGAGCTAAGCTCACCCGCGCCGCTGGTGCGCGAATCCGCCGCGTCCGGACGCGAACTGGGATTCGCGGTTCACGGCTTGTCCTTGCCCTGAAGGCGGTGCGTTGGGGCGTCTCTTCCGCGCCAAAAATCTTGCTCGCATCGGGTAAAACGGGGCCTTTTCCTGTCAGGCTTCCGTGCCACAATCGCCCAAGAACATCCTCTACGTCCGTGCCGATAGTTTCGGCGACCTGATCTTGTTCACCCCGGCGCTGTCCCGGCTCATAAAGGCTTGGCCTGGAGCGCGCCACGCCTTGTTGGTGCGGCCGGGGTATGATTCCCTTAAACCGCTGTTCCCAGCTGAAATCGAGTGGAAGATCGCGGCGGTCAATCCGTTCAAAGACAGTCCGGCGGCCGCCCGCGATGCCCTGAAATCCCTGCTGGCGGACTTGGAAGCCAATCCACCGGACCTGATCGTCGCCGCCACTCTCAGCCGCACGTGGCTGGAGGTGGCCGTCGCCGCCAAATTTCCGCAGGCGCGCCGGGTGGCGCTGAGCCATGGCGCCGTGGACCCGCTTTTCGCCACGGCCCTGGAGCTCGAGCTCGGCATCAAGGCCGCCGGCGTGTTCACCGAAATCGTCGAGCCCGATATGACCGCGCTGGATTGGGAGAACAACCACCGCCTCGCGGATCACCTGCTCGGGAAAAAAGGCGAGCGCTCCATTCCCACCCTGCCCGTGCCGGCCCCGGCGGCCGCCGCGGCGCGCAAAATCCTGGCGACCCAAAAGCTTAACGCCGGCGAATGGATCGCCTGTTATCCCGCCGGCGTCGCCAACGTGACGATGAAGGCGTGGCCGGCGGCGAAATTCGCCGAGACGATTGCCTGGCTGCACCGCGAACATGGCGGCAAGGTCATGCTGCTCGGTCACCAGAGCGAGGCGGCCATTGTCGAGGAGGTCGCGGCGCTCACCGCGAAGGCCGGCGCGCCGCGCCCGGCCGTCTGGCTCAGCCAGGACGGCGAGATTTCATTGATGGCCGCGCTGCTGGCCACGGCCCGGTTCTATCTCGGCAACGACACCGGCCCCATGCATGTCTCCGCCGCGGTGGGCGTGCCCACCATCGGCCTTTTCGGCGGCGGCTACTGGCCGCGCTTCAAGCCGGTTGGCCGCCAGGTGGTTTCCGTCGTACAACCGCTGCCCTGCTTCGGCTGCCAGTGGGACTGCCATTTTGGTGACGCTCCCTGCGTCAAGACCCTCGGCGTCGCCGAAGTGCAGGCCGCCGTCACCCGCCTGCTCGGGGCCAAGGCCGCGCCGCTCGATACCGTGATTGAGGCGCACAATCTCTCCGCCGATTCGCTGGCGCTGATTGCCAGCGTCACGCCGCGCTACCGGAAACTCCAGTCCGACCGTCTCGACCGCCAGCACAAGATCGAGGAGCTGACGCACCTCGGCCAGGAGAAGGACGTCGAGAACGCCGACCTGAAGCGCGCCGCCGAGGAGCGCAAGACCGAGATGGAGGCCATCAAGGCGGAGCTCGAGGCCGAGTGCGCGCAAAAGGATACCGAGATCGCGGAGCTCAAGGCCGAGACCGACACGAAGGACACCGAGATCGCTTCCCTCAAGGGCGAGGCCAACACCAAGGACGCCGAGATCACCTCCCTCAAGGGCGAGGCCAACACCAAGGATGCCGAGATCACCCAGCTCAAGGCCGAGGCCGACACCAAGGACCGCGAGATCGAGCGACTCAAGGCCGTGTGCGATGAGCGCGAGGCGCTGATTTTCAAACTCACCGACATCGTCAAGGACTTCCAGCGGCAGGTCGCCGAACTGACGGCCACCGTCGAGGCGAAGACGCGCGAGGCGGCGGACGCGGCGGCCGGCTTCGCAAAAATCCAGGCCCAGTTCGCCGCGCTCCCGCCCGAGGCCGCGCAATACGGCCAGTGGCTCCACGAGAAGAACGTCCACCTCGCCAACCTCGAGCAGGCCGCCGCCCACGCCGCCCGGCAGGTCCGCGAGTTGCAATCGTCCATCGACAATCTCAACCACGGTTATGGCGAGCTGGAGCAAATCAAGCGCTACGGCCGCTGGCTCCACGAGAAGGAGATTGTGCTCCAGCAGCTCAAGCGGGCTTGCGACGAACGCGAGGCGCTCATCCGCCAGTTGGTGGCGGACAACGCCGGCCTCGGCCGGGTCGGCAAGGCGTGGCTGGCCGTGCGCCAGCTGGTCCGCCTGAAATTCTGGCAGCCCACCAAGGACTGGGGTTTCAAGAAGGTCGTCGAGGATTACTGGATGCAGCTCGGCGTGCTGCGGCATTACGATCCGCGACCCATCGCGTGGGATCCGAAGCTGCCGAAGAAAGGCCGCCTGCCCGACGCGCAGCTGCCCACCATTGTCCTCGTCACACCGTCCTACAACCAGGACAAGTTCCTCGAGAGCACCATCCTCAGCGTGCTCAACCAGAATTATCCCAAGCTGCGTTACCGGGTGCAGGACGGAGCCTCGACGGACCGCAGCCCCGAGATCATCCGACGCTATGCCGACCGGCTCGAGAGTTGGGAGTCGGCGCCCGACCGCGGCCAGTCCGCCGCCATCCGGCATGGTTTCGACCAGCTGCCGGGGACGCCGGACGATATCATGGCGTGGCTGAATTCCGATGATTTCATCGCCCCGCGCGCCCTGCGGTTCGTCGCGGAGTATTTCGCCTGCCACCCGGAGGTGGACGTCGTCTATGGCCACCGCATCATTATCGACGGCCACGACGGCGAGATCGGGCGCTGGATCATGCCCCGCCACGACCCGGCCACCCTGGAGTGGATCGACTATGTGCCGCAGGAAACCCTGTTCTGGCGGCGCCGGGCGTGGGACCAGATCGGCGGCCTCGACCCCTCGTTCCACTTCGCCCTGGACTGGGATCTGCTCGCCCGTTTCCAGCAGGCGGGCGCCCGGATTGTCCGGCTGCCTTATTTCTTGGGTTGTTTTCGCGTGCACAGTGAGCAAAAGACCAGTGCTCACATCCACACCACCGGACACGAAGAAATGACCCGCATCCGCACCCGGATCCACGGCCCGCACCCCGACCCCGCCCGTATCGAGCACTTCGCCCGCAAGGCGCGTTTCACCGCGGCCCTCACCGCCCGGTGGCACGGGCTCGGCCTCCGCTTCTGACCGCCCTCTGATTTTCCCATGCTGCCCTTCCTGCTCATTCTCTCCCTTTTCGTCCTCCTGACCGCGGTCGGCCGCGCCGTGGTCAGCCTGCTGCGCCCGCGCCTCGGCGTGCTGTGGGGTTGGTTCATCTCGCCCACCGTGGGCCTGACGCTGCTGATCGTGCTGATGACCCGCCTCAACATCTGGGGCATTCCGGTGAAGACCTTCGGCCCCTGGCTGGCGGGCGGGCTCGGGCTGTTCGCCGCCGGCATCCTCTGGTGGCGGCGACCGGTTTTCCCGTGGCGCCAGCTGCGGCCCTTCGCGCTGCTCACGCTGATGTTCGTCGTCTACGCCGGCTGGCCGATGTTCCGCTTCAGCTTCAACTGGATCTCCTACGGCAATGACGACATGGCCAACTACTGCCTGGCCGCGGACCGCTTCCTGAACCACGGCTATTACGACCTGCCCGAGCAGACCCAGCTCGAGGGCCGCGACTATCCGCAGCACTACTGGTTCATGCACGGCCTGCAGCAGATCCGGCCGGGCTCCGAGCTCGTGCTGGCCTTCGTCTGTTCCATCACCCGCTTGAATCCCCACGAGGTCTTCATGCCCGTGATCCTGATGTTCAGCATGCTGCAGATCTGGGCGATGGGGGCGGTCGCCATGTTCCGCGGCCGATACCGAAAAATCGCGCTGCTGGCCTTCGGCCTGTTCGCCACCAGCCCGCTCTTCGGCCTCGGCACTCTCTACCAGCTGATCGCCCAGGTGGGCGGCATCGCGATCCTGCTGACCGCGCTCGCCGTATTGCTGAACACCCGCGAGTGCACTTGGCGCCGCATCCTGCTGGCCGCACTGATCACGAGCGGCCTCGGCATCTTCTACCCCGAGGTCGCCCCGTTCGTCGCGCTCTCCATCATCCTCTTCGGCCTGCACCTGCGCTACACCGACCCCACGGCCCTCAAGCGCTTCGGTTTTGTCATCGTGTGCACCGCGGTGCTGACCTTCGTGTTCCTCGGCACCAGCACCTACCAGTTCATCAACACGCTCGTGATGCAATCGGTCGGTTCCGCCGGCCTCGGCTCGATGGCCGAGATCAACGACCAGAGTGGCGGCCTCGTGCTGTTCCCCTGGACGCTGGTGCCCTCCTTCGTGCCCATGCTGTTCGGCCTACATCCCTTCGGCGTCGTGGGCGCCGATCCGCTGATCTCCTTCCAAATCGTGGTGGGCATGCTGTTCCTGGTGTTCTTCGTCTGGATGGCCTTCAGCCAACTGTTCCGCCGCGAGCCCGCCGGCTACATCGCGGTCATCATGCTCGCGCTGGGCTGCTTCCTGTTTCTGAAAGGCCAGGACTTCGGCCTGTTCAAGCTGGCGATGTTCGCCCAGCCCGTGATCACCCTGCTGCTGGCGCACGAGTTCTACAAGCTGATCGACTCGCCGCGCCGCCGCCTGGGCCGCTGGCTCGTCGCCCTCTTCATCGTCTGCACCATCCCCAGCCACGTCTACTACAGCTTCGCCTCGCTCGGCACCTACGGCGGCGGCCTCTCCGAAATCGTCGGCGCCTCCGAGTATGGCGTGCACTTCACCCCGCCCAAGGACATCAAGTTCGACGCGATCGAGTCGGACATGAGCAACGTGGTCGGCGCCAAGCTGCTCTCGCAATACACCAAGGGCATCGACACGCGCTTCCTCAGCCGCAGTTACATGGACAACATCGCGAACATCGCGGTGCTGAGCTTCCTGCGCAACCCCGACCCCGACCTCGGCCCGCAGGCGCGGCTCGTCGAGAAACTCAGCCTGCTGACGCCGTTTCTTCCGCCCGAGATCATGAAGGGCGACGTGGCGGACTACCGGGTGATGACGATCAACAAGCTGGACAACAACTGGACCGAGACCAGTTCGCGCCACCTCAACTACCACGACCGCCTCTTTGTCGCGATCCGCAGCCCGCTCGACCATTTCAACAAGGCCAACAACGGCACCGGCTGGACCTACCAGAACATCTACCAATACAAGCTGGAGAAGGACGTGCAGGACCGCCTGGTGTTCATCCACTCCGAGCTCGGGCCCCACTACTATTCCTCGGCCCGCTTCAAGGCCGCGTTTTTCCAGCGCGAGCCGGAACCGGTGACGGGCGGCCAGGTGTATTTCCACGGCACCGGCCGCTACAACATGTTCCGCCTCATCAACCCCTCACCCGCGATCCGCGTCGTGGTGGACTTCACCCGCACCTCGCTTGGCGGCGGCCGCTATGACCTGCCGCGCAAGGCGGTCGTGATCGGCGAGGAGGACTACCCGCTGGGCTTCGTCGGCAGCGGTTCGGCGCGCGTTTTCTCGCCGCCGATCAAGCCCGAGTTCTTCGAACAGCAGGCCTACCTCACGCTCGACTTCGCCGACAAGGCCGAGCCGATCGGCAAGCGCAAGACCGGCCTGATGCAGCTGTGGGGCAGCAAATTCAACCTCGATGACCGCCGGCTCGTCGGCTTCACCCGCGACATCTCCATCATCACCGAGGAGCAATACCAGAAGCTCGACCGCCCGGCGAAGATCAGCCAGTTCCCGCAGGATCTCTCCCGCTACCCCGGCTTGGAATACTCCGGCATCTTCGAGGACGGCTGGGTTGGCCCCGAGTCCTTCTTCAAGCTCGCCGCCTCCCACCCCGGCCAGATCCTCTACTTCAAGGGCTATGTGCCCGACACCTCCGCCTACCGCGAGCGTGGCCTCGACCTCACCATCTCCATCAATGACAAGCCGACGGAGGTCGTGAACCTCCGCTCGGGTGAATTCATCCTGACGCGCCTCATCCGCGAGGCCTCCGCGGTCACCACGGTGCGACTGACCTTCTCCGGCGCGATGCCCTACGGTGAGTTGGACACGCGCTACCTTTCCGCCTTCATCAACGAGCTGTCCGTCGGCGACCTGCCCGACCTCGCGTCCTTCCGTGCGATCAAGAACCGGCAGGGTGACGGCTTCGCCCTCGACGGCGTGGACCAGGACGGCTGGATCGGGCGCACCGCGAAGTTCGACGTGCCGACCTTCAATGAATTCAAGGTGCTGAAGATCGACCTCGAGATGCCGGGCTGGGCCCCGCGCGAGTCGAACGAGCTCAAGGTCAACCTCAACGGCCAGACCTACGCCACGCAGGTCATCCCGCGCGCCACCTACCACAGCGTCTACGTGCCGATCCTGCCCCAGCCGGCCAACACAGTCACCCTGGAGTCCGCTGCCGACTTCCCGCTGCCCGACGGCAAACGTGACCGCGCCTTCCTCATCAAGAACCTCACCTTCGAGAATCTTAGCCGCACCGACCTTTTCGTTCACGGCTGGCATCCCAGCGGTTATATCTTCCACCTCGATGGGGTAGACCAGGACGGCTGGGTCGGCCGGACGGTCTCCTTCCGGTTCCCGGCCACGGCCAAGCATCATCACGCCATCGTCGAGATCATGCGCTACCCGACGCCGTCAAACTACCCGGTGGCGGTCGCCCTCAATGGCGGACCGGCTGAATCGCATCCTCTCAAGCTCGAGACGCCGGAACGCATCACGGTGCCGCTGTCCTCGGATCGCGAGGCCACCCTGACGCTGGAGGCGGACCGGCTCTTCCCGCTCTCCGCGGCCGACTCGCGCCAGCGCTCGTTCCGCATCGTCAACATCGACTTCGACTGAGGCGGTTTTTCGCCCTTTCCGCAGCCTCGTCTTTAACCTAAGCCTTCCCGCCATGCTCCTCAGCGTCGTCGTCCCGGTATATAAGGAAGAAGGCAACATCCCCGAGTTCCTGCGCCGGATCCGTCCCATCCTGTCCGGAATCACCGAGGACTATGAGATCATCTTTTCGCTCGACCCGTCGCCCGACCGCACGGAGGACGTCATCCTCGAGCACCGGGCGGCGGACGCCCGCATCAAGCTCCTGAAGTTCTCCCGCCGGTTCGGCCAGCCGATGGCGAGCCTCGCCGGCATGGAGTATGCCCGCGGCGAGGCGGTCATTGTCATGGACGTGGACTTGCAGGATCCGCCTGAGCTCATCCACGAGATGGTGGTCAAGTGGCGCGAGGGCTACGATGTCGCCCTGCCGCAGCGCCGCCAGCGCACCGGCGAACCCTGGATCAAGAAACTCGTGGCCAGCACCGGCTACAAGGTCATCAACAAGATCGCCGATGTCCGCATCCCGCCCAACACCGGCGATTTCCGGCTCATGTCGCGCCGCGTGGTCCAGGAGGTCGTCCGCCTCAAGGAGAGCCACGGCTTCCTGCGGGGCATGGTGGCGGTCGTCGGTTTCAAGCAGGCGCTCATCCCCTTCGACCGGCCGTCGCGCTTCACCGGCGAGACGAACTACAACCGCTTCTTCGGTTCCCTGCGCATCGGGTTCAACGGCATTTTCTGCTTCTCCACCTATGCCCTGACCCTGAGCACCATGGCGGGCTTCGGCATCGCCGGGTTGTCCTTCCTCATCGCGCTGGCCTACCTCGGGATGAAGCTCGCCGGTTTCCCGTTCCCCCTCGGCAATCCGACCGTCGTCATCCTCATGCTCTTCATGGGCGGCATCCAGCTCATCTCCGTCGGCATCCTCGGCGAATATATCGGCCGCATCTATGAGGAGGTCCGCGCCCGCCCCAAATTCATCGTCGACCGCGCCGAGGGTTTCAAAGACTGAACGCCATGCCCGCCTCCTCCGCTTCCAAATGGCCCAAGCGCCTGCCCGTGCTCTCTCCCGAGCAACAGGTGCGCAGCGACGCCTTCATGAAACTGTGGCACGAGGAACTCGCCGGCCGGCCCCGCTACGGCCTCGTCGAGAAGTTCAACCACAGCTTCCCCGTCAAACATTCCGCGCCCGGCTTCAAGACCACGCTCGAGATCGGGGCCGGCCTCGGCGAGCACCTCGAATACGAGAAGCTCACGCCGGAGCAGGAGGCGAATTACTACTGCAACGAATACCGCGAGAACATGGCCGCGGAAATCCGCCGCCGCTTCCCCAAGGTGAAGACCGTGGTCGGCGACTGTCAGCGGCGCATGGATTTTGCCGACGGCTACTTCGACCGCTACATCGCGGTCCACGTCCTCGAGCACCTGCCCGATCTGCCCGCCGCGGCCCGCGAAGCCTACCGCCTGCTGAACAAGCAGACCGGCCAGCTGCTCATCGTCATCCCCACCGAGGGCAGCCCGGCCTACAGCTTGGCCCGCAAGATCTCGGCCGAGCGCGTCTGGAACCGGCACTTCGACGTCGATTACGCCGAATTCTACCAGCGCGAGCACATCAACCTTGTTCCCGAGATCCTCGCCGAGCTCGATCCGTATTTCACCATCGAGTCGCGCAGCTTCTTCCCCCTCGGCGTGCCGCTCTGGTTCTGCAACCTCTGCATCGGCTACGCGCTCAAGCCGCGCCCGGCGCCGCTGACGGCCTGATCCCCTTTTCATGCAAAACGTGTTCGTGACCGGCGCCGCCGGCTTCATTGGTTCCAATCTCATCGACCGCCTCCTCGCCGACGGCCTCTCGGTCACCGGTTGGGACAATCTCTCCACCGGCCAGATCCGTTTCCTCGACGGCGCGCAAAAAAATCCACGCTTCAAGCTGGTGCGTGGCGACAACCTCGATTTGCCCGCGCTGACCGCCGCGATGAAGGGCGCCGACTTCGT
>JANYAM010000219.1 GCA_025361365.1 Opitutus sp. | reverse complement strand
TCTTCAAACCCGCCGAACACCGCTTTCCTGTCATTCTGAACGAAGTGAAGAATCCAGTTGTTCGCTCGTAATAGCGGATTCGTCGCACTGGATCCTTCGCTTCGCTCAGGATGACAAACCGGGTTTGAAAACACTCCTTAGTCCGAAGCCAGAATCTTTTCCCGCAGGTGCGTGCACCTGAGCTTCGACTCGGCGTTGCGCACGGCCATGCCGTAGGCGGCCGGCTCGCCGACGATGAACACCTTCTTCCGGCCGCGGGTGATGGCGGTGTAGATGAGGTTGCGCTGCAGCATGACGAAATGCGCCTTGAGCAGCGGCACGATGACCACGGGATACTCGCTGCCCTGCGACTTGTGGATGCTGATGGCGTAGGCGAGGGCGAGGTCGCCGAACTCGCCGCGCTCGAACGTGTGCTTCGCGCCGTCGAAATCCGCCGTGAGCGTGCCCTTCACGCCGTCGATGGCGAGCACCTGCCCGATGTCGCCGTTGAACAGGTCCTTGTCGTAGTTGTTGCGCAGCTGGATGAGCTTGTCGCCCGGGCGGAACTCGCCGCTGACGGTCTTGAGGCCCGGCCCGCGGCCGTTGAGCGCGGCCTGGAGCGCGGCGTTCAGATTGCCGACGCCCGCGACGCCCTTGTGCATCGGCGCGAGGATCTGCACGTCGTTGACCGGATCGAACCACTTGAAGTGTTGCGGGATGAACTTCGTGCAGAGCTCGGTGACCTTCGCGAGACAGTCCTCCGGCGACGACGCGGCGATGAAGTTGAGATCGCTCCACGCCTGGGCCTTGGCGACTTCGCTTACGACCGGCGGGGGCGAGTTGTCGCCGCCGTTGATCGCGTGGGCGACGGTGACGATGAGGCTCTGGTCTTTCTGGCGGTAGACGACCTCGAGGCGGGTGACGGGGATATTTGCGCCGCCGTGATTGGGGTGGGCGCCGGTTTCCACACCGGCGCCAGTCGTCGATGGGGACATCGACGACCACCTCGAGGCAGCAATCAGATCCTTGAGCACGTTGCCGGCGCCGACACTCGGCAACTGGTCGACGTCACCCACGAGCACGAGGTGCGCACGGACGGGCACGGCTTGCAGCAGCGCCGCGGCGAGGCGCGAGTCCAGCATCGAGGCCTCGTCGACGATGAGGAAATCCGTGGCCAGCGGCGCCGACTCATTGACCGTGAAGCCCATCTTCGTACCCTCGAATTTGAGCAGGCGGTGGATGGTGGAGGCGTAGCCGCCGGTCGTCTCAGCGAGGCGCTGGGCGGCGCGGCCGGTGGGCGCGGCGAGGTGCACGCGGGCCTTCTTGGCCTTCAGGATTTCAACGAGCGCGCGGAGAATGGTGGTCTTGCCGGTGCCCGGGCCGCCGGTAAGGATGCTGAACTTGTGCGAGAGCGCGTTGGTCAAGGCGGCGCGCTGCAGATCGTGGAACTGGAAGCCGGCTTTTTCCTGCGCCCACGTGATGGCGGCCTCGACCTTGATGGCCGGCAGGCCGGAGGGGACGCGGTTGAGACACTGCACGACCTCGGCGATTTTCCTTTCGGCGCGGTTGTTGGGCGGGAGTTGGAGGAACGATTGCGGATCGCGGGTATCCTGTAGGGTCGGCGCTGGTCGCCGGACCGGTCCGTCCGCCAGGGACGACCCTACCGCAGAATGACTGACGATCGCTTTCGATTCGAGCAGCGCCTCAATGCGGGCCTGCAACAGTTCGGCGGAGGTTTCGAGGAGCGTGGCGGAGTAGTCGACCAACTCGCCGCGCGGGTAGGCGGTGTGGCCATCCTCCTGCAGGGTCTCGAGGGCGTAGATGAGGCCGGCGTCGAGGCGGGGCGGGGCGTCGTTGGCGTAGCCGAGATTGATGGCGATGCGGTCGGCGGTCTTGAAGCCAATGCCGTCGATCTCGCGGGCGACGCGGTAGGGTTCGTTCGTGATGACCTGCTTCGCCTCGGGGCCGTATTTGTTGACGAGCTTCACGCACTGCGAGGTGGTGACGCCGTAGGTCTGGAGGAAGATGTGCACCTCGCGCAGGGTCTTCTGTTCCTCCCACGCGGTCTTGATGGCGGTGGCGCGGACCTTGCCGATGCCCTCGACCTTGCGGAGCTTGCCCGATTCCTCGCTGAGCACGCGAAAGGTGTCGGTGCCGAACTGGTCCACGATCTTGTTCGCGTAGACCTTCCCGATGCCCGGCACGAGGCCGCTGCCAAGGTATTTGCGGATGCCGTAGACGGAGGAGGGCAGTTCGGACTTGTGCGCGGCGATCTTGAACTGCGCGCCGTGCTGCGCGTGCTTCGTCCACTCCCCGGTCAACTGGAGCGTCTCGCCGCACTGCACGCCCGGCAGCGGACCCACGATCGTCACCCGATCCTCGGCGGTCTTGGCCGCTTCGGGCCGCAGCTCGGCGATGGTGTAATGGTTCTCCTCGTTGAAGAAGATGATGCGCTCGAGGACGCCGGTCAGGGAGATGGGGGCGGGAGCAGCCAAGGCAGCACACAGATGCACACAGATGTGCGGCGAGGCAACACCGGCGCATCAACTGGTCTGGTCGCGGCCCGGCCGCCGTCGCTTCGCCAATGTCACCTATTAGGGTGTGCCTTCAGATCCCTGAATGAACGCTGAGGCACCGAACCAGCGATCCGGTTTTGACCACGAATGCTACGCCTACCGGCTGCGCTTTGAAATCCCCTCCGCCTAATCGGCTCCGGTTTGGGTTCCGGGGAGCGGCTAATCGCCGCCGAGAAGAAGGAAAACTTGTTGCGGTCGGCGATCAGCCGACCCCCCCCGAAACCCACGGTGGAGCCGATCAGGCGGAACGCTCCAAGTAGCGCAGCCGGTAGGCGAAGCATTCGTGGTTAATCTCTCCGGGTGGCTTGAAAAAACTCCCTGGGTGACATTGGGATTCTGGCTCTCCAACGGGAAGCTGGCGCGACACGCGGGTCGACTTCGGCCCGATTGGGATTATCCAAGAACCATGCGTTATTTTGAGGACCTGAAGGCAGGGGATAAATTCAACACCGTGGAATACGAGATGACCGAGGCGGAGATCATCGCCTTCGGGCAGAAATTCGACCCGCAGCCCTTCCATACCGATCCGGCGGCGGCGGGTCCGACTTTGTTCGGCCGGCTGGTCGCCAGCGGCTGGCACACGGCGGCGGTGAGCATGCGTCTCATGGTGCTCGGCGAGATGGACCTCGATGGGGGTGTCATCGGGCAGGGCATGGAGTCGCTCCGCTGGCCGCGACCGGTGCTGCCGGGCGACCGGTTGCGCGTGGTGACGGAGATCCTGGAGCTGCGCGATGCGCCGGCCCGGCCCGAGCGCGGGCTGATCAAGCTGCGCTGCCGCACTTACAACCAGGACGGCAAGGTGGTGCAGGAGATGACGGCCACGCTGTTGGCGGCGCGGCGCTCCTCCTCTGCCAAGGCTACGGCGGACAAGCCCAAATAAAAAAGCCCGCCGGAGTGGCGGGCTTGGTCAGGGCAGGCGAGGGACTCAGGTGCTCTTGGCCGGCGCAGCCGCCGGCTGGGCGGCCTTGGTGGCCTTGATCTCGGCCTGAAATTGCTCCGTCAGCACCTTGAGCTTCGGCATGAGATCGCGCTGCATCTGCTGCACGAGCGGCATGACGTGCGCCATGGCCTGGGGCTGCTTGGCGAGCATCGACTGGCCTTCCGGGGAGCTGAAGAAGTTCTTCATGGCCCGCAGTTCGGCCTCGCTGTAGACGTCGGCGTAGATGTGGTCCATCTGCGCGATGATGCCCTTGGCGGACTCCATCGAGAGATCCATCACCTTGCCCAGGAACTCCTCCATTTTCTTTTTCTGGTCCGGGGTGGCGTCGGGCGGGATCGCCGCGGACTGGACGGCGATCTGCTTCATCTGCCCGAGCATGGCGTCGAACATCTTGTCCGCCTTCATGGCGGTGATGACCTCGCGGGCGAGGGCCAGCTTGGCGGGATTTTCCTGGGCGAAAGCGCCAGTCGCCAGGGCGAGCAGCACGGTAAGGAGGCGGGTTAATTTCATGGGGTGAAAGGATGGGCGCGGACAGCCTCGCGATCCGGGGCGCGGAGGCAATGCCATTGCGCGGCTTTGCCCTTGTTGCGGCGCCGGACGGAGATAGAAACGGGGCATGACCCCCGCTGCCAACGCCCTGACCGCGCTTGTCGCGCTGCTGCATCTCTACTTTCTCGTGCTCGAGATGTTCCTGTGGACGAAGCCGTATGGCCGGCGCGTGTTCCAACTCACGCCGGGAAAAGCCGAGATGACCAAGTCGCTTGCGATGAACCAGGGGCTCTACAACGGCTTCCTCGCCGCCGGGCTGGGGTGGGGGCTGCTGGCTGGCGCGGACGGGCACGTCATCAAGGTGTTCTTCCTGTCGTGTGTGATTATCGCCGGCGTGTTCGGCGCCGCCACTGCGAGCCGGAAGATCCTGTGGGTGCAGGCCGTGCCCGGCGCGCTGGCGCTCGGCCTGGTTTGCGCGGCGAACGGGTAGGGCGCGGACTCCGCTCCGCGCCTTGGCGGGCAACGGAGTGCCCACCCCTACCTCAAGGCGGCGCTCACGCCTGCCAGATCGGCAAAAATCTCCGTGGCTCCCGCGGCGCGCAATTCCGCCGCGGTGTGCGTGCCGGTGGTGACGCCGAGAAACGCCAGGCCGGCGTTCTGCGCGGCGGCGAGATCGTAGGGCGAGTCGCCTACGAGCGCGGTCGTGGCCGCCTCGCCGCCGATCTGCGCCAGCCCATGCGCCGCGAACCGGGCGTCGGGCTTGATCCAGGGCGTGTCGTTGGCGCCGAACACGCCGGCCAGCAGCGGGTCCAGGCCGAGGTGCGTGCAGACCTCGCGTGCGGCGTAACCGCGCTTGTTCGTCAACACGCCGCAGCGCACACCTGCCGCCGCCAGCTGCGCCAGCAACTCGGTTGCGCCCGGCAGCAGGATGACGTCGTCCAGGTTGGTGGCGTTCCAGTGCTCGACGAATAACGGCAGCGCCGCGGCGACCTGCTCCTTGCCGGCGAGCCGGGCGATGGCCTCGTCGAGTCCGCCGCCGACTGCCGCGCGCACCTCGGCCAGGGTCGGCTCGCGCAAGCCGAGCTTCCGCATGGCATACACATGGCAGCGGTGGATGGCGGAAAAATGGTCGATGAGCGTGCCATCGAGGTCGAAGAGGACGGTGCGGAAACGCATGGGACGCCCGGAGGGAAACCACGAAACATCCGAAAGACACGAAAAATAGGGGAACAGAAAATTCTCGTCCCGGTTGAATGGGGGAGTGAGAGTAACGCCATGAGTCAACCTGGAGCCCCCGCCCGTGCCGACGCCTCTCTGGCGGTTGACACGCTGACGGTGCAGGTGGGCGGCGACTGGCGCATCACGGCCCCGCACCCGGACTGGATCGACCTCATCGGCGACCGCCTGCCAGGGCGGGTAGTGCTGACCGGGACGGAACTGGGCACCTGGGACAGTTCCCTGGCGCTGTTCATCTCGGCGGCCCGGCGGTGGAGTGAAACCAACGCCATTGCCCTCGTTCTGGAAGGGTTGCCCGCCGAGGCCCTGCGGCTCGCCGCCCTGCTGGCCGAGAAACCCCCCGCGCTGCCGGAACAGCCGCGCGGCCTGCCCAACCTGCCTACCGCCATCGGCACGGAAACCGTCCGGCTTTGGCGCGAGACCAAGGACCTGGCCCAGTTGGTCGGCGAGTGCTCTTTCAGCATGGGGCGGTTCTTCCGTGGCCAGGCCCAGTTTCGCTGGCGCGATTGTTTGGCCGAGATGCAGCAGTGCGGCGCCATGGCCCTGCCCATCGTGGGCCTCATCAGCTTCCTGGTTGGCGTGACGCTGGCCTACACCGGCTCACTCGTGGTGCGCCAATACGGCGGCGACATCTGGATCGCTGACATGGTGGGCCTGGCCGTCGTGCGCGAGATGGGTCCCATGATGGCCGCCATCGTGCTGGCCGGCCGCACCGGCGCGGCCTACGCCGCCACGCTGGGCAACATGAAGGCCAACGAGGAGATCGACGCCCTTTCCACGCTTGGCGTCTCGCCGATCGACTTCCTCGTCATGCCCCGGATCGTGGCGCTGTTCTGCATGATGCCGTTCCTGGCGCTCTACTCCGACGTCGTCGGCATCCTCGGCGGCATGGCGATCGCCGGGGCCCAGCCGCTGAACATCCCGGCGAACCTCTATTTCGCGGAGATGCAGACGATCGTGGACCTGTCAGACATCAACACCGGCGTGATCAAGGCCGCGTCATTTGGCCTGCTCATCGGCCTCGCCGGCTGCTGGCGCGGCCTGCAGGCGGATCGCAGTGCGGCCGGCGTGGGGCAGGCGGCCACCGCCGCCGTGGTGACGGGCATCCTCCTCATCATCGTGTCCGATTCCATCTTCGCCGTGGCCTTCGACATCCTCGGCTGGTGAACCTCGCATGAACCCCGCCCCCGCCATTTCGCTCCCGGCCATCGAGGTCGCCGGCCTGGTGTGTGCCTACGGCGACCGGGTCGTGCTGGAAAAGGTGTCGTTTGCGGTGAAGCGCGCGGAGATCTTCTTCATCATCGGTGGCAGCGGCTGCGGCAAGAGCACGCTGCTGCGCCACCTGGTGGGCCTGCACCCGCCCGTGGGTGGCAGCGTGAAATATTCCGGGCACGATTTCATCGCGGCCTCCGCCGCGGAGCGCAAGGAGCTGCTGCGCACCTTCGGCGTGCTCTACCAGTCCGGTGCCCTCTGGAGTTCCATGACCGTCGGCGAGAACGTCGCCCTGCCGCTCGAGCTGCTGACCGACCTCAAGCGCCGCGAGCGGGAGGAGATTGTCGCCCTCAAGCTGGCCCAGGTCGGCCTCGCCGGCTACGCGGACTATTACCCGGCGGAGCTCAGCGGCGGCATGAAGAAGCGCGCCGGCCTGGCGCGCGCCCTGGCCCTCGACCCGGCCATCGTGTTCTTCGACGAGCCCTCGGCCGGCCTCGACCCCATCACCTCGCTCAAGCTCGACGAGCTGGTGCGCCAGATCCGCGACACGCTGGGCACCACCATCGTCATCGTCTCGCACGAGCTGGCCAGCATCTTCGACCTCGCCGACCGGGTGGTGATGCTCGACCGCGACGCGAAGGGCATCATCGCCGACGGAGACCCCCGCCAGCTGCGGGATGGCAGTCCCGACCCCCGGGTGAGGGAGTTTTTGAATAGACGCGGGGAGGCGGTTCGGCAACAAGAGGGGTCTGCCCCGTGAAAACCAAACTGAGTCCCGCCACTGTCGGCCTGTTCATCCTGGGGGCCTTGGCGCTCTTTGTGGTGGGGTTCCTCTCGTTCGGCGGGTCCAACATATTCGTCAAGCCCACGCGGTTCCTGATCTATTTCAGCGAGTCGGTCAGCGGCCTTGATCCTGGCGCCCCGGTCAAGCTCAACGGCGTGCGCGTCGGCCGCGTGGCGGCCATCACCGTCCGCTATGACGCCTCGAGCAAGGAGGCGCTCGTGCAGGTGACCTGCGAGGTTAACCGCAATGTCCTGACCGACAGCACCGGCGTCCAAGTCGACCTGACCAACCCGGCCCGCATGCAGGAGCTCATTGATCGCGGCCTGCGCGCCCGCGTCAACCTCACCGGCATCACCGGCCTGCTGTTCGTGGAGCTCGATTTCGAGGACGTCCGCAAGTATCCCGCCAACCCCCGCTTCATGACCGAGGCGCTGCCGGTCGTCCCCGCCATCACCTCGCCCATCGCCGAGGTGCAGCAGAGCATCGTGGAGATCGTGGCCAACCTCAAGCAGGTGGACTTCACCGGCCTCTCCAAGCAGCTGAAGACGCTCCTCGCCACCACCAACGACAAGGTGTCCGCCCTCGATACGAAGGCCCTCGGCGACAAGGTCGGCACCGCCGCCGATTCCATCACGGCGTTCGTCAACTCCCCCGAGGCGAAGCAGACCTTCCTCAACCTCAACGCCGCCCTCACCGACCTCCGCGTCGTGCTGGCCCGCATCGACGGCAATGTCGGGCCGGTCAGCGAGGAGTTCAAGAAGACCATGGCCGACGCGCAGGTCGCGCTGAAGTCCCTCGAGGCCGCCGCCGCCACCACGCAGCGCTTCGTCGCCTCCCAGGGCACCCTCGGCGACGAGGTCACCACGTCCCTCCACCAGCTCTCCGACGCCGCCGCGGCGCTCGAGCGGCTGTCCGACGCGCTCTCGCGCAACCCCAGCTCCCTCATCGTCGGCAAGAAGAAACCCGGCCAGCCATGAAGAACTCGACCAACCGTTCCGTCTGGGTCGCTGCAGTCTCCCTGCTCCTCGCTCCCTGCTCCCTGCTGCTGCAGTCCTGCAACCTCCCCTCCCCGCAGGCCGACACCGTGCGGTATTTCACGCTCAGCGGCCCGGTCGCCGCGGCGACCGATGGCGCCACGGTGCGCCCGGTGCAGCTCGCGGGCCACCTGCGCAACCGGGCGATGGCCATGCGCGTTTCGTCCAACGAGATCATCTACAACGAGGACGTGCGTTGGGCCGAGGCGCTCGACGATGCCGTCACGCAGCTCCTGCGCGCGCGCGTTGGCGCGGCCGGTGCCGGCAGCATCATCACCGTACAGGTCCAGCGCTGCGAGCTGGTCCGCGCGGAGGGCAACAGCGTGCAGCTCGCGGCGACCTGGACGATTTTCACGCCGGTCACCGATGCCGGCGGCGGCGCGCGGCACGGCAGCTTCACCGCCAGTCCGCGCACTTGGGACGGCAAGGATTACGGCACGCTTGTCAGCCAGATCCGCGACGCCGTCAACGAGCTCGGTGACGCCCTCTCGGCCGCGGCGGGCGGGAAGTAGGGTCAGTCTATGACTGGCCCGGACCGGTCAAAGACCGGCTCTACCTGCGGCGATCAGAAATCCACTGGAGCATTTCAAAGAAAAGCGTCCCCGGGTCAGAGCCGGATTTTTAGCCACAAAAGAAAGCAAAGAGCGCAAGGGCCATCCATTCAAGCGGTCCTTCTTTGAGATCTATGCGTTCTTTCGTGGCTACACTTCAGGTTAAACCGCTCTAGACATTCCGGGCCCGCTCTGGAAAGAAAGAGCACCCCATGGCTTCCGCTGTTGAATCCAAGCTCCGCGACCTCCTCGAACTGGCGCAGGTCGTCCTCGACGACCTGCCCGTCGGCCTGCTCGTCATCTCCGCCCATGGCAAGCCGCTGTGGTTCAACCGCGAGGCCGAGGTCGTGTGCGCCGTGTGGAATCGCACGCCGCTCCGGCGCGACGCCCTGCCGCTGAAGCGTGCCGACTTTACCGTGCCCGAGATGTTGTGGAAGGAATGTGCGGCGCTACTCGCGACGGATAACCCGCTCCGCGCCGCGCCCGATGCCCGCATCATCAGCGAGGCCGACCGCGGCCTGCACGCCGTCATCCGCCTCCAGCGCCGCCCGGGCCGCACCGGGCCGCCCGCGTGTTTCCTCCAACTTGACTACCGCCGGCCGCGCGGCGACCGCGACCGCCCGATTTCGCCCGGTGCCTTGAGCCTGCTGTCGCGCCTGACCTTCCGGGAGCGCGAGGTCGCCCTGCGCGTGCGCGACGGCCTGACCACCGAAGAGATCGCCAAGGAACTTCGCCGCAGCAAACTCACGATCAAGACGCAGCTCGCCGGTATTTTCCGCAAGCTCGGCGTCGCGAACCGCTCACGCGTGACGGCGATGCTGAATCGGTGAGCAGTTGAGCCGCCTCATCTAAGGCGGCTCCGCCCTACGCGAAATTACGTAATCGCGGCTCTTCCCCGATCGGTGCAGGCGCTCATGCTGTGAGCATGAGAGCAGTCGCGGACTCAATTTTTCAGAATCTACGTCGGGCGCGGACCGTGTGAGCGAAGCCAACCTCATCCACCTGACCTCTTTCAGCCTTAGGCCGTGTCACCCAAGGCGCCTCCCCGGGGAAACAGAAACGCAATACTAACCATAAACCAAAGGAGGGACGCCATGAACAATGCCAATGAGACAAAAGACACGCGCAAGCGGGCTATCTGGATAGCCATGCTGGTCGCACTGCTGGGGTTGACGATTGCCCCAGGAGCCAGCTGCACCTACGAATCGAACGCAGATGGAAGCACGAAGACGACCGTGCAATCGGAGTAATCATGCAGGCGGCCGCTTGTGCGGCCGCCTGCATCCCCGCTAATGAAGATCATGACTAACTTTCGGGCGCCCTGCGCCCTGCTGGTTCCGTTGCTAATGCTGGTGCTAGGCGGGTGCGATTATACGCAATTGATCGCTCTCCGATCGCAGATGGGTGACATCTACGAGTCCACCGCGTGGGAAGGAAAAGAAAACGCCGTGTTCGTCTTCAAGAAACCGTTGCTAACAATCAATGATCTGAACGCTTTCGACGTATATCCTGCAATACTGGATGAACAGAACGCCGTGCTGCTTTATCAGCGGATCGGTGCGCCTCCGAATACGCCGGTTGAATATGAAATCAGATTGCGCTTCATCGATGGCAAACTGGTCGGTCTGGTTTTTCCTCCGTCTCTGCGCGAGGGTTTTGGGCCGGATAACATCAGAAGACTGTTTGCGTTGGTTGTCCAAAATGATGCGAAAAACATCCTGAGCCCATTGCCGAAATCACAGTTGGTCTCCGCGGGGCTTTTCCCAGAAACGGGGGCGGCCTTGGGCCGCGAAGCGGTGATCTACCTGAAGCCGCACGATCCGCGCAATCGGCCCATCTACATAAAGATGACCGAGGTCAAACGGGTCGGCTATTACACTGAGTTTCTGATCTCTACCAAAAGGCGCTCTTGAGGCAGCGCCCTGCCGTCACTTCAGCGCGGCGGCGATGCGAGCGAGGGCGGTGGTGACGTTCTCGCGGGAGTTGAAGGCGCTGATGCGCACATGGCCTTCGCCGCACTTGCCGAAGCCGGCGCCGGGGGTCGTCACCACCTGGGCCTGGTTCAGCAGCAGGTCAAAGAATTCCCATGAGTCCCGGCCGGTGTTCACCCAGATGTAGGGCGCGTTGTCGCCGCCGATGCAGGTCATGCCGAGCTTCGTCACCGCCTCGCGGATCAGCTTGGCGTTGCCGAGGTAGAAATCCGTCAGCTCGCGGGTCTGCTTCTGCCCCTCGGGCGTGTAGGCCGCGGCAGCGGCCTTCTGCACCGGATAGGATACGCCGTTGAACTTCGTCGTGTGCCGGCGGTTCCAAAGCGCATGGACGGCCTGTTCGTTGCCGGCCGCGTCGCGGGCCTTGAGCGTCTTCGGCACGACGGTGTAGGCGCAGCGCAGGCCGGTGAAGCCCGCGAGCTTCGA
>JANYAM010000202.1 GCA_025361365.1 Opitutus sp. | reverse complement strand
AGCCGCGGCTCATCCGGAGGATTCGCCCTACCTGTTCAAGATCCACGGAACAACCGGGCTGTCGGCGCCCGGCAGAATGACCTGTAGTCCGGTGCTCAGACCCGAAGGCAGGCCTACCGGAATAGTCAGCACCGGCAGGCCACCCAGACTCGCAGGCGCCGTGAGCGTGAGCAGCGCCCGGCGCGCCTCGGGCGTGCACTCGGCCTTGCGCAGGGCGGGGAAGGGCGTCGCGGGCAGGACCAAATAGTCGTAGCTGGCAAAATATTGCCGGAAGGCGGCGCGCACTGTCTCGAAAGTGGCGGCGGCCTTGGTCAGCTGCTCGGCCGGGTAGCGTCCGCCATCTGAGAAGCGCTGCCAGATGCTGGGCTCATAGTGTTCGTGATAGGGCGCGAGCCAGTCGCGATGGATGGCGTGAGCCTCGCTCAGGGCCGTGAGCGTGTAGGCCTCGATGGCGTCCTGCCATGAGGTGAGCAGGGCTGCCGTGGTCAGCGCGTCGGCGGGATGGGCGAGAGCCGCGGCACCGCGGTCGTAAGCGATGGCAGTGTCTGGATCGAACGACAGGCCCAGCGATTTGGCGGGCAGAAAACAACCGCGCGGTGCGCGATTAACTGTAGAGTCGGCGCTTGTCGCCGGACCGGTCCGCCGGCCCTCCGTCGCCAAGGCTATGGAGGACAGGCTAGCGGCGACCCTACAAGGAACCAGCGCCTCCCATGCCGTCAACATATCGGCGGCGTGGGCCGTGAACCAGCCCGCCGTGTCGAGGGAGGGAGACAGCGGCATGGCATCGCGGATGAAATCGTCGCGCGGGCTGAGCCGGAAACCATACAAGCCGCAGAAGGCCGCCGGCACGCGCACCGAGCCGCCTGTGTCGGTGCCGACGGCCAGTGGCACAACACCGGCGGCGACCAGCGCGGCCGAGCCGCTGCTCGAACCGCCGGAAAGCCGGTCGGGGAAGAACGGATGCGGGCAATCCCCGTAATGCGAGTTGTCGCCGAACAGTCCGGCGGCGAACTCGACGAGGTGCGTCTTGCCCGCACAGGCGGCCCCGAGTTCACGCAGCCGGAGGGCGAGGGCGCTGTCGCGACTCGGCGTGCCGCGCGCCGAGTTAAGGAAGGTTGAACCGGCATTCGTCGGCACGCCGGCGAGATCGAAGAGGTCTTTCAACACATAAGGCACGCCGTGGAGCGGCTGGCTGGCGGGATGCGCACCCAGTTCGGCCGCCAGGTCGGCCTCGCGCCGCAGCCAGGCGAGCGCGGCCGAGCGCAATTTCTCCGGCAGCGCCGCGATCCGTGCGTCCACGGTTCGCGCCGCCTCGGCGGAGGACATGGATTGCCAGGCCGCGAACGGCAAAGTGGCTGGCGTTTTGGGCGCGTTTGTATCCATTCGGAGGCATTCATGGAGCCAGCCGAGCCCATCGTCAAATTTACCTCGCTGAAAAAGCGCTACGGGACGGGTCCGCTGATCCTCGACGACATCAACCTCGCCGTGGCGTCGGGCAACTTCGTCAGCCTGATCGGCCCGAGCGGCTGCGGCAAATCGACGATCCTGAAGCTGGTTTCCGGCCTGAGCCCCGGCACCGAGGGCGGGTTGACCGTGCTGGGCACCACGCCCAAGCAGGCGCGCGACCGGCAGGCATTCATCTTCCAAGATGCCACGTTGCTGCCCTGGCATACGGCCCAGCGGAACGTGGAGCTGCCCCTGCGACTGCGCGGTGTGGCCGCCGGCGCGCGCGCGGCCAAGGCGCAGGAGATGCTGGCCCTCGTCGGCCTGGAGGCGGCGATGGAATATTACCCGCGGCAGCTGTCAGGCGGCATGAAGATGCGCGTGTCCATCGCCCGGGCGCTGACCCTTTCGCCGCAACTGCTGTTGCTCGACGAGCCCTTCGGGGCGCTGGACGAGATGACGCGCAACCGGCTGAACGAGGAGTTGCTGGCCCTGCGCGAGCGGTCGCGTTTCACGGCGCTGTTCGTCACGCATTCGGTAAGCGAGGCGGTCTTCCTGTCGAACCGGGTGCTGGTGATGGCGGCCAACCCCGGCCGGTTCCATGCCGAGGTGAAGGTTGATTTCCCGTATCCGCGCACGCCGGCCCTGCGCGAACGCCCGGAGTTCCAAGCCAAGGTCAACGAGGTCTCGCGCCTGCTGCATGAGGTGGAGGCGACGATCAACGCATGAAGAAGAACTCGCGCTTCTGGCTCTGGATCATGCCCGTGCTGAGCGGGCTGGTTTTCTTCACGCTGTGGTATGCGGTCAAGGCGACGCTGCACGCGAGTGACTGGCTGCTGCCCACGCCGGCGCAGATCTTGCAGGCCGCTTGGTCGGAGCGGGTGAGGCTGTTCAACGCGGCCGTGAGCACCGCGGGTGGGGCGCTGGGCGGTTTCGTCCTGGCCACCAGCATAGGCTTCGCTTTCGCACTG
>JANYAM010000200.1 GCA_025361365.1 Opitutus sp. | reverse complement strand
GCGGGCACCGCGGACGGTGTGCACGAAGCCGAGTTCCTTGAGGCGGCGGATGATGAACGGCTCGAAGAGGACGAGCGCCATCTTCTTGGGCAGACCACACTGGTGGAGCTTGAGCTCGGGACCGATGACGATGACGGAGCGGCCGGAATAATCGACGCGCTTGCCGAGCAAGTTCTGGCGGAACCGGCCCTGCTTGCCCTTGAGCATGTCGGAGAGCGACTTCAGGGCGCGGTTGCCGGCGCCCGTGACCGGGCGGCCATGGCGACCGTTGTCGAAGAGCGCGTCGACGGCTTCCTGGAGCATGCGCTTTTCGTTGTGAATGATGACGTCGGGCGTCTTCAGCTGCATCAAATTCCGCAGACGGTTGTTGCGGTTGATGACGCGGCGGTAGAGGTCGTTGAGGTCGGAGGTCGCGAAGCGGCCACCCTCGAGCGGCACGAGCGGGCGCAGGTCCGGCGGGATGACCGGCAGCACCTCGAGCACCATCCACTCGGGACGGGACTTCGAATTGATGAAGCCGCCGATGACCTTGAGGCGCTTGGAGAGCTTCTTCTTGATCTGCTTCGAGCGCGTGGCGCGCATCGTCTCGTGGAGCTCGGCAACGACGGCCTCCATGTCGATCTGCATGAGCACGTCGCGGACGGCCTCGGCGCCCATCTTGGCGGTGAAGGCATCGGCGCCGTATTCATCGACGGCCTGCTGGAACTCGGTCTCGGTGAGGAGCTGCTTGAGCTCGAGCGGCGTCTTGCCCGCGTTGGTCACCATGTAGTTCTCGTAGTAGATGACGCGCTCGAGCGAACGGGCGGTCATGTCGAGCAGGAGGCCGAGGCGGCTCGGCATGCTCTTGAGGAACCAGATGTGGGCGACGGGGACGGCAAGCTCGATGTGGCCCATGCGCTCGCGGCGGACGCGGGCGATGGTCACCTCGACGCCGCAGCGATCGCAGACGACATCCTTGTATTTGATGCGCTTGTATTTGCCGCAGGCGCACTCGTAGTCGCGCACCGGGCCGAAGATCTTTTGGCAGAAAAGACCGCCCGGCTCGGGCTTGAAGGTGCGGTAGTTGATGGTCTCGGGGTTCTTGACCTCACCCTTGGACCAGGCGCGGATGGTTTCCGGCGCGGCGACGGTGATCGAAACGTTGTCGAACTGATTCTCGTCCGAACCGAGGACGGAACGGACTTCTTCGCGGGCGTGTTCGGTGCTCATTATGATTTTGCTCCCAGTATTGTGTTAAGTGTTAGCGAGTGCCCGTGCCACCGAGCGCTTCGCCGAGGGCGGTGCGCTTCGCGAGTTTGATGTCGAGACCGAGGGCCTGCATTTCCTTGACCAGCACGTTGAACGATTCCGGCGTGCCGGCGCTCAGCGTGTTGTCGCCCTTGACGAGCGACTCGTAGATCTTGGTGCGGCCGTTGACGTCGTCGGACTTGACCGTGAGGAGCTCCTGGAGGGTGTGCGCCGCGCCGTAGGCCTCGAGCGCCCACACTTCCATTTCGCCGAAGCGCTGGCCGCCGTATTGCGCCTTGCCGCCCAGCGGCTGCTGGGTGACGAGGGAATAAGGACCAACGGCGCGGGCGTGGATCTTGTGGGACACGAGATGGTTCAGCTTCATCATGTAGATGTAGCCGACGACGACCTCCTGATCGAGTTTCTCGCCCGTGCGACCGTCATGCAGCGGCGACTTGCCGGTGGAAGGCAGCTTGGCCTCCTTGAGGTAGCCACGGACCTTGCTCTCGGGGATACCGTCGAACACGGGCGTCGCGACCTTGATGCCGAGCTTTTTGCAAGCCCAGCCGAGGTGCGTCTCAAGAACCTGGCCCACGTTCATGCGGGAAGGCACGCCGAGGGGATTGAGGCAGATTTCGATCGGGGTGCCGTCGGGCAGGAAGGGCATGTCCTCTTCCGGCACGATCTTGGCGACGACGCCCTTGTTGCCGTGGCGGCCGGCCATCTTGTCACCGACCTCGAGCTTCTGCTTCGTGGCGATGTAGACCTTGACCTGCTTGATGACACCGGGGCCGTTCTCGTCGCCGGTCTCGA
>JANYAM010000193.1 GCA_025361365.1 Opitutus sp. | reverse complement strand
GTGGCGAAGGCGATCGGCACCGCGCCCAGCACGGTGGCGATGGCCGTCATGATGATCGGGCGGAAGCGCACCGTCGCGGCCTCGTAGGCGGCGTCAAAGGCGTTCTTGCCCTGAAGCTGCAGCTGGTTGGCGAACTCGACGATCAAGATGCCGTTCTTGGCCACGAGGCCGATGAGCATGATGAGGCCGAAGCGCGAGAAGATGTTGTCCGTCATCGCCACGCCCCAAAACCGCGAGCAGTAAAGCGAGAGCAGGCCGCCCGCCACCGCGAGGATGACGCCCGTGAAGATCGTGATCGGGTGGATCCACGACTCGAATTGCGCGGCGAGGATCAGGAAGGTGAACACCAGCGCGAGGCCGAACAGCACGTAGGTGTCGTTCGCGCTCTCGACGAAATCGCGTGTCTCGCCATCCCACGAGTAGCTGTAGCCACCGGGGAGAATTTCCGTCGCCTTGGCCTGGAGAAAGGCCACGCCGTCGCCGATGGTCCGGTTCCCGGCGAGCTGGCCCGAGACAGTGACGGAACGCAGCCGGTTGAAATGCGGGTAATTTTCCGGCACCACGCTCTCCGTGTAACTCACGAGGTTGGAAAGCTGGACCAGGTTGCCGTTGGACGGACCGACCGCCGACGTGCCGCCCACCTGCGAGCGCACATAGACCCGGCTGAGGTCGGAGGGCGTCGAGCGGTCCGCATCCTCGACCTGGACCATCACGTCGTATTGCTGGTTGCCGCGCTGGAATTCCGTGACGCGGCGCCCGCCGAACAGGCTCTCCAGCGAAGAGGCGATGTCGGAAACGGGCACCTTGAGGTCGGCCGCGCGGTCGCGGTCGATGCGCACCTCGAGCTGTGGCTTGGCCGGCGAGGGATCGAGCCGGGGCTGGAAAAACATCCCGCTCTTGCGCATCTCGTCCAGCATCTGGTTGCCGAGGGCCTGCAGCTGCCGAAAATCACTGCCCTGCAGCACCACCGCGATACCCGCGCCGCCGCGCGAACCGAACGGCCGCACCGGTGACGGAAAGGCCTGTCCGCCCGTTTCCATTTGCTGCATCTTGCCGCGCAGCTCGGCGATGACGTCCTGCGTCTTGCGTTTGCGCTCCTCCCAGAGCTTGAGGGTGGTGAAAATAAAGGCCCGGCCGTCGCCCGAGCGCACAAAAGTGCGGTCGACTTCCGGCACCGTCAGGATCAACTGCTCCAGCTCCTTCATGTAGGTGACACTGTAGTCGAAGGACGAACCGACCGGCGCGATGAACTGCGCCTGGAAGATCCCGCGATCCTCGTTCGGGGTGAGTTCCCGCTGCAATTGCGTGTAGAGGAACAAACCGCCCCCGGCGAAGAGCAGCGCCGCCACCAGCACGCCCCAGCGAAACCGCAGCGCACGGGTCAGCGAGCCGGAGTAAATGGCGTTGAGCCGGACGAAGAAGGGCTCGGTCTTTTCGTAGAACCAGCCGTGCACGGCGTGGCCGTCCTTGACCGTGCGCTTCAGCATGCGCGAACAGAGCATGGGCGTGAGCGTCAGCGCCACGAAGGCCGAGACCAGCACGGACACCGCCAGGGTGATGCCAAACTCGAAGAACAGGCGCCCGGTCTGCCCCGACTGGAAGGCCACCGGCACGAACACGGCGACGAGCGTGAGCGTAGTGGCGATGACCGCAAAGGCCACCTGGCGCGCGCCGAAGATCGCGGCATGCAGCGGCGCCTCACCCTCCTCGATCCGGCGGTAGATGTTTTCCAGCACGACGATCGCGTCATCCACCACGAGGCCGACCGCGAGCACCAGCGCGAGCAGCGTCAGGACGTTAAGCGTGAAACCCAGCCAGCTCATGACCGCGAACGTGCCGATGAGGGAGACCGGGATCGCCAGCAGCGGGATGAGGGTCGCGCGCCAGTTGCGCAGGAACAGGAAAATCATCAACACCACCAACGCCGAGGCCTCCCACAGCGTGGTGTAGACCTCGCTGACCGAGCGCTCGACGAAGGTGCTAGTGTCGTAGCTGACATTGACGTTCACGCCCGGGGGCACCTCGGCGCGGATGATGGGGAGGAGCGCCTTGATGCCGTTGGCCAGCTCGAGAATGTTGGCCTGCGCCTGCCGCTGGACGGAGAGACTGACCGAGGGCACGCCCTTGAAGAAAGCCACGTTGCGGTAGTCATTCGAGCCGAGCTCGACCCGGCCGACATCGGAGAATTTCACCTGGTAATCGCCGCGGGTGGCCAGGACCAGGTTCTCAAAGTCGGCCACCTCGGCCATGTTGCCCTGCACCCGCACCGTGAACTCGCGGGCCGTCGACTCGATGCGGCCGCCGGGGATCTCGACGTTCTGCTGGCGGAGGGCGCGCTCGATGTCGGTGGAGGTCAGCCCATAGGCCGCCAGCCGGTCCGAATCGACCCACAGGCGCATCGCGTAACGCGGCCCGCGGATCTGCACCGTGCCCACGCCGGGGATGGTCTGCACGCGCTGGAGGGCGTAGCGTTCGACAAAGTCGTAGAGCTCCAGCCGGGTGTAGCGCTCCGACGTGAACGAGATGCTCATGATCGGATTCGCGTCGGCGTCGGTCTTGCTGATCTGCGGCTCCTGCACCTCCTGCGGCAGCCGGCCGCGGGCGCGGGCCACCCGGTCGCGCACATCGTTGGCCGCGTCGCTAATGTCGCGGTTCAGGTTGAACTCGACCGTGATCGAGGAGCGCTGCTCGGCGGAGGAGGAGCGCAGGACGCGGATACCATCGATGGAGGAGATTTCCTTCTCGAGCGGCTCGGTGATCTTCGACTCGACGACCTCGGCCGAGGCGCCCGGGTAGTTCGTCTCAACGGAGACGGTCGGCGAGTCGGTGTTGGGGTATTCGCGCACCGGCAGCTTGTTGAAGGCCAGCGTGCCCACCAACACGATCAGGATGGAGGCGACCAGGCAGATGACCGGGCGCTTGATGGAGAGATCGGACAGGACCATGGCCGCCTAGTCTCCTCCGCCCACGCGAAACTGTTCCTTCAGCGGCCGCGGATCGAGCTTGGCGCCCTGAAAGAGGATCAGCGCGCCGACACCGGAAGCGACGACCGACTGCTGGTCCTCCAGCTTGGCATTGACCGGCTCGATCTCGACGAGGCCCTTGGAGCGGAGGCCCAGCTTGACCGAGATAAAATCCGCGACCTTGTCGCCCTTCTCATCGCGCACCGCGATAATCTGCGCCCCCCGCGGAGTCGTGAGAATCGCGCCTTCGGGCACGGTGAGCGCCCCCTGCTTGATGGAAAGCACCAGCTCGATGTTGGCGAACATACCGGGCTTCAGGCCCGCCGGCGCCGCCGTGAGATAACCCTTCACCTGGCTGGAACGGGTGGCGCGGTCGATGGACGAGCTGACGAAGTAAACCTCGCCCGCGATCTTCTGGTCGGGCCGGCCGGTGTTGCCCGATGAACGGGCCGACACGATGAACTTGGTGCCCGGTGCAACCTTGGCGAAGAACCGCTCGGGCACCTGAAACTCGATCTTCATGCGGCTCAGGTCGTCGATCGTGGTGACCACCGATTGCGGGTTGACGTAATCGCCGGGCGACAGGGTGCGCGAACCAACGATGCCGTCAAAGGGGGCCTTGATCTCGGTGCGGTCGAGCCGGACCTTGAGGAGCTCGAGGTCGGCCTGCGCCGTGGCGTATTCGCTGTGAGTGCGGTCCATGTCCGCCTTGGTGTTGGCCTGGGTCAGCTGGAGGTTTTCCGCGCGCTGGAGGTTGAGCTTGGCCAGCTCGAAGCGCGCCTCGCTCTGCGTCACCGTCGCGCGGAGCTCGGCGTCCTCGATCTTGGCCAGCAACTGCCCGCGCTTGACCTGCTGGCCCTCCTCGAAAGAGATGGCCCGCACGAGGCCCGTGATTTCCGGCCGGATGGTGGCGCTTTCGTTGGCCGCGAGCGACCCGACGATGTTGAGCGACTCCGCCAGGTCTCGCCGGACGACGTTGACGACCTCCACGGGCTGCTTCTGCGCCACGGCCGGCGCCGCGGCGGTCTGGCTTTTTTTACCGCAGCCGGCCGTCAGGCCGAGAACCAACACAATACTGGATAATAATACGAAGCGCGGCGGGTAGTGCATCCGATAAGTGGGGAATGGGTGGGGACCCGGGTGGGCGGTCCGAGAATGACGCAGCGTCAGCCGGTAAGTTTCCCGTAATCTTCCGGGCTCATCAGCGCGGCCGCGTCCGCCGGGTTCGCCAGCTTCAGCTTCAGCATCCACGCGTCGCCGTAGGGCGCTGAGTTGACCTTTTCGGGATTGGCGTCGAGCGCCGCGTTGACGGCCAGGACCGTGCCGGCCACGGGCGCATAGACGTCCGAGGCGGCCTTGACGGACTCGACGACCCCGAAGGTGGCACCGGCCGCGAGCACCGCGCCCACCTTGGGCAATTGGACGAAGGTGATATCACCCAGGCTGCTCTGGGCGTAGTCGGTGATGCCGACCAGGCCCGTGCCATCGGGGGCGACCTTCAGCCATTCATGGGACTTCGCGTAACGGAGATCGGCGGGGATGTTGCTCATGGAATGTTAGTTCTTCTTTAGGGGGACGAAGGGGGGCTTGACCAGAGACAAATTAAGTTTGGTGCCGCGAATGTCGACCACCAGGGCTTCCTTGGCCGCGGCCGCCTCGACCAGGGCCGAGCCGATGGCTTCGTTAAGAATAGGTGACAGCGTGCCGGAAACGACGATGCCCACCGTCGCGCCGGCAGCGTTGAGCACGGGGGTCTCGGCGCGGACGATGCGACGGTCGCCGGTCTTGAAGAACACGATCTTTTTCGCGGAGCCTTTTTCCTTCTCGGCCTTGAGCACTTCAGAGCCGATGAACGCGCCCTTGTCGAACTTCACGACCCAGCCGAGCCCGGCCGTGATCGGCGTGATCTGGTCCGTGATTTCATGGCCGTAGAGGGGGAAACCGGCCTCGAGACGCAGCGAATCACGCGCGCCCAACCCCGTCAGCTCGAGGCCGAAGGGCCCGCCGGCCGCGACCACGGCCTCGGCGAGGCGCACGCCGTCGGCGGCCGCGCAGTAGAGCTCCACGCCGTGCTCGCCGGTGTAGCCGGTGCGGCTGATGATGCACTTCACCCTGGCGACCTCCCCGTCCGCGAAGTGGTAATACTTGATGCCGGTGAGATCGGTCTTGGTCAGCGTCTGGACCAGCGCGGCGGCCGCCGGTCCCTGGATCGCGAGTTGCGCGTAATGCGGCGAACGGTCCGTCACGGTGCAATTAAAACCCTTGGCCTGCTCCTGCATCCAGGCGATGTCTTTGGCGATGTTGCCCGCGTTGATGCAAAGCAGGTAATCGCCTTCGCCGCGCATGTAGACCAGCAGGTCGTCCACCACCCCGCCGTGCGGGTAGCACATGACGGTGTAGAGCACGCGGCCCGGGAAAAGCTTGCTGCAGTCGTTGGTGACGAGGTGCTGGAGGAACTTGAGTGCCTCGGGGCCCTTCACGTCCGCTTCGCCCATGTGGCTCACGTCGAACAGCCCGCAGCGGGTGCGCACGGCCTTGTGCTCCTCGAGGATGCTCTTGTATTGGACCGGCATGTCCCAGCCGGCAAAATCCACCATGCGGCCCCCGTGCTGTCGGTGGAAGGCGTTGAGCGGGGTGGTCTGGGGAAGGCTCATGTCATAACTAAGCGGGTGGCCCGCGGCGCGGGCAAGGAAAGATTCCCCCGGACGGCAGTCATTAACTCATCCCACCAAGGCTGAAAGAATTTGTGTCTTCCGTATTCTGTCCTCTGTCTTCCGTAATCTGTCCTCCGTCATGCCCCTTGCCTACTGGACCCACGACCTCAGCCCGTTCCTCGTCCGCTTCGGGGAGAATTTCGGCATCCGCTGGTATGGCCTGGCCTACCTGGCGGGTTTCGTCGGGGCGGGCTGGCTTTTAAAACGCTACCATCAACAGGGCCGGAGCACGCTCGATACCACGGCGGTGCTCGACTTGATGACGGCTTTGGTGGCCGGAGTCATCATCGGCGGCCGGCTCGGCTACTTTCTGCTCTACCAGCCGGATGTGTTTCTGCACGACCCGCTCATCCTGATCCGCGTGTGGGAGGGCGGCATGGCCAGCCACGGCGGCTTCGTCGGTGTCACCGTGGCGCTGTGGTGGTTCACGCGACGGCGACCGGAAAGCATGCGGCAAGTGGGCGACCTTGTGGTCACGACCGTTCCTCTCGGCTTGTTTTTCGGCCGCGTGGCCAACTTCATTAACGGCGAACAGCAGCAGACCCTCCAGGGCGGCCTCGTAGAGCTGGGAAGGATGCCGCGGCATGATCGGCGCCGGACTGACGGGGAAGAGCACCGCCCACGCGACCCGCGAGGGTTTGCCCCAGAGCTCGCCGTTAATGAAGTTGGCCACGCGGCCGAAAAACAAGCCGAGAGGAACGGTCGTGACCACAAGGTCGCCCACTTGCCGCATGCTTTCCGGTCGCCGTCGCGTGAACCACCAC
>JANYAM010000186.1 GCA_025361365.1 Opitutus sp. | reverse complement strand
CAGGACCAAGCCGCCCGGCGCCACACCCTTGGCGCTCAGCCAGGCCGCCGCGGCGGCGCCCAGCCGCCAGGCAAAGTCCTCGTTCATCGTCGCGCTGCCGTAGAGGCCGCGGATGCCGTCGGTGCCGAAGTAGAGGCGTTTGGAAGAAGACGAACTCATTGGCTGCAAAGAGACACAAAAATTACCTGAGCCTGCCGGCGCAAGATCACCGCGCGCCTATAGGCGCATTGAGAGTCGCATTTGCCCCTGGTATCTTTGTGCCCTTTTGTGGCAAAAATACCTTGGGCACGGTGCGGGAGTTGAACTGGATTCTTCACTTCGTTCAGAATGACAGGTCAGGCGTGGCTGTAGAATTCTTTCGTGGCCTTGATCTTTGCGGCCACGGCGCCCCCGAGCAGGAGCTCGCGCGCGGGCGCCAGCCCCTCGCGCACCGTGGCGACGCGGCCGGACACGTGCAACGCGACGGCGCTGTTGAGCATGATGGTGTCAACCAACCCGGCGGGCCCGCGGCCGGCGAGGATGGCCTCGACGATGGCGAGGTTGGCCGTGACATCCCCGCCCTGCAGCTCGGCGAACGGCGCGGTGTTGAGCCCGAAATCCTCCGCCCGCCACATGGCCTGCACGCCGCGCAGCCGGCCGACACCGCTCACGTGGTTGACGGTCGCCGTGGTAAGCTCGTCGATGCCCCGCCCCGGCGCGATGACGCCGTGGCCGACGAGGCCGGCCTCCTGCCCAAGTTCTTCGAGGGTGCGGGAAAGTTTCTCAACCAGCGGCAGCGCGTAGACGCCGAGAAGAATGTGCGCCGGCCGACCGGGATTCATGAGCGGGCCGAGGATATTGAAGATCGAGCGCTGGCCCTGCGCCGCGAGCGCCTTGCGGGCGGCGCCGATGTGCTTGAAGGCCGGGTGATAGTTCGGCGCGAAGAAAAATGCGTAGCCCAACTGGTCGAGCGCCTGGCGCAGCTTCTGCGGCTCGGCGGCGAGATCGACGCCCAACGCCGCGAGCAGGTCGGCGCTGCCGCACTTCGAGGTGACGCCCCGGTTGCCGTGCTTCATCACCGGCACGCCGGCGCTGGCGACGACGAGCACGACGAGGCTGGAAATGTTGAAGCCACCCGCGTGGTCGCCACCTGTGCCGACGATATCAATGGCACGCGGCGCCCAAGTGCCGACCCCGGGGTTGACCGCCAGCGCCAGGAACGCCCGGGCGAAGCCGGCGATCTCCGCGGGCGTTTCGCCCTTCGCGGCTAGAGCGGTCAGGAAAGCGGCCTTGTCTGCGTCAGGCACATCGGGTGAGCCCAGGGCCGCGGCCGCGGCCGAGACTTCGGCGGGTTCAAGATCAAGCCGGTTGGTCAGCCGGGAGGTAAGCGCGGTCAATGCGGCCATCAAGACGCCGAGGAGAATCAATTCCCCGCGGTGGCGCAAAGCATAAAACTCGACAGGAGTGGACGTTTTCGCGGACACTAACCGCGTGCCTTTTTCGCCCCGCATGTTTTGCGCCGGCCTCTTGCTGGCCGTCACTCTCAATGCTTCCGCCGCCGACCAGGCGGCCCCACCCGTCGCCGAACTCAGCACGGGCGACGCCGTCACGCTCGGCGTAGTGGAGGGCGTGACGGAATTCCTGCCCATCTCGTCCACCGGGCATCTCATTATCGCCAACCGGATGCTCGGGCTCGAGTCCGAGAAGCAGCTGACGGACAAAGCCGGCCAGCCGCTCTGGTATAAGGCGCCGTCCCCGAAATACCCGGCCGGCGTGCCGCTCACGCTCAAGCTGGCCGCCGACACCTACACCGTGATCATCCAGGTCGGAGCCATCGGCGCCGTGATGCTGCTCTATTGGCGGCAGATGCTGTCCATGTTCCTCGGCCTGCTGGGCCGCAGCAGCGCCGGCTTCCGACTGCTGAGAAACGTCGTTTGCGCCACCCTGCCCGTCGCGGTGATCGGATTGCTGGCCCATGACTGGATCGACGAGCACCTGTTCTCCGTGCCGGCCGTGATCGGCGCGCAGGTGGTCGGGGCGCTGCTCATGTTGTGGGCGGAACGCTGGCGGCGGGCGAACAGCGGCATCGGTTTTTCCAAGGGCGACCCGTCCGACCTGACCCCGCGCAAGTCCGTGGGCATCGGCCTCGCCCAATGCCTCGCGCTGTGGCCCGGCACCAGCCGCTCCATGGTGACCATTGTGGGCGGTTATCTGGCCGGGCTGAATGCCGCCAAGGCCGCCGAGTTCAGCTTTCTGGTCGGCCTGCCGACCCTGGCCGGCGCGGCTTTGCTAAAGGCCCTCAAATCCGGCCCGGCCATGATTGAGGTGTTCGGCTGGACCAACGTCGTGCTGGGCGTCGGGGTGGCCGCGATTTCCGCCCTGATCGCGGTCAAATTCCTCGTGCATTTCATCTCCCGACACGGCCTCGCGCTTTTTGCCTATTACCGCCTGTTGGTGGCATTTGCGCTGATTTTGTTTTACCTGATTTGACCTGCTTTGGCGGGGACGACATAACTCTTGACGGCCCCCGGCGCGAACCCTACGAACCTCGTCTTTATATAACAAAAAAGCGCTGGTTTTCGCGACCGGCCACACTCCCAACCTTCCTTCTTTATGGCCAATCCGAAACGCAAACAGTCCAAGCGCCGTAGCGCCAACCGCCGCGCCGCCAACGCCCTCAAGGCCCCCCAATTTGCCAAGGACACCGATGGCGGCTCCTTCCGCCCGCACCGCGTGAACCCCAAGACGGGTATCTATCGCGGCCGCCAGGTCCTCAACGTCGAGGTCTAAAGAGTCCGCCGGGTTCAGTCTTCCCGCCATTAACCCCGAGACGGCCAGTCCCTCGACCGCTCACGCCCGGATTGCGGTGGACGCGATGGGAGGCGACCTCGGGCCGGCCGAGGTCATCGAGGCCGTGAAGCTCGCGCTGGCCGATGCTTCCATCGAGCCGATCACGCTCATCGGCGA
>JANYAM010000149.1 GCA_025361365.1 Opitutus sp. | reverse complement strand
CGGTGCCCGACATCTTCACGCAGATCGAGGCCGCGCGCAATGTGCAGCCGGAATCGAAGTGGTTCCAGACGAGGTGAGGCGGTGAATTTATTGTGGGAGGGTGCTTGCACCCGACTTTTGCGGCAGATCGGCCAACCAAGCTGGCACGGGCAGCCCCTGATCCAGCATGGGTATAAACCACTCGCGATCCGCTTTACCACAGACGAACCATGGCCAGGTCTTCCCGGCGGGCAGCAGGTTTGCTCGATAGGGATTGAGATAAATATAGAGAAAAACTGGAAGCCGATCTTCGTTGGGCCTCATTTGATGTTCATAATAGCCATCCTGCCATCGAAGGCCGGCTGCTTTCAGGCCGGCTCCAGATTTGGACTTTAACCGGGCCACGGCCTTGCCGAGGGTCAGCTTGTCAGCGAGCTGCAGCAACAAATGGACATGGTCCGGCATGACCACGGCACAACGTGACAGCCAGATAGCGTCAGTTTCCATTCGTTGGATTTCTGCCAATATAGCCGAAGCAATCGGCTCAGCATCCAGCCCATGCTGGCGATGCCCGGTGCAGAAGGTGAGAAAATATTCCGAGCCGCTCTGTGAGTGTCGGCCCTGAAGCAGGGAGCGATAGCCTTTATGGGGGTCGAGAGCCATGCGAGTCGCGACCAAGGTCGCTCCCACAAGCAGAAACAACCAAGGCAGTCGCGAGCAAGCTCGCTCCCACAGGTTGGCGCCCTACCGATACAGCCGGATCAGGTCTTCGCTGCGCACCCAACCGGACTGGCCGCCGGCGAAATTGAGCTTGGTCCAGCCGAGGAAGGGTTTCTCGGCGACGGCGATGGAACCGGCGGAAAGCGGGGACATCTTCTGCGTCGTGTCGGCCTCGGTCGGGATGCTGCGCAGCGTGGAGGCCTTCCAGACGATCACCGCGTCGGGATGCGCCAGGGGGCCGTAGGTGTGCAGGCTGAGCGTCGCGGCAGCGGCGAGCAGGATGGCGAGGAGAATGGTGACGAGCGCCGTTGGCCGGGCCCAGCCACCGATGCGGCCGTAGCCCTTCAGGAGCAGCACGACGAGCGCGACGGCGATGAGCAGTGCGGCGCCGCTGAGGGCGAGCTGCCACTCGGCGGGCGTGGCCCAGCGGGCAACCTGATAGGCGCCCTCGCCGCGGGAAAGCTCGACGAGCTCCGGCGGCGCCATGCCCGATCGCTGCAGGCCGAGCGCGAGGTCCCAGCGGGTCGCATCGGCGCGGGCGTTGAGCAGGAAAGCCCCGGTCCAATAACTGGTCGCCTCGGCCCAGCGGTCTTGCTGGCCAAGGGCGAGGCCCAGGTTGTGGCGGACCGTCCACTCGGTGGGAGCGGCGGCAACCGCGGTGCGCCAGCCAGTCTCGGCGGCGGGGAAGTCGGCGGCCTTGTAGCGATCGGCTGCGGTATCGCCCAGCGCGGTGGATGGGCCGCATAGGGCAGATAGGACCAATAGGGCGTATAGGAACGGCAGCAGGTTGCGGCCGGCGAAGAGCGAGAACGGCGGCCAGCCGGGCACGCGCACGGCCGCCAGCGCGCCCTCGGCGCGGGTCAGCCAGTCGGCGGGCAACTGGTTCTCGCGGCTGTGCAAGGCGCGATCGGCCTCGGACCAGAGCTTGGCCCAGGTCGAGGCGGCGTCCGGGACCTGACGACCAACGCTGGCGTGAAGCAGCGGGGTGCCGGGCGCAGCGTGCGGGACGGCCCAGAGGTTCGCCGTTTCCGTCTGCCACACCTTGAGGGCCGCGGGCTTCGAGCCGGAAGTGCGGAGTTCCTTGAGCGCCGCGGCGAGGCGGGCGCGGGCTTCGCGCCGCGGGCGCTGCGGGTCGCGCTCGCGGGAGCGGAGGGCGGCGAGCACCAGCCAGAGGAGCAGAGGACCGAGGACGGAAGTCAGCAGGCAGATCCAAACCAGGTTGTCGGTCACCAGCGGCACGAAGCCGGTGCGCTTTTCCGCGATGGGATCACGCGGCAGGTTCTCGGGTGCGACCGGCGCCACGGCCGGCGGGAGCACCGGTGCCGCAGGCGTGCTGGCAGGGGGGTTGATGGAGAACTGCACGGGCGCGCCGGAACCGGCGGGAGCCAGCACGGGGGCCGAGCCGGCGGTGATGGTCAC
>JANYAM010000137.1 GCA_025361365.1 Opitutus sp. | reverse complement strand
CGGAGCTTGCTCGGGTCGTTGCCGTCGTCGGGCTTCTTGGCGGCGGGCTTCTCGTCGTCTTCTTCCTTGGCGGCCTTCTTGAATTCCTTGACGGACTGGCCGAGTCCCTTGGCCAGCGCGGGCAGTTTGGCGCCGCCGAAGAGCAGCAGGATGATCACGAGGATGATCATCAGTTCCGGGCCGCCGAGACCGAAGATGCCGGCGAGGGTGAGCGGGAGAAAGTTCATGGGAGGAAGGGGAGGTTGTGGGGGAGACGAATAAAGGTCGAGAGAAGTTTCAATCCTGCGGGAAGAGGGCCTTGCCGAGGGGACCGCCCTGTTTGATGAACTGGGGCGGGATCAGCGGCGGCTTCTTCAGTAAGTTCTGCGGATTGTCGATTTGTTCCGCGTCAAAGAAACCGTGCAACTGGCGGATGCGCGTCGGGTGGCGCATCTTGCGGAGCGCCTTGGCCTCGATCTGGCGGATGCGCTCGCGGGTGACCTTGAACTGCTTGCCGACCTCCTCGAGCGTGCGGCTGTAGCCGTCCACCAGGCCGAAACGCAGCGTCAGCACGCGGCGCTCGCGCTCGGTGAGCGAGTCGAGCACGTCCATGATTTTTTCGCGCAGGAGCGAGAAGGCGGTCATGTCGTAGGGATTGTCCGCGGACTTGTCCTCGATGAAATCGCCGAAGCTGGTGTCGTCACCGTCGCCGACGGGCGACTGGAGCGAGATGGGCTGCTGCGCCATCTTCATGATTTGCTGCACTCTTTCGACCGGCAGGTTCATCTCCTCCGCGACCTCCTCGGGGGTCGGCTCGTGGCCGAATTCCTGGAGGAGCTGCTTCTGGACCTGCATCACCTTGTTCAGCGTCTCGATCATGTGGACCGGGATGCGGATGGTGCGGGCCTGGTCGGCGATGGAGCGGGTGATGGCCTGGCGGATCCACCACGTGGCGTAGGTGGAGAACTTGTAGCCGCGGCGGTATTCGAATTTCTCGACGGCCTTCATCAGGCCCATGTTGCCCTCCTGGATGAGGTCGAGGAAGGAGAGGCCGCGGTTCGTGTATTTCTTCGCGATCGAGATCACGAGGCGCAGGTTGGCCTCGACCATCTCGGTCTTGGCCTTGTGGGCGTCGCGGATGAAGCCGCGGGCGACCTTGAGCGACTCGATCAGGGCGGGCGGGGAAATGCGCATCTCCAGCTCGAGCTGCTTGAGCTTGTGATTGACGGCGCGGACATCGATGGCCGTGTCCTTCTTGGACTTCGGGTGCTTGGCGCGGTGAAGGTCGTGGAAGGCCTTCTCGACGTCGTGGATCTTCGGGCGCAGCTCGATCAGGAAGTCCTCGAAGACCTTCAGCTTGAAGTAATATTTGACGTAGGCGGCGCGCAGGACGTTGTCGCGCTTCTTGAAGCGGATCAGCGCGTTCTTCTTCGCCTTCTCGTCCTTGGCCTTCAGCGCGTCGCCCCACGCCTCGGTGGCGATGGCGTCGTTGTCGCGCGTCGTCTTGACCAGCTTGTCGAGGTTCTTGAAGTAGACCTCGCGGCTCTCGATCTTCTTGTCGATGACGAGGCGGTCGAAGCGCTCGGTGCGGAGGATGAGTTTCTCGCCGAGGTCGGAGAGGTGCTTGCCGACGGGCCCGAGGGCGAAGAGGGCGGCGAGGGCGTTGATCTCGGCGGTCTCGATGCGCTTGGAGATCTCGACCTCCTGCTCGCGGGTGAGCAGCGGGACCTGGCCCATCTGCTTGAGATACATGCGGACCGGGTCGTCGAGGATGTCGTTGTTCGACGTGCGCGACTCCTCTTCCTCGGCCTCTTCCTGGCGCTGCTTGTAGCCCTCGACTTCCTGCGGATCGAGGATGTCGATCTCGAGGTTCTGGAGGACGGAGATGACGTTCTCGATGTCCTCGGGATTGTCGACGGACTCGGGGAGCGCCTCGTTGATGTCGGCGTAGGTGAGGTAACCCTGCTCCTTGGAAAGACGGATCAGGTAACGGATCTTGTCGTTGAGGTCGCCGGAAAGATTCTCGAGCGCCTTCTCCTTGAATTCCTTGGTCGCGTCCGCGGCGAGCGCGAGCGGCGCGCTATTCTTCGTCGGCTCCGGGTGCTTGCCGCCGAGGGGATGGGGGTGGGCGGCGGCCGGCTTGGCCACCGGCACATGCTGCGTCTTGGCCGGCTCGTTGTGGTGCGATTTCGTGTGACCGTGGTCCTTCAGGGACTTTTTGGAGGCGGCGGCGTGCTTGGATTTGCTCGGCATAACGTAAATAAGGTGTCCCGTGCTGGGTTACGGTCAAACAGTGCGGAAATTAGGGCGGATCACGAACCCAGGGAAAGCTTCGGCGGATTGCGGAGCTGTTGGGTGATTTCGGCGCGCTGTTTCAAGAGGGAAAGTAGGTCAGATTCAACATCCGTGCCTTTGGAGGCTATTTCAAGTTCTATTTGCCTCAGGCGCGGCTCGAGAAAACGCCGCTGCAACGAGCGCAATCCCTCGTTGGCGACCTTGGCCAGATCATCGTCCGCCGCGGCCTCGAAAAGCAGGGAGGCCACCATGGCCTTTTCCTCCTCTGTCTCAAGGAGTTGGTCGAGATTTTCCCGCCCGGCCCAGCCGTTGTGGGCGGCCTCGGCGAGGATGCGGTCGAGCAGGCTGCCGGCGGGGTGCGAAACATCGATCCACTCGTGCGGCAACTGGCTGGCGAGCGCGTGCAACAGCGACTCGTGGTGCAGGCAGAGAAAAAGGAGGTGCGCCTCGGTAGCTTTGCCATGCGCATCGGCGACGGGCTTGGCGGCCGGTGCGGGCGCGGCGTTCGGGTTGGCGAATCGTCCCCCGCTTTGCCGCGCCTGGAAGGCCCGCAGGTCGCGCTCGAGCGCGCCGGGCGCCACGCGCAGGAAACCGGCGATCTCGCTGAGGAACGATGTGCGCGTCACGTCCGAGTCGGTCTGCACGATGATCGCAAAGAGTTCGGTGGCGGCGCGGGATTTCTGCTCAGCCGACGCCGCGGCGGGATTCGGCAGCAGCGAGCGGCACGCAAAATCCATCGCGGACAACGAGCCGCGCTTCACCTCGTCGTAGGCGGCGAGGCCTTTTTCCAGGAACAGCAAATCCGGATCGAGCTTCTCCGCGCCGGCGAGCATGAGGAAACGCACCTCGAGCCCGGCCTTCAGCGCCATCGGCAAAAAACGCAGCGCGGCTTTCTGCCCGGCGCTATCGCTGTCGAAGAAGCACTCGACCTGCGGATGATAACGGCGCAGCAGCGCGAGCTGCCCCTCGGTGATCGACGTGCCCTGCGGCGCGATCGCGGTCTTGAGCCCCACGCTCCAGCAACGCAGCGCGTCGAGCTGGCCCTCGACGAGCACGAAGGGATGGCCGTCGCCGGCGTGCGTGCGGGCGCGATCCAGGTTGAAGAGCAGGTTGCTCTTCGTGAAGATGGGCGTCTCGGGTGAGTTGACGTATTTCGCCTCGCGCGCCGGATCGTCGGCCGGCGTGAGCTCGAGCTGGCGCGCGGTGAACGCCACCACGCGGCCCTGGTGGTCGCGGATGGGAATCATGAGCCGGCCGCGGAAGCGCGGGCGCAACGCGCCGAGCGTGAGCACGGCGCCGTCGCGCGTGAAGAACAGGCCGCACTGGCGCAGCGCGTCCTCGGTAAACTTCCGCTTGAGCAGCGCGGCGGCGAGGCCGGAATCCTCGGGCGGCGCGAAGCCGATCTTGAAATCCTCGCCGAGTTCGGGCGTGAATTTCCGATTCTTCTCCCAGTAATCGCGGATGAACTCGCCATGCGGCGTGGTCGCGAGAAACGCCTGGCGGTAGTAATCGGCCGCGAGGTCGTGGATATCGAAGATCTCCTGGCGCAGCGAGCGCGTCTCCTTGGACGGTCCGCCGGAGCCCTCCTCGTATTCGAGCGTGACGCCGAAGCGCTGGGCGATGGCCTCGACCGCCTCGGTGAATTGCAGGCCCTCGGTCTCCTGAACGAAGCTGATGACGTCGCCCGATTTGCCGCAGCCGAAGCATTTGTAGAATCCCTTGTCGGCAGCCACGTTGAACGACGGGGTCTTTTCGGAATGGAAAGGGCACAGGCCCTTGAAGCGACCGCCGCCGGCCTTCTTCAGGCTCACCACCCGCACCACGACATCGTGGATGTTCACGCGGTTTTTCAGGTCGCGCAGGCTGGTGGCTTTGATGACGGGCACGGGGCATTAGCTGTAGCGGCGGTCTGTGACCGTCGCCCAGCATAAAATGGGGCGGGTAGGGCGAATCCTCCGGATGAGCCGCGGCTCGTCAGGACGATTCGCCCTACCGGTTGAATTTGTCTTCCCGATTAAACTTTTAACCGAAGTTGGGGTCTGTCACGGTTCGCGCCCGGTCCATCCGGTCCGCCGCGCGCCCATCCACATGCGTTCCCTCCTGTCGAAAACTGCCCTGCTCTTTGCCCTCGTGTCCCTGTCCGGGGCCGCGGCCCGCGCCGCCGAGCCGGCCAAGCCCGCCGCCCCCGTCTGGGAGCACAAGCTCTCCGATTTCAGCGACGCTGACTACCGCTACGCCGTCGAGCAGGTCCTGCAGGACTACGAGGTCAGCACCGGCCGCCACCTGGTGCCGGGCGCGAAGAAGAAGGTCGGCCTCAAGATCTACACTGACTCCGGCCCCGGCCTGGCCACGCCGTTCGGCCTGGTGCGCGCCCTCATCGCCTCGCTGGAGAAGCGCGGCTTTGAGCGGCAGAACATCTTCCTCGTCGGCCTGAACCCGCTGCGCCTCCGCCTCACCGGCTATCTGCCGTCCTTCGCCACCGGCATTCCGCAGTTCCCCGGCCATCCGGTTTACGTGCTCGAGTCGGGCAAGTTCTATGACCCGGCCTGGTTCTACGACAGCCCACTGCCCTCGCGCTTCGACCCGATCACCAACGACCAGGCCGTGAAAAACGCCGCGGGTGGCAAGGCCACCACCACGACCGAGGAGGATCGCAAGAGCTTTCTCGCCACGCCGCTGTTCCTCGACGCCGACTTCTGGATCAACCTGCCGGTCTACACCGACCACCCCGTGCTCGGCATCAACGGCGCGCTGGTCAACGCCACGCTCTGGAACGCCTCGAACACCTTCCGCTTCTTCAAGAGCCCGGCCACCGCGCCCGCCGCCGTCGCCGAGATGGCCGCCATCCCCGAGCTGCGCGACAGCTGGGCGCTCAACATCGCCAGCCTGCAGCTCTACCAGTTTATCGGCGGCCCGTATTTCAACTCCCTCTACACCGCCTCCGAGCCGCGCCTGCTCATGACCACCGACCCGGTGCTGCTCGACTCGATCATGCTCGAGCGGATCAACGCCGTGCGGAAGCGCAACGGCTTCGATCCCGTGACGGAGGACGACGCGCGCATGCTCGACTTCGCCCAGCAGCTTGGAGTCGGCTCGACCGACACCGCGCACGTCACCTGGCGCAAGATCAACGACGGGAAGTGAGGGTGGAGCGTGTTGCCCTCAACACGCTTTCCCTCAAACCAACGCGTTGGGGGCAACGCGTTCCACCTCACCCCAACGCCACCCGCAGCGCCCTTGCCTCGGCCGCGAGTTCGCGCGCGGCAGCCAGCACGTCGGCATCGGTGGATGGAGGGTAGGGCGCGGACTCCGTTCCGCGCTCCGGCGGCGAAGGGACTCGCCGCCCTACCTCTTCCTCGGGGTCGCCGAGGCCGCTGTCGCGGAAACGCCGCAACCGTTCCTGGATGAGGTCGCGGATCTCGTGGGCGTTTTCCACGCCGTGGAAATAGCCGATGTGCAGCGAGTCCTGGTGGGCGCGCTGGCCCCGCCCCGGGGCTCCGCCGCCGCCGGCGGACTGGACCTTGAGGTCGGCGAGGCCAAGCACGCGTTGCAACGGGCCCTGCGAGACCTCGACTTGCTGGAGGTTGGCGAAGCTCATGGTGATCTCCTGCACGCTGGCGACGCCGGTGCGGATGCGGAGGCTGCGGTCGGTCACCATATACCAGCGCATCTCGTAATCGAGCCGGCGGACGGCGTAGGTAAGCGGCAGCTGCACGAGATAGAGCGCGAGACCGATGATCTTCAGCGTCCAAAGGATGGGAAACGCCCACGGTGGCATCATAATCGCGAGCTCGACAAAGACCTGGAGGAAGCCGTCCCAGCCGCCCACGCGCACGCGCCGGATTGGTTTCTTCGCGCCGTTCGCGGGGGCGGGGCCCTTGGCCTTGAGGTCCGCCGGCTGACCGCCCTTCAGCGACGCGAGGGCTTGGTCCGCCTGCTCGGTGAAGGTGGCCTGATGATTGGACACCGCCAGAGTGACGGCCGCGCGGCGAGCCTTCTCGATGCGGGCGGTTTCCTCGACGCTGACGAACACGAACACCCAGAATACGATGCTGGCGAAGGCAATCACCTGGGTGACGCTCCAGGCGAACATACGGAGCCGGTAGAAATTTTTCCCGGCGCGGAAAACACGGAGCGAGGCCGGGTCGCCCTGCGGCGGATGCGGCTCAGGCGGAACCTTGAGCCAGCGCAGGACAAAGGTGCTGTAGCGGTTATACATCGGAATTATTGCCACGAAGAGGCACAAAAATAGTCCGTCCGGCCATCCACGTCCCCAGTGCGCCTATCGGCGCGACGCAGACAGAGCCTGCAGGCTGAATCCCTTTGTGCCTTTTTGTGGCCATACCTTCAGGTGCCTTGGTTTTTCCGGGCGGCCAACGCCTCGCGCACGGCGCGGAGCTCGGCAGCGGTCTCGCGCAGCGCGGCGGCGAGTTCGCCCGAGCCGCCGGCGCCGGCCAGGACCGGAATAACAGCGGCCGGAGTCGCGGGCGCCGCGACGGGGTGATGAGCGTGGTCCTTCACGCCGCGCATGCGGGAGTAGAGGAAGTCGCGCAGCGCCTCGAACTCCTTGATGCCCTCGATGGTCATCTCGGCGGAGGAATTGCCCGAGGCAGTCTGGACGAGGATGCGGGCGAGGCCGAGCCAGCGCTCGACGACATTGGAGCGGAGGTGGATGTCCTGGATGCGCGCGTAGTTCACGATGATCTCGCGGCGGAAGAGGATGCCCCAGCTCATCGAGATGCCGTCATCGGTGAACTTGTAACGCATCGTGCTGTAGCGGAACCACAGGTAGGGGCCGAGGACGACGAGCAGGGGCGGGAAAACCAGGCAGCTGATCAGGTAATAGGTCCAAAGCGACTTGTGCGGTCGCTCCAGGGACTGGATCTGCCGGTCGGTGGCGGGGTCGGTCATGCGCGGAGAAAAGCCGGTCGGACGGGACGGTGCAAGCGCGCGGCGGTTGGAGGGAACGGGTTAATTTCCACTGACGAGCCTGCTTCCTGTAGCGGCGCTCTATGAGCGCCGGACCGGCGGTCACAGACCGCCGCTACAGAAAAAAGGCGCGCCGTTGCGGGCGCGCCTGAAAGAGAGAAGCGAGGTTCGCTTACTTTCCCGTGACCGTGACGGCGACCGAGCTTTCGCCGGCGCTGCTGGTGAAGAACAGCGACCCGTTGCCGGGTTTGCCGCCCTGCACGAAGATCGTGACGCTGGTGTTGCCGGCCTGCACCATCACTTCGGGCATGATGACACTCTCCGGCACGTCGGTGCGGACGTCGATCAGCATGCCGCCGGCGGGCGCCGGGCTCGGGATAGTGAAGGTCAGCGCCTGTTGCTCGCCAGGGTGGAGGACCAGCGCGGAGGGCGACACTTGGAAGCTAATGGCGTCCACGCGGAAGGTGCCGACGTCGAGGTTGCCGGTGACGGAGTTCATGACGCTGAGCTTGTAGGTGCGGCCGGCGGCCACGGCCGGGACGAAGAAGCTGAGCGAGCTCGGCGACTCGAAGACGGTGCGGGTGGGCATGGAGTCGAAGTAGACCAGGTCGGCGGTGGTGAAACCGGCGCCCAGGACGCTGACGCGCGAGCCGACCGGGGCGCGCGTGGCCTCGGAGCGGATGACGTAGCGTCCGGTGATCTGCATCGTCTGCAGTTCAGAATACATCTCGGTGGTCTGCCCGCCGGCGTTTTCCCGGGAGGTGTAATCGCAGATGAAGTAATAGGTGGCGGCCGCGCGGCCGGCCGGGATCTGGTATTCGAACTCCCAGATGTCGGTGCCGACCGAGCTCTTGGTCATCTTGTAGGCCGAGCCGTCAATGATGATCCGCGGGGCGATGCTGGCCGGGTCGATCTGGCCGCTGGTGGGCCGGAAGCTCGCCGTGATGGTGTAGATCTGCGACGGGTTGGCGGGCACGCGGTTCGGCGTCAGGTTGGTAATGGTGAGATTGCAGCCCGTGAGGACCAGCAGCGTGACCATGGCGGCGAGGGCCGACAAAATTCTGCTCGCGTGAAGGAAGGGAGTCTTGTGCATTTGGGTAAAGTGACCGCCGGGGCCGCGTAGGCCGTTGGCAGATCGTAAATTGACTCATTTCATAATGGCCGGGTTCCCCTCAGGGCAAGAAAAAGCTCAGACGCTGCCGCCGCCCCCGCTGGGCGTGTATGTGCACGTGCCCTTCTGCGCGACGACATGCGACTTCTGCGCATTCTATCAAACCGTGCCGAAGGGCGACGCGGTGCGGCGCTATGTCGATGCCGTTGAGGCGGAAGCGGCGCTCGTTCCGTGGGATTCGCGACGCGCGGCCACCGCATTCTGGGGCGGCGGCACACCTGGCCTGCTCAAACCCGCGGAACTCGAGCAACTCGGCCGCATCATGCTGCTCTACGCCGGGCAGCCCGCGGAGTGGACCGTCGAGCTGGCCCCGGCCACCGTCACGGCCGACCGCCTCGCCGTGCTCAAGCAGCTCGGCGTGACGCGCGTCTCGATGGGCGTGCAGAGTTTCAACGAGGGCTTGCTCGATGCGCTCGGCCGGCAGCACACCACCAACCAGATCTACCGGGCCTATGAGCTGATCCGCGCCCAGGGCTTTGCCAGCGTTAACATCGACCTGATGTTCGCGTTGCCCGGCCAGACCGAGGAGCAATGGCGCGCCGACCTCACCGAGGCGCTGCGACTCGCCCCCGACCACCTGTCGACCTACTGCCTGACCTTCGAGGAGGACACGGCCCTGTGGGTCAAGCTATCGCAGGGCAAGGTGAAGCTCGATGCGGACAAGGAGGCGGCGTTCTACGTGAAGACGTGGGAGTTCCTCGAGTCGTCCGGCTACGCCCAGTATGAGGTGTCGAACTTCGCGCGCAAAGGCCACCAGTGTGTCCACAATCTCAACACTTGGAACATGCACGAGTGGGTCGGCCTCGGACCGTCAGGCGCCTCGCAGCACGCCGGCTGGCGCGCCGCCAACCCGTCTGACCTGACCCTCTGGCACGCCGACCTCGCCGCCAGCCGCCGCGCCACCACCGACCGGGTGGCCCTGACCAACGACTTGCTGGCGGCCGACTCGGTGATCTTCGGGCTGCGCATGAACGAGGGCGTGTCGCTGCCGCGGCTGCGCCGGCGCTTCCCGACGCCCGGTTGGAACGGGTTGGAGGAACTGCTGCCCAAGTTTTTGTTCGGCGGGTTGATGGTGGCGACCGTCGAGGGCCGCATCAGCCTGACGCCCCGCGGGCGCCTGCTCGCCGACGCGATCGGTGCGGATATCCTTGAGGCTTTCGAATCTGCTGCAAAGGTAGCGGGCCAATGATCAATCCACCCATTCGGCTCGCGACAGGTTTGGAAAATGGGTGGGAGGGGCTTTATGCCCCGACTGGATTTGCTCAGCGAAGGCCAAGTCGGGGCATAAAGCCCCTCCCACTGGTCAAGGCTCTCCATTTGATTGCGTTGCTTTTCGGACTGCTTTTTTTCTCCGGCTGCCAGACGAAGCCGCCCTCGGCGATGGACCAGCCGATGGTCGCGCGTTTCTTCATGGAGGTGCGACCGGGCACGCCGGGCATGGCCGTGCGGCTGCCGATCAGCCAGGTCGTCGTGAACGTGAACCCGAAGCCGGTGCTCGTCGAATACGACATCGCCAACGTGGAGTTTGCCAAGGTGGACCTCGGCTGGTGTCTTTATTTCCAGTTCACGCCCGCCGCCGCGCGGGACCTCTACCGGCTGAGTGCCTCCAACTTGGGCGGGCGGCTGGTGCTGATGCTCAACGATGCCCCGGTCGGGGCCCGTCGCCTCGACCAGCCGATCGCGGACGGGAACCTGTTGATCTTCGTCGAGGTGCCGAACGAGGAGCTGCCGCCCATCGCGGAGCGCCTCAAGCGCACCTCGGCGGCCATCGCGAAGAAGGCCCGCTGAGCATGGTTTGTCATCCCCGGCGAAGCCAGGAATCCGGTAGGGCGAGGCCTCCGGACGAGCCGCAGCCCTGTGATTCAAACCAAGGCGGGGTTGGCCACAAAAAGGCACAAAAAATGGGTGTGGCGACCGCGTATGCCTGCGTCGCGCCCATCGGCGCGCGGAAGATTTTCGCCGGCAGACAGAATCCTCTTCGTGCCTCTTTGTGGCCAAAATGGATCGGTCTGGCTGTCTTGGGTTTGTTGGCGACCAACCCCGCTTTCTCCCAACGCCTCGAGTTCAGCTGGCCGACGCCCAACCAGGCGTGGGAGCAGGGCCGCGACTATGCGGCCTGGGTGCAACCGACCGTCTCGGGCGAGCCCGAGTCCGGCCTGTTCGGCTGCGTGCGCAGCGGCGGCACCCAGTTCCACGAGGGACTCGACATCCGCGCGACGGCGCATGACCGGCGTGGTGAGCCCACGGACCCGATTACGGCGGCGATGGACGGCGTGGTGCGCTACGTGAGCACTTCGCCCGGCAACAGCAACTACGGTCGCTACATTGTCCTCGAGCATCCGGATCTCACGCCGGCCGTCTACACCCTCTATGCCCATCTCGCCAAGGTGGAACCCGGCCTCCGGCCGGGTTTGCCCGTGAAGCGCGGACAGGTCATCGCCACCATGGGCCGCAGCGAGGGCAGCACCGCCATCCCGAAGGAGCGTGCCCATATGCACTTTGAGATCGGGCTGGTGATGACGCACGACTTTGCGTCGTGGTATGCCACCAAGAAGTTCGGCAGCGCCAACGAACATGGCCTCTACAACGGCATGAACCTGATGGGCTTTGACCCGAACGATTTCCTCCGCGAGTGGCGCCGCCGGCGCGTGGACAATTTTCAGGAGTATCTCGACAAGCTGCGCTCCGTGGTGCGCGTGCGCGTGGCGACGAGCCGCACACCGGACTTCATCACGCGTTATCCATCTCTCCTGCGAAAACCCATGCCGCTCGGCCTCGTGGCCGGTTGGGAGGTGGAGTGCAACGCCACCGGCCTGCCGTTTGCATGGACGCCGCTCACCG
>JANYAM010000104.1 GCA_025361365.1 Opitutus sp. | reverse complement strand
GGGGTTGACTAGTGCTCCGGGCTGAATACTGCTTTTTGACATGAAAGATACATACAGCGTTCGGGAACTCCAGCGCGAGACCGCCGCCGCCGTCCGCGCCGCCGAGTCCGGCGCCCTGGTCACCATCACCCGCCACGAGCGCCCGGTGGTCCACGTCATCTCGGCGGAACGCCTCGGGGGCATGATTGAGACGATGGAGCTCCTCGCCGATCCCAGGTTCATGGCCCAGCTCAAGAAGCTGCGCGCCGGCAAACTCAAGTTCTACCCCTTGTCCTCCGTTGAGGATTGAGATCATCATCGATGCCACGGTGCGCGACTATTTGCGCTGCCTGGCCCCCGAACCTCGCCGCCGGGCCAAAGCCGCCCTCGCTGCCTTGCCCAAGGGCGACACCAAACCGCTGATGGAGGATTTCGCCGGCTTCTACCGGCTGCGGGTCGGCCATCACCGGTTCATCTACCGGTATCATGCCGGTCGCCTGGAAGTGATTTTTGCCGCCCCGCGCTCCATCGTCTACGAATACCTCGCCACCCACCTTCGCGAATACCTCGGCTGAGACCCTTCTTCCCCTTCGGGTTGGCGCCCCATCTGCCTTCAACCGTCGTCCTCTATTCCCGCTTGGGGCCTTCTTGTCTTCGTGGTTAATTGGACTTCCCGTCCTGCGGCGGACGCCTTGACGCCAATCCTTCTTCCTCAATAGTCCTGATCCAGCACGTCACTTCACTCCTTGATCTTCTCCAATCGCAACACCCGGCACAGCCTGCTGATAGAGGTTAATCCCTATCAGATCCTTGCCGCGGCCATTGACCGGCCGGACGACGGCCCGGTGGTCATTGAGTCGACCGTGGAGTTCGACTCGGACGACGATGCGGGGTTGCGCCAGTGGCTCGACGCCAATTTCGACAAGGCCAAGTCCTGGGTGCCGGTCATCGGCGGCTTTGTGCCGCCCGAGGCCCTGCTCCAGCGTGAGAGCATCCAGGCGCGCCGGCTCTCCGAAGCCGGCTATCTCACCGACCTCGTCAAGGAACAGTATAAGATCGAGAACCCCGCGAACTGGAAGTTCGCCCCGCTGAGCCCGCTCGAGGGCGCGCTGGTGCCGGCCGAGGGCATGGCCCGCCCGGCGTTGATCTGCGGTGTCTCCAACACCGATGTGCACCAGGTCCAGCAGCGCATGCTCGACCACCGGATGCTGCCCTACCGGCTGGAAATGAGCCTGCTGCCGCTGCTCGGCGCGATCATGGACCACAAGACGCGCACCAACGACAAGCGCGCCGCCGTCGTGGTCGTCATCGAGCAGGAACACACCACGGCCTACATCCTCGGCAAGGAGGGCGTGCACACGCCCGGCCCGGTGCGCCACGGTTTCTCCTCCATCGCCCAGGCCGCGTGCAAGGAATTCGGCCTGAAGGAAGCGGCCGAGGTTCGCGAGCGCCTGCAGCACGCCGACGACGAGCTGCTGCTGCGCGCCAGCAAGTTTGTCCGCGCCATCGGTCGCGACCTCAAGCCGCTCGTGGATTCCTACGAGATGACCACCGGCCAGCCGGTCGGTGAAATCTACTGCGCCTACCTGCCTGCCTCGCTCTCCTGGATCGCCGAGCCACTGGCCCAGGTCGTCGGCCGCGCGCCGTTCACCTTCGACTGCCCGGCCTGGCTGCCCACCGTCAACCTTCAGCTGGGCGAAGGCGTCGCCGCCCCCGGCCCGCACTGGCTCGGCGCCCTCAGCCTCGTTGCCGAACTCCCCGGGCCGATCCCCGCCAAGAATCCCAAGGACAATGATGTCTACCAGGGCCCGTGGCATCTCGACTGCCGGCTCTCGGGCAACCTGCCCAGCAACGACCTCGTTCGCGGCCGCTTCATGTTTAACGCCATCGCGGCCACGCTGGCCGTCTGCGCCCTGATAATCCTGTTCTGGCAGCTCTACCTCAACCGCTCCCTCCAGACGGAAATCTCCTTCTGGAACCAGCGCATCAGTGAAAACCAGAAGCAGGCGAACGAGCTGAAGGCCCTGACCCGCACTCTCGGCGACCAGACCGCCAAGCTCGACCAAGCCTACACGCTCACCGCGGCGCCCTATGTGCTGTCCGACCTGGTCATGGCTGTCGGGCGCACCCGACTGGAGCACATGAGCATCGAGAGCATCAACGGTTTTGCCGGCGGCGTGGTGCTCCGCGGCACGCTGCGCGCGCCGTCTGAGCAGGCGACCCAGCAGCTTCGCGCCTACGTGGAGTCCCTGCGCCGCGATCACCAGTTCGCCGCCCTGTTCGGCCCCATCGCCCTCACCTCGCTGGAACGCGTCGACGGCGACCAGGGCATGCATTTCGAGGTGGCCCTCAAGCTCAAGGAGGCCAAGCCGTGAACGTGTTCCTCCAGCAGATGCTCGGTTTTTTCCGGCGCAACCCGTTTGCCATCGGCTGCAGCCTGGTGGCCATCCTGCTGTGGATCGGCAACTACTTCATCTGGACCCAACATCAGGAACTCTCTGCGGGTCACCTGACCCTGCAGCGCAACGGCGAGGATATGATGCAAGCCCTGACCAACCATGGCCGCGTCACCAGCGAACTCGCCTCGGTGAAGGAGACCCTGGCTTTCATTGACCAGCATCTGGTGAATGAGGGGGACCTGCCGGAGAACATGGGCTACTTCTACCAGCTCGAAACCTCCAGCCGGCTGCACCTCGATGCCCTGAACCAACTCAGCTCGATGCCGCCTCCGCCCGAGCAACCCTACAAGACCGTGCCCTTCACACTCCGCACCACTGGTTCCTACCGCCAAGTGCTGCGTTTCCTCCGCGAACTCGAATCCGGCCCGCGGCTTTACCGCGTTCAAACGTATTCACTTACTCAAGGCGGTGCTGGCCCGAGCCGCACCTCGGGCAATGAAGTCGGTGATGCACCCGCTCAGGTCACCTTAGACTTAACCCTCGAAGTGCTCGCCCGCCCATGAGCTCCGCCACCCGCCACCCGATGCGCCGCCACTTCATCACTCTCTGTCTTCTGTCGTCCGTCCTCTGTCCTCTGCCCATGAGGGCGGCCGACGCCCCCAACCCGGCGGAAGTGAAACGCATCGCCGACCGCTACGCACTGACCAAGGCCCGCATCAGCGCCATGCTGGAGCAGCGCCTGCACCCCGTGCCCTTGCCGGCAAACCCGCCCAATCCTTTCTACCAGGCACCGAAAGAAGTGGCGGGCACAGCGCCAACGACGGGCCTGGAAAAACCCGAGACCGCGCTGGTCCCGGAAGCGGCAGATCTCAGCGACGGTGACACGCTCAAGAAATACGCCGCCACGCTCAAAATCGGCGGCGTGATCAATCGCAACGGCGCGCTCTACCTGACCCTCAACAACACGTCCTGCAAGATCGGTGACATCATCACGGTCGGGAACAGGGACCGGCCCACTTACCTCAAGATGCTCAGCCTCAGCCCGACGGAGTTCTCGCTCGGGCTGAACGACGCCACGCTCGTCGTGCCGCTGCGGAAGTAAATCGCGACGGGCCGCCGACAGATCAATCAGTTGAATTTTTAGCCACAAGAGAACGCAAAGAGCGCAGAGAATTCATCCGGAACGATCGGGCTTTGCGCTCCTTGTGATCTTTCGTGGCTAGAAGGGCTTGGGGGTTCGCCCAATTCAGATGTAAGCGTCGTCCCGAGGGCCCCCTTGACGGGATCGTAACTACGAGAGCTACGACGGGGATAGTTTCGTAGCTACGAGAGCTACGATGCGCTGGTCGGCTGCCAGTAGGTGGGCAGCAGCGGGGTGAGGTCATCTTGGGGGGCATGGCCGGCAGGCGGGTGAGGACATCCTTCAAGTAGGCATGGGGATCGAGTCCGCGGCGCTGGGCGGAGACGATGAGCGAGTAGATCACCCCGGACGACGCTTACGAGAATTCATCCGAAACGATCGGGCTTTGCGCTCCTTGTGATCTTTCGTGGCTAAAAGAGCTTGGGATTCGTCCAATTCAGATTTCCGGTTTCAGGTTTTCTGTGGACGCCCTAACTCGCGACGCAGTTCTGTAAGGAAACCGGCCAAATACTTTGTCCTCCGCCCCGCCTCCTCCCGGCCGCTGGCGGTCTGCATCGTCTCTTCCAGCTTCAGCAGTTTCGTATAAAAATGATCCACGCTTGCGGCGGAGTCGTCCGGCGCGCGTCGCTCGCAGAAGGGATCGTCCACCGCATACAGCGGCCGGCCGAGCGCCCCGCCGAGCATCAGGCAGCGCGCCAGGCCCACCGCGCCGAGCGCATCCAGCCGGTCGGCGTCCTGCACGACCTTGGCCTCGAGCGTGCGCGGTGTGATCGCCGCGGTGAAACTGTGGGCCTCGATGGCGTGCGCGATGTCCGGCAGCAAGTCCGCCGGCCAGCCCCACTCGCGCAACCACTGGCCCGCCTGCGCGGCGGCGAGCCGCGAGGCTTGCGCGCGCTGCGGCGAGTCCTTCGGCACCGTCACGCAATCATGCAGCCACGCCGCCGGCAGCACGACCTCCAGTCGCGCGCCCTCTGTCGTGGCGAGTTCCTGCGCGTTGCGCACAACGCGGCGCACATGCTCCAAATCGTGGGCCGCGTCGCCGCCCTGCGCCGTCAAGGCGGCCCGGCAGCGTCGCTCCAATTCGACAAAATCCATCGGCATGACGTGAAGCAATCCCACGGGCTGCGGTTGGTCAACGATCCCGTCCAATTCCTCGGAGGGTTTAACCACGAATGCTCCGCCTAACGGCTTCGCTTGGAGGAGCCCTCCGCCTAATCGGCTCCGGCTTGGGTTCGGAGGCGCGGCTAATCGCCGCGGTGAGATCCCCGCCAGCCCGTGCCCTTCGGTCGGCGATCAGCCGACCCCCCGAAGCCCACGCGGAGCCGATTAGGCGGAGCTCACCAAGTAGCAGCGCCGTTAGGCGATGCATTCGTGGTTAAAACCCATCCGTTGTCCGGGCTTTGGTTCGGATCCATCCGTGTCCATCCGTGCAATCCGTGGTTAAAAGCCTGAAGACTTGGAACTGCCATGATTAGTGAACCATCAGTGTGGATTAGTGGTTAATCTGCCTTGGATATGCCGTGCTGACCTCACGCTTGCCCCGGGTCAACGCGTTCCGCCCCACTTCTCTCTCGCCCTGACCGCTCCCGCCCGCTCACGTCGGCGGTTTATGTCCGCCACCCAACCCATCGAGGAAGCCCCGTGGCGCGCCGGCTGGCACGGCGTGCAGGCGCTGTTCCGGCCCGGCCTCGTGTTGCAGGCCGCGGCGCTGGGGCTCGTGCTCTCGTATTATTTCGTGCCGGCGGCGCATGGCCTCTTTGACCGGTTCGCCTTCTGGCGCACGGAGGGCGGCTACTGGTTCTCGGCCGCGCTGTCGGCCCTGTGCGGCGGCGTGCTGCCTTTCCTTTACCTTCGGCTCAATCCGGCAACCCGCGCGGCCAATCCGTGGCCGCTCATCCTCTTCTTCACCCTGTTTTGGGTGTGGAAAGGCGTGGAGGTTGACCTGTGGTATCGCATCCTGTCCGGCTGGTTCGGCGACGGCACCGATGCGGGAACCATCGCACGGAAGGTCCTCGCCGATCAAGGCGGCTTCAATCCGTTGTATGCCGCGCCGGTCGGCAACCTGATCTTCGCGTGGAAGGACGCCGGCTTCCGCTGGGCCCCGGTGCTGGCCGACGTGCGGGCCGGCGGCTGGTATTACCGCCGGGTCTTCCCGGTGCTGCTGACCGTGTGGGCGCTGTGGGTGCCGGTGGTGTGTTGCGTCTACGCGCTGCCGCCCGCGCTGCAGATTCCACTGTTTAACATCGTGCTCTGTTTCTGGTCCCTGCTGTTCACCCACCTGCTCACCCGGAAGGGCGCGGAGCGCCCGGCCCGGTCATAACGTCCGGCGCGGCAGTCGCCGAAACAGCCGGAATTATTTTAGCCACAAAAAGGCACGAGCAGGTGCAAAAAGAGGCCGATTTCTTCCATCGACCGCGTCGCTGCCCGACTGATCCCTTTGTGATTTTTTGTGCCTTTTTGTGGCCATCCCCTGCCTGGGTATGGATTGGTCCGGGCGTAATACCGCCTGGCAATGCGCATTTGAAATAAACCACTTCCATCCTACTCTCACCGGTTGATGAAACTGCCCCGCCTGCTTTGCCTCCTGCTTGCCCTGCCCGCGCTGGCCTTCGCCGCCGAGTCCGGCACGGTCAGAAAAGGGGCCGTGGCCGCCCAGCTGGTCACCGACGCGGCAGTCATCGTCCCCGGCCAGCCCTTCACCATCGCCCTCCGGTTGAAGCACGACCCGCACTGGCACAGCTACTGGCTCGCCCCGGGCACCGGTTATCCGACGGCGATCACCTGGACGCTGCCCGCGGGCTTCAAGGCCGGCGACATCCAATGGCCCACGCCGCACATCCTCCGGGATTCCGCCAACAAGGTTGTCGGCAACGGCTATAGCGATGAGTCCTTCCTGCTCGTCGAGATCACTCCTTTGCCTGAGTTTGCG
>JANYAM010000102.1 GCA_025361365.1 Opitutus sp. | reverse complement strand
TCCGTGGCCACGAGGGCCGGCCTCCGGTTTATTTTGCCCTGACCTTAGCGTTGGCGGCCGGACTCGGCTGGTGCCTGTGCGGCGGCCACGGTCGCTGGCGTCACTGGCCCGGGCGCGCGGCCGGTGGTCTGGCGCTGGCCGTTCTGATGGTGCTGGCCGCCCCGTGGCTCGCGGCCCGGACCATCGGAGACATTTCGTGGCCCGCGGCTTGGTGGCTGGCGGGGGCCGTCCTGCTCACCGGAGGTTTCCTGCGGCTGGCCCTGGGGAAATTTTATCCGCAGCCCGGCTGGCCCGCGCTCGGCGAGGCGGGGCGGTGGCTGGTCTTGCTCGGGGCGGCGGTCTGGCTGGTGCTGCCTTTCTACACGCACCGACCCATCGGCGCGGGGGATGCATATTGGTATGACACGATGCTGTCCGACTTTGTCACCCAAGTGCGGGCCGGGCAATTCCCGGTCTGGGCCGGCGTCAGCGAATATGCCTTCAATGGCGCCGTCTCGCCGCTGCGCCTGGCGCCGTGGTTTCAACATTTCGGCGCGTTCCTCGATCTCCTGACCGGCCAGTCCCTGACTTTTCTCAGCCTGAAAAACCTGGTCATGGCCGTGAACCTGGGGCTGACGGGATTTTCAGCCTACTTTTTCCTGCGGGCCATCCTGCCCCGTCAACCGCTGCTCGCCTGCGGCGCGGCCCTGGCGTGCCTGGCGAGTCCGGCGGTGCTGACCCCGGTTTTTGGCGGCGACCAGTATATGACTTTTCTCGCCCTGCCCTTTCTGCCGGCGGTCTGCTATGGGCTCTGGCGGGTGGCTACCACCAACGATGTGCCCGGCCATCTGGCCCTCGCGGCGGGCGTCTCCGGCCTGTGGCTCGCGCATCCGCCGATTGCCCTCTGGACTTCGGTCACGGCCAGCGCGGCTTACGGCGTGAAGCTGCTGGTCTTCCGCGGCCCGCGCGCGCTGAATTACACCGCATTCGGTGGAGCCGTCTTCGCCGTGCTGGGCTCCCTCTCGCTGGTCTCAGTGCTGCTGCTCGACAATACCTATCAGGCCAAAATTTCCGGACACAGCGCCGCCGTCGAGATCGTCAAATCTTTCCCCGCCACCTTCCTGCCGTTCGGCAAGATCATCGGCGCCCCATCCGACAACCAGCCGGGGTATGCGATCCTCTACGTGCTCATCTGGGCGGCTGCCTGGCTGCCCTGGCGCCGCCGGCCCGGCGCGCTGCTGCTGGCGCTGGGCGTCGCCGGCTTGTTCGTGCTTTTTGTGCCCGTGCCATACGTGACGGCTTGGTTCTGGGAAAAAATGCCCTCCGCTGTCATGCAAGCGACGAACAGCTGGCCGATGCAGCGGTTGGTGCCCATCTGGACGTTCCTGGTCATCTTTTTCTTTGCCGCCGTGCACCGCGAGGAACCGGCGGGAAGCCGCGGGTGGAAGGCGAAATTATTCCTGCTCGGGTTGCTGCCCTTCCTCGGGTGGTCGGGCAGCCAGGCCCACCGCTTGATCCAGCAGGCTTACACGACCATCCCGTATGATCCGCAAAGCCATTTGCTCTATGAGAAGCACAATGTGCTGCTCACACGTTATCCTTTCGTTTCTTTTGCCACCATCCCTTCCTACTTCAGCCACGGCTACATGGATCCGGTGCTCGAACACCGGCTGCTACGAAAGGATCGCTCGCTGCTCGCCGCCAACATCGAGAGCGCCGCGCGCAAGGGCGCCCTCCCCGCCGCCGACCCCCGCGGCACGGCCTTGCTGGCCTCCGGCACCTTCCGCGCGGTCAATGACGGGCACACCACCTACTACAACCTCAGCCCGCACCTCGTTTTGCCGTCCAACCAGCATCTGGTACTGTGGCTCTCGCCGCTGGCTCAGCCACTGACCGGCTACCTGCAAATTCTCGGCCAGGACGTCTTTCGCGAATACGGCCTGCCGGACTCGGGCGTGATCTCCAACCGCAACGGCCTCAGCCGCGCCTTTGGCACCCTGCCGGAAAGTCCCGGAATTGTTTCGCTGTTCACGCAGAAACCGGGCGGCGAAACCCCACGCCTGACGGTCATTTTTCCGCAGCGGCCCATTGATGTGGGTTTCGATTTCGCCCGCTACGAACTCTGGCGCTATGACCCGGAGCAACTGCCGGTCGCGGTCAAATCCTGGATTCCCTATCGCGTGACGGTCAACGCCCCCGAAGCCGCCTATCTGG